>JAVEPB010000183.1 GCA_030922375.1 bacterium | reverse complement strand
TCCGTCCTGAGCGTCTACGCGTGTGTCCGGCGGTTTAGGTTTCGCCCGGGCTCGCGCCCGCCGGCGGGCTCTCTTCCGGGCTAGTCCGGTTAAATTTCGCTGGCGTCTCCTACGGACCGAAGAAGCCGCCGGCTAGTCCGCTTCATGGCGTCCCGGCCCCCTCCCGCGGACGAGGAGAGGCGGGACGCTCGCTAGCTGTTAAGCAGCGAGAGCCAGCTCAGTGTCGGCTGGTGTGTTTTGCCACATTGTTAACGGGGCCAAGTGGCGTCCCCGACGCGCAACTCAGTCGTCATGTCCTCCCGTCGAAACCGGATCGCCCCCTTGTCTCGTAAGCCCGCCCCGGCGGGGCGATCATCTCCGCCGGGGGGGAATATTCATTGTCTGTCCGCCGTCGGCCGGGCCGCTTCAACCCCTGTTCCGGTTGCTGAGTTCGCGGGCGACCTCGCGGTTGACGGCGCGCTCTTTCAGCTCCTGGCGCCGGTCGCCGTGTCTCTTGCCGCGGCCCAGGCCGAGCTCGAGTTTCGCCCGGCCCCGCTTGAAGTACATCTTCATCGGTACGAGGGTGAGCCCCTTCTCTTGCGTCTTACCGAAGAGCCGGTTGATTTCGTGCCTGTGGAGGAGGAGCTTTCGCCGGCGGGTGGGCTCGTGGTTGTTGACGTTCCCGTGGGCGTAGGGGCTAATGTGACAGCCGACGAGCCAAACCTCTCCTCCCACGACGTCGCCGTAGCTCTCTTTCAAGTTCGCCCTCCCCTCGCGGAGGGACTTCACCTCGGTTCCCGTCAGGGCGATGCCAGCCTCGAATGTCTCCTCGATGGTGTAGTCGGCGCGAGCGCGGCGATTGTCGGCAATAATTTTGATTCCGCCCGCCATGACCGGCCCTCCCTCTACTCAAATTCGAATACTTACTGAATTTCGAATACTCGTTTTCATACTCGATTTCGAGCCGTCGAAAAACCGCCCGCCTCCAAACAGTATCGGCCCGGAGCGTGAATTTCCAAACCCCGTCCAATCCAATGCGGACTAACGCAAACGAGGGAGACCGGCGCACCGGCTCCCTCGTCTCTGTCGATGAGGAATATAGGACATTCGCCCAAAATTCGCCACTGGAATTTCAGACCTGTACCGCCATCCCCAGATTCTCGAAACCTACCGCCGTCTGCCCCCCTTTTTTCGAGCGGGCTTTTTCCGGGTGGGGCCGCCCCGACTGGGCTTGGATTTTCGGGCGGGCCCGCTCCTGGTGGAGCCGCCCCGGGCTGTGCGTTGGGGACGCTTCCGGCCAGCCGTCCTGGCGCTCCGGCGGACGGCGGTGGCTCCCGAGGGAACCCCATGGCCGCCACCGGCGAGGAGCTGGAAAGTCACCTCGCGGCGGGCGAGGTCCGAGGCCGCGACGCGGATCGTCACCGGATCGCCCAGTCGAAGCCGCCGCCCCGTGCGCTCGCCCAGGACGGCATGCTCATCGGGCAGGTGAATATAATAATCCTCCGTCATCGACTCGAGGGGGATCATCCCCTCGACGAAATTCTCCTCGAGTTCGACGAAGACCCCAAACCCCGTCACGCCGGAAACATGCCCCGTCAATCGGTCGCCGATTCGGCTCCTCATCAAGAGGGCCTTGTGAAAGTCCGCCATCTCGCGCTCGGCATATTGCGCCTGCCGTTCACGCTCGGAAATATCCGCGCAAATTTCCACCAGTCGCTTTCGATCCGGCTTCCTCCGGTCGCCGCGCATGAGCCGCTTGAGCCGGCGGTGGACGAGCAAGTCGGCATAGCGGCGAATCGGTGAGGTGAAATGGGTGTAGGGCTCAAAACCAAGTCCGAAGTGGGGGGCGGGGTCCGCCTCGTAGACGGCCAGCTTCATGCTCTTGAGCACGAGAAGATTCACATAGCGCTCGATGTCCTCCCCCGCCGCCGCATCGATGACCGCCTGGAGCCCGATTCCGTGCATCAACTCATCGGCAGGAGGAGTATGGAGCCCCAGCCTTGAGAGCGCCCCCCGCACACCCTCGATGGACTCCTCGTCCGGGCCGGCATGGGTCCTGAAAACGGCGGCGCCCGCCTCTTCCGCAAGCCTCTCGGCCACAGCGCGGTTGGCCGCCAGCATGCACTCCTCGACCAGGCGGTGCGCCTCGTTCCGGGGGGCGCGGGTGATCGCGGTTGGGTTTCCCTTCTCGTCGATTTGGATAACCGGCTCGGGGAGATCGAAATCGAGACTCCCCTCCGCCACCCGGCGGGAGCGAAGCTGCCCGGCCAGGGCGGCAAGCTCCTCGAGCGGGGCGCGATGCGCCAGCGCGCTTTCGTACTCCTCCCGCTCGGGGATTTCAGCGCCCTCCAGAACCGCGCCGGCGCCGGCATAGGTAAGCGAAGCCCGGGAGCGTATCCGAGCCACCGTCAGACGAAAGTCCACCCGGCGGCCCTTGGAGTCGAAATCGAGAAGCGCCGAGAGGGTCCGCCGCACCACCCCTTCTCCGAGGGAGCAAACATCGCCCGAAAGGAGGGGCGGGAGCATGGGCAGCGCGCGGTCCGGGAAGTAGACGCTGTTTCCGCGCCGCGCGGCCTCCTCATCGGTCTCCGAACCCGCGCGGACATAATGGCTCACGTCGGCGATATGAACGCCGAGGCGGCGGCGCCCGTCCGGCAGGGTTTCGATGGATATCGCATCGTCGCGATCACGGGCGGTGCGCGGGTCGATGGTGAAAGCCTCGAGTTCGCGCAAATCCGCCACCCCGCGGGGGAGGGGCTCATCCTCCGAGGGTGGCCGGAGCCCTTCGGCCTCTTTCAGAACCCTGGCAGCAAAGGCATCGCGAAGACCCCACTTCGCGATGATCATCTCCTGCTCGACCGCCGGGTCGTCCGGGTAGCCGAACGAGCGGACAATTTCGCCGCGCGCCTCCTCCCGGGGGCCGGGGTAGCTTTCGATCTCGACTTCGACCCACTCCCCGTTTCGCGCGCCCCCCCGCTTCGAGGCGGCGATGAGAATGATGTGGCCGATGCGCTTGTCCTGCGGCTCGACCCAGGCCCTCCGCCGGTCGGTGACGAAACGGCCAACGAGGGTTTTGTGCGCACGCTCGATGATATCGACAATATTTCCCTCGCGGCGGCCGTCCCGCCCGGTACGCTCCACCCGGGCGGCCACCCGGTCCCCGTCCATGGCCCCCCTTGTGCGCCCCCGCTTGATGAGGATATCGGTCCCGCTTTGCGCGCCTCCCTCCTCGCCATCGACGGCGACAAAACCGTAGCCATCCCGGTGGCCCCGGAATTTTCCCCGGTGGATGGAAAGGCTTTTCGGGAGAGCGTAGCGCGAGCGCACGCGCACGAGAACGCCGTCGGCCGAGAGGGCGCGCACCCGCTTGCGGAAGGCGGGCCGCGCGTCGGAGGGCACGCCCAGCGAGCGGATCATCTCGCGCACGGCCATCGCGCGGTCCTCTTTGGCGAGAAGGCCGAGAATTTCGCTTTCCGGGGATTCGGGTTCGTCGCTCACTTTACGAATACCTTGGGGCGGGGCCTTTGGAGGATCACCCCTCTAGATCGTTCGAGTGAATCTGATAGGTGTTGACGATCCGGGCGTCCTCGAGCTGGACGCAGGTGAGCCATCCGCCGTAGGCGGCGCCGGTGTCGATCCCGAGGAAACGGGGGAGCTTGTCCATAATCTCCGGCATCGGGGTGTGACCGAAAATGACGGGCTTTCCGAAATCGGCGTCCGAATCGAAAAAATCCTCGCGTATCCATAGCATGTCTTTTTCGATCTGCTCGTCCATCGGAACCCCGGGGCGCAAGCCCGCGTGGACGAAAACAAATCCGCCCGCCTCGTGGAGATAGCCCAGCTCCTCGAAAAAAGCCATATGGAGCGGCGGCACCTTGGGCGGGCCCACCCTCGGGTCGATGCCGTAGCTGTGGAGGGTCTCGATCCCCCCGTTCATCGTGAAGATGCCCCGGGGATAGTTTCCCTCCTCCTTGATGTAATCGAGAAACATGTCTTCGTGATTTCCGCGCAGGAAGGTCGTATTCGGGTAGGAGAGCTTGAACTCCAGCACCGCGTCGACGACGCCGCGCGAATCGGGCCCCCGGTCGATGTAGTCCCCGATGAATACGATCTCGTCGTCTTTTTCGAACGGAACCTTCTCGACCAGCATGTCCAGCATTCCGCGCTGGCCGTGAATGTCTCCGATGGCGTAAAGATTTGGCATGGGAAAGCTATACTCTCTAAGTTGATATCCGGGAACCGATCGATTAGCCCGCCCCGGATCGATTCGGATAAAACGCGCGGCAATTCTAGGGGGTCAACCCGGCAAAGTAAAACCGGGGGCGGATCAGTGCACCTCGCCCCAGTTCTCGCCCGCGCTCGATTCGACGGCGACGGGAACGCGAAGGGCGACGGCCCCCTCCATCTCCTCGGCGACGAGCTTTTCCAGCACCTTGAGCTCCCCCGGCGGCGTCTCGAAGAGAAGTTCGTCGTGCACCTGGACGAGCATCCGCGCCTTCCTTTTTTCCTTCCGGAGGCGGGCGGAGATGGCGATCATGGCGCGTTTGATGATGTCGGCGGCGCTTCCCTGTA
This sequence comes from bacterium, assembly GCA_030922375.1. Taxonomy (GTDB): domain Bacteria; phylum UBA8248; class UBA8248; order UBA8248; family UBA8248; genus UBA8248. The sequence continues at coordinate 313 of JAVEPB010000183.1, read as the reverse complement.
TTACCGAGTTGACCGCGGTGCGCTCGGCGGCGTTCACGAGGTTCCGGTTCCGGCTGTTCAGGTCGGGCAGGTAGCGCCGCCGGTTGAAAAGCGTGGTGACGTAGCCGCGCTCCCTTCCCTCGGCGATAACCTGCTGGACGAAGGCGGGCACCTTGGCGAAACGCTCGAAGTAGGTGTCGATGAAGGATTTGGCCTCGCCCTGCGGGATGTCCAGCGTCCGCGAGAGGCCGAAGGCGCCCTGGCCGTAAACGATGCCGAAGTTAACGGCCTTGGCCACGCGGCGCATCTCCGCGTCCACGTCGCTCACCCTCAC
>JAVEPB010000182.1 GCA_030922375.1 bacterium | reverse complement strand
GGCGTATCGCCAGTTCATGTTTCCGTGGCGGATATTCTCGAACGAGGCGATGGAGGTGTTGGACAGTGAGGCCAGCATCGAGACCGCGACGACCTCCTGCGCCTTGATGCCGGGGATGAGAAACAGGGCGGGAACGGTGATGACGCCCCAGCCGACGCCTGTCGCGGCCTGAATCGTTCCCACCACGAGCCCGAGCACCAGTAAACCGATAGACATCAGATCCAATGTAATCTCCCTTTGCTGTCGAAAAATGCCGAATCCCGCGCGCCGGTGGCGGCGGCCTAGTTGGGGAAGAATATGGCCGGAATCAGGGCCCGCGCCTTGGCGGTCTCGCCCTCGATGCGAAACGCGCCCGTGGCTTCCTTCGCGTCGATGTCGGCGCGCCCCGTCGCCATCAGGATCATATCGCTGGCCGGGGCGAACAGAGAGACGTCGAACTCACCCTCCGCCTCGCTCAAGGCGGAGGCCTTTTCGTTTTCGATGGACATCGCCCAGACGTGGCCCGTGTCGGTGGTCTCGAAGCGGAACCGGCCTTCGAGTTTGAGGTCGGGGTTCGTGTTGTAAATCATTGGAATCCGGAGGCGGAGGTTATCGGCGGCCTGATCGAGCGCGGCCGGGTGAAGCGGCGCGCCGGGTTCGTTCAGGATGTCCCACTCGTGGAGGCTGAATTCGTAGGTGCGCTGGATCACGAAATAGGGGATGGGCAAGATGCCGCGCCGGTGCCAGGCGGTTTTTTCGTAGTCCTTGGGGCCGAGCGACCTGAAAAGCGAGATGACCTTCCGCGTGTCCTCATCGAACCGATCCACGAGCGTGTCTCCATCGAGAGCGGCAATCTCGTCCATGATCGATGTACGAAGCGCCATGAACTCTTCGCGGTCGCTCGCGCCGAGAGGAAATCCGTGATTCCCCTCGAGCCCGTTTCCCACGGTCGATGCGTAAAACTGCGCCCCGAGGGTCAGGTGCCCCACAATCTGGGAGGCGTTCCAGTCCGGGCAATACGTCTCCTTCTTCCAGTCGTCCGCGCCGAGGGTCCTGAAATACGTGGCGAGGCGAACCCGCTCGCTGTCGATGGTCTCTATTGTCGAATACATCGTTTTTTCAAGCTGTTCCATGAATCCTCCCTGAGTTAAATCGGCTTTCTTTGAGCGCCGCCCCGGAATATTGCCGCTTTCGCCCGGTTGTGCGACCGTATGCGAATCATACTACATGGCGTGGCGGTCGGACGAATTCAGTCAGCCAGGAGGAGGAAAAAATGCTCTATGAAGTGCGGGCCTATACGTTCACGCAGGGTAGTCTTGACGAGGCGATCAAGGGTTTCAGGCGCACTGTCGAGGAGCGGGTGAAGCTCTCCCGGTTGATATGTTTTTTCCGTTCGGCCATCGGCGATCTGGATCGCATGTTTCATATCTGGGAGTACGAAAATTCCGCTCACCGCGAGAGCGCGCGCGATGAGGCGCAGAACGCCTCATGGTGGCCGCCCCTGAAGGCCGAGAAGATTTTGTACCAGCAGACCCGGTTGATGGCGGCCGCTTCTTTTCGACTGGAGCCCCGCACCGGCGCCATGGGCGGTTTCTATGAGATAAGGAGCGACACCTTTCAGGCCGGTACGATGGAAAAACTCGGCGCCGCCTGGGCCGAGCATCTTCCCGAAAGAGAAAGACTCTCCCCCCTCGCCGCCGCCTTCTCGAACCCGGCGAGCGAGTTCGCCTCGGGCATCCTGAACGAGTTCCTGCACATCTGGCCCTACCGCGACCTCAACCATTGGTCCGAGGTGGACGAGGCCGCCGGCAAGCTCGCCGGCTGGCGGGATTGTTCGGACCCTTATCTCACGTCGCGCAAATCCGAGATATGGCGCCCCGTGGACTACTCGCCGATGCGGTGAGTTTTGTCTCTCTCGGGTGTGCGCCGCCGCCCCAGCATGCGGCATAATCGCCGGACCGGACATCTGATCTTGAACCCGCCCGCGAGCGGGTGAGTCCTGCCGGACGGGTGAGTCCTGCCGGGCGGGCAAGAAAGCCGGGCAAGAAAGCCGGCCGGGCTGGAAAGAAGGTCTCAAGAAAGGAAGCCTCAAGAAAGGAAACCTCGTGGAAAAATTGACCGAAAGACTGTTCGCGGAGACGGCGTACGACTGGGCGAACGTCGGGGCCGCCCTCACCGGGCGGGGGGTGGTTCTGCTCGACAGTCCGGTGCGCCCGACGGACTCGCTCGACTGGCAGGGCGAGGTCCGGGGGCTGAGCCCGCTGGGCATCCGCTACCTCATTGCGACTGACTATCACGGAGACCATACGACGGGCGCTTCTTTTATCGAGGACGAGGTGACCTTCATCGCCCCCCAGATTGTGTTCGATGAGTTCTCGAAGGGCGACAACGCATTTTCCAAGGAAATTTTCACCAAAACCCTCGAGGATCGCGGCCTCGCCGAGGAGGCCAGACAGATCACCGACGCCCCGGTTCCCCTGCCCGACGTCTGTTTCGAGGATTCGATGACGCTCCACCTCGAACCGCTGACTTTCGAGATTCACCGCCTCGGGGGGCACTCGCCCGCCACCTCGATGATCTTCATCCCCGAGGAGAGGGTCATCTTCGCCAGCGATATCGTCATCAACGAGCCTTGCCCGGGGCTGAGGGACGCGAACGTCCAGGAGTGGATCGATGCGCTTTCTTTTATCGAGGGCCTTCCGGCCGACCGGGTGGTGCCGGGACACGGCCCCATCGGCGGAATGAAGGAGGTGGTCGAGTTGAAGGAGTACTTGACGACCGTCCTGGGAAAGATGAAGGACCTCGCCGCCGAGGGCCGGGAGAAGGACGAAGCCGTCTCGGACCCGTTTTTCGACCGGTTCTTCTGGGCCGACACCTCGCGCGGGGAATACTGGATTCAGCAGCGAATGGACACTTTCAGGGGCGGGCTCGGCCGCGTTTACGACGAGGCGAAGGGCGCCCGGTAGGCGGCGCGGAATCATAATTAATTTTTCTTGATGAACGACTAGGAGGCTGCGATGCAGGTCGAGGAAAAAAAGCTGGGCCGTATTTTCCAGATGAAACTCGAGGAGGAGGACGATTTTTACGGCGTGGTCGATGCGTTCGTGAAGGAGAAGAATATCCGCTCGGCCTCGGTGTTTCTTTTCGGGGCCCTTCAGAAGACCGAAATGCTCACCGGATTCAAGGATATGGAAGGGTTCAACGTGGACCGCCGCCATTTCGATGACTGGCGCGAGCTGGTCGCGCTGGGGAACATCACCTGGCCCGACAACCCCCCACCGGCGTTGGGCGATGTCACCTGGGACGACCCTCAGCCTTACGTCCATCTTCACATGGCGATCAGCGGCGGGCCGGGCAAGACGGAGGATGTCCTCGTCGGCCACCTCTCGGGCGGTGATGTGAAGGGCATGTTCCTTGATATCTACGAGCTGGTGTGATGGCGGCCCGGAGAATCGCCAAAACATGCACTTTTCTCACCGGCGGCGATGTCGCACCCGACCGCAAGAGCGGGCGGGGCCTGCTCGGCAAGACGGCTTTACTGTTCCGGAAGGTGGACTACGCCTTCCTTAACCTCGAGCACAACCTCTCGACGAGCGGCCAGCTCATGAAAGGAAAGCCCACCCATCACCGGGGAGGTCCCGAGTTGATCGAGGGATTTCTAGAGGCCGGTTTCGACGCGCTCACCATCGCCAACAACCATATGCTCGACTTCGGGGAGGATGCGTTCTTCGATACGCTTTCCCTGCTCGAAGCAAAAAAAATCCCATTCACGGGCGGGGGCAGGAATCTCCGGGAGGCGAAAGAGCCGGTCGTCCTCGTCAGAAACGGCCTCAAGATAGGCCTTTTGGCCTACTCGACGACGCTGCCCCAGGGCTCGGCCGCCGGAGCGAAGGAACCGGGGGTGAACCCGATGCGGGTCTCTACGAGCTACACCCCGAGACGAAACCCCATCGAATATCCGGGCTCCGAGATGCTGGTGACGACGAAAACGGCCCCCGCCGACCTGGCCCGGATGAAGCGCGAGATCGCGGCGCTCAGGAATAAAACCGACGTGGTTCTGGTCGGCAACCACTGGGGGGCGAGCATGTCCCACGATGTCCAGGACTATCAGCGCGAAATCGGACGCGCCGCCATCGACGCCGGGGCCTCGGGCATCTTCGGCGGCCACCAGCACGTTTTACAGGGGATAGAGTTTTATAAAGGGTGTCCCATCGTCCACTGCACCGGGAATCTCATCTTCGATATCGTCGAGCCGTTTTTCACCGAGGCGACCCATCAGACGTTTCTCTTCGGAGGGGATATGTCGAAAAAAGGAATCACCGACCCCTACATCATTCCCTGCCGCTGCGGGATCGGAGGCGCCCCGGCGATTCTCTCCCCCCGCACGGGGGCCGGGAAGGAGATCGTCCGTTTCCTGCGCGCGCTATCGGAGCCCTTCGGCACCGGGCTCCGGGTGAAGGGGAATAAGGTCGCGCTGATTCCGGGATAGGGATAAGGAATAGTTTTTCCGGAATATTACAGAAACGGCATCGAGCGGATGCGCATGACCTGGTTCGTCGACTCCGAGTGAAGAAACGCGGTCGCGTCGCGGAGGTATTTCTCCATCGGCGCCTCGGTCATGTAGCCCATCCCGCCCCAGACCTCGAGCGCCCGGGTGGCGACCCGGAAGCAGGTCTCGCCCATGAAGGCCTTGGTCATGAACGACATCTTGGGGTCGAAGCGATCGGCCTCCTCGGTGGTCCATGCGGCGTAGTGCAGGAGCCTTCGCGCCGCCTCCAGATCCGCAAAGCAGTCCGCGAGCAAGAAGCCGACCGCCTCGTGCTCGATAATGGGGCGCCCGCCCTGGACGCGGTTCCTGGCGTACTCGAGCGCGTCCTCGTAAGCCGCCCGCGCGACGCCCAGGCAGGGGGAGACCGCCTCGATGTTCGATCCCCGCACCTTCCTTCGCGCCGCCGCCGCCCCGTTCACCTCGGTCAACCGGTCCGGGTCGGACACCCGCAGATCGTCGAAAATAAGCTCGCGGTTGGGCCCGAGGCGCATCCCCATCTTGTCGTGATAGCGACCGAAGGAGAAGCCCTCCATCTCGGGGGTGAGGAGAAAGTAGGTGCAACCCTCGGCGACGCCCACCGCGGGGTCGGTCCTCGTGTTGACCATGTAGAGTTTCGAGAGCCCGGCGTTGAAGATGAAATGCTTCATGCCGTTGATGAGCCAGCCGTCGCCGTCGCGGACGGCGCTCGTCCGCATCCCGGCGGCGGGGTCGTTGTAGGGAATCATGTTGTCCGACCCCGAATCGGGTTCGGTTCCGGCAATGCTGAAGTGGTAGTGGTGGTCGGAGGCGAAGGCGGGGAGGTAGCGGGCCTTTTGCTCCTCGTTCATCATCGTCTCGAACACCCGGGACATCTTCCAGTCCTGTTCGAGGATGACGCTCGTGCCCAGGTCGCCCCAGCCGAGCTCCTCGCCCACGAGGCAGAGCGTCACCATGTCGGCCCCGCCCCCGCCCCAATCCACTGAGAGGCCCAGCGTTCTCAGCCCCACCCGGCTGGCCTTTTCGAGCACCTCGACCGGGTGGCGGTCCTTCGGGTCGGGCCGCCTGTCCATCTCGGCGGCCATCGGGCGAATTTCCCGCTCGGCGAACTCGTGCGCCATCCGTTGAAGGGCGCTCTGCTCGTCGGTCAGGGAAAAATCCACGGGGTTTCCTTTCGCTTTTAGGTGGACATGCCGCCGTCGATCCGGAGGACGATGCCGGTGACGTAGCTGGCTTCGTCCGAGGCGAGAAAAACGAATCCCCCCGCCATTTCCTCGGCCGTGCCCCAGCGTCCGAGCGAGATGCGCTCGAGGTATTTCGCCTGAAAGCGCTCGTCGGTCCGGATGGTGTCGGTCATCGGCGTGATCGCCGCCGGGGAGATGCAGTTGACGGTGATGCCGTAGCGGCCCAGCTCGCGCGAGGCGCTCTTGGTGACGCCGACGATGCCCATCTTGGCCGAGGAGTAGTTGATCTGGCCGATGGTGCCGCGCAGTCCCGCGCCCGAGGTGACGTTGATGATGCGCCCGCTCTTTCGCGGGATCATCCGTTTGGCGGCGGCCTGGGTGCCCGCCCAGGTGCCCTTCAGGTGAACGGCGATAACCGCGTCGAAATACTCCTCGGTCATCTTGTGGAGCATGGCGGCGCGGACGATGCCCGCGTTGTTCACCATGATGTCGATGGGACCGAATTCGGATTCGCACCGGTCCATCATGCCCTCGACCTCGGCCACCCGGCTCACGTCGGCGCGGTGAAAAACGGCCCCGCCGCCCGAGTCCGTGACCAGATTGGCGGTCTCCTCGCCGCCCTCTTCGTTCAGGTCCACGGCGACGACACGGGCGCCCTCGGCCGCAAAGGCCTGGACGACTGCCCGGCCGATTCCCTGAGCGGCGCCGGTGACGACCGCTGTTTTATCCTTGAGACGCATGAAAAACTCCTTTCCTGCCTGTATGAGTCCGGGCCAGCTTGGGGAAAGAAAGCCCGATGAAAGAAAGATGCCGCCGCCCGAGGGCACGGGCGATTATACGCGAGCGCCCCGAAATTTCCTCCCGCCCGGGGCTGGCCCGGCCGGAGCGCGGGTGGGCTGCGCCCGGTGCGTGCGGGGTGTGCAGGTTAGTTGAGAGCCCGGGCAAATTGAGGGGCCCGGGTCCGGCAGGGTGTGGAGGTCTGCTGCCAGGGCCTGCCGCCGGGCGCCAGGCCACGATTAATGGTATTTTGGGACCAATATTCACTGCCATTTTATGTTTTGGCTTTTTTTCAGGAGCGTGGCCGGTGGCCTCGCCCAACCGGGGGAGTTCAAGATGGGATTTGTCGATCTGAACGGGATGGAATTTGATGTTTTAAAGGGTACGAACCGGAAGGTGCTCCAGGGGAGTAATCTGACGATGCTCTTCCTCGACCGGGAGGCGAACGTGGTTCAGGACCACAGCCACCCCCAGGAGCAGGTCGTCTATCTCCTGGAGGGCCGGCTGAAGGTCACCCTTGAGGGCGAGGGCACGCGGGAGGTCGAGGCGGGCAACGCCGTTCAAATTCCCGGAGGGCTTCCCCACCGCATCGAAACCCTCACCCAGGCCAGGATCGTTTCGGTCTACAGCCCGGCCCGCGATCTGAGCACGATGACGCAGCCATGACGAATGACGCAGCCATGACGAATGGCGCGGCCATGGCGGATGGCGCGGCCATGGCGGTGGGACAGCCGTTGCGGCTGAGACAACCGTTAAGGTTGAGACCGGAGATAAAATGAACGAAGAAAAAGTGCGCCTGGCCTCGGTGGGCCTCGGCAAGTGGGCCAGGACCCTCGCCGCCGCCGCAGCCCGGAGCGGAGCGGTCGAGATCGTCCGCTGTTTCGACCCGGTGGAGGAGGCCCGTGTCACCTTTGCCGAGGAGACCGGCGCCCGCCCGGCCGCGAGTTACGAGGAACTTTTAAGAGACGAAACGGTCGAGGGCGTGATCGTCGCAACCCCGCACTCGACCCACGCGGACGTGGCCTGCGAGGCGGCCTCGGCGGGCAAGCACCTGTTCGTCGAAAAGCCGTTTGCGCTGACGGCGGCGGAGGCGAGGCGCATCATCGAGGCGGCCGAGCGGGCGGGGCGCACTCTTCAGGTGGGCCACAAGCGCAGGTGGTTCGGGGCTAACCGGCGAATTTTGGGGATGATCGAGGCCGGCGAGCTGGGGATGCTTCATCAACTCGAGGCCAATTATTCGCGGCCCAGCTATCAGGCCCCGAGAGCGGGCTGGAGAAACGACCCCGCCGAATCCCCGCTGGGCGGGATGACCGGCCTGGGCATCCACATGGTCGATTTGCTCTCGGCCTTCGCCGGGGGGCGGGTGAAGCGCCTCGCAGCGTTCAGCAAGAAACTTTTCGGTAAATCGAACATCGACGACGTGACGGGCATCGCCCTCGAATTCGAGAGCGGGCCGCTCGGCTATGTCGGCACCTCGACCGTCGTCCCCATGTTCGTCACCGTCTCCGCCCTCGGCACCGAGGCCGGGGCCTGGAGCGAGGGGGACGGCTCAAGGCTTTTCGTTCAGAAAACGGGCGAGACGGTCAGGAAGGAAATCCCCGTGGACGCGGGCGACGGCGTGGCGGAGGAGCTGTCCCACTTCGCCAGGTGCATCCGAACCGGCGAGCGCCCGGAGGCGGGCGGGGCCGAGGGACTCGAAATCGCCGCCGTCCTCGAGGCCATGGCCGAGAGCGTCAAGACCGCCCGCGCGGTCGAGTTGAAGGATTTCAGAGGATAACCAGTTAAAAGCAGGGGGTTTCAAGGGGTAAAGGTGAAGGCTGCTCGCCCTCCCGCTATTTCATCGCCTTTCTCATCGCGGAAATCACGCGGTCGAGGTTGGCCTCGTCCTTATAGGGAAGTCTTTTCCTCATGTCGCCGGGCGTGACGGCCGGGCTGATTCGCCCGACCTCGGCCATCTCCCGCCGGGCTTCCTCCATCCGGCCGAGTTCGGTGTACATGAAGGCCAGGTAGGCGTGAGCGGGCATGAAATCCCGGTTGATGGCGATCAGCCTTTTAAAGCTGTCGATGCTTTTCTCGAAATCTCCGGTCATCGCCTGGGCGTGACCCAGGCCCCACAGGTAGGTGGGGGGATAGCGGGGGTTCAGGCGCATCGCCCGCCGGACCAGGCCGATGGCTTCCTTCGGTTTTCCCGCCCAGGTCAGGATCACTCCCAGGCCCGCATAGCCGTCGGCGTCGTTGGGGTCGAGGGCGATGACGCGCCGCGCCTCGGCGATGGCGGCGCCGTGTTTTTTTCTCCATAGGTTGGCATGGGCCAACACCTTTCGGGGTTCGGGCAGCCTTTCGTCCAGGCTCCTCCCCCGGAGCGCCAACTCGGTGGCCCGCTCGAGCACCTTCGGGTCGCGGCTCCAGCCGAACATCCAGCGGTGCAGATATACCGCCCCCAGCCCCGCGTAGGCCATCGCGAATTCCGGGTCAAGCGCAATGGCTTTCTCGAACATCCGCCGGGCCTCATCGTTCGACTCTTTCGTAAAGAGGTGAACCCTCTCCCGCCCGCGCAGGACATAGTCGTAGGCCTCCGGATTGCCGGTGTGCTGGCGCTCCAGGCGCTCCCGTTCCCCCCGGGTCAGCTTCACCTTGAGGGCCGCCACTATTTTTTGCATCACCTCGTCCTGCATCCCGAAAATATCTTTCAGCTCTCTGTCGTATCGCTCGGCCCAAAGGTGGTCCCCCGACTTCGCGTCGATGAGCTGGGCGTTGATGCGCACCTTGCCGCCCGCGCGGCGCACGCTGCCCTCGAGCACGTAGCGCACCCCCAGCTCCTCGGCCACCCGCTTCACCTTCACGGCCTTGCCCTTGTAGGTGAACGTCGAGTTCCGGGCGATCACGAAGAGACCCGAAACCTTCGAGAGGTCGGTGATCAGGTCCTCGGTCATGCCGTCCGCGAAATACTCCTGTTCGGGGTCGTTGCTCAGGTTGGTGAAAGGCAGCACCGCGATCGAAGGTTTCTCGGGGAGCGAAAGCGGCGGGTTCTCCGGCAGCCCCGCCTTGCGCAGCGCGTCAATAAATCGCTTTGTATCCGATTGATTCTTAAAGGGTAATATCAATGAAGCGCGCTCAAGAGAGAACTTGGGGTCTAAGCCGAGGACTTTCGAAACCGCGGCGCGGGCCTCCACCTCGCGGCCCGCCAAACTATAAGTGATGGCGAGGCCCAGGTGGGGAAGCAGACGATTATGAGCGCGGGGGAGCGCTTTCTTGAGCGCCGCGATCGCCTCCTCATACCGTCCCATACTGGCATAGGCGGCGCCCAGGATTTGCAGGTGAAAGGACGGGCCGGCAGGGTTGAGACGGATCGCTTTTTTGATCGACGAGATGGCTTCCTCCAGCCTGCCCGCGAAGAACTGAACCAGCCCCATGAGATAATAGCCGCCATCCGAATTGGGATTGAGGGAGATGGCCCTCTCCTGCTCGGCGATGGCCATCTTGTACTGCCTTTTCAGAAAATAGACGTACCCCAGCAAGCGGTGGGCCATGGGGATGGAGTCATCCATGGCGAGGGCCTTTTGCGCAAGTTCCTCGGCCCGCGCGATAGAGCGCTTGCCGGACTTGTCCCAGCCAAACCTCGCGTCCATCAGGTGCGTATAACCGAGCCTCACATACGGCCATACGAACCCCGGGTCCAGGGCGATGGCTTGCTCCGCCATTCTCCGGGCCCGGGCATTGTCATCCTTGGTGAGACGATAAAAATATTCATGCGCCTGCAAGGTTTTTAGGAAGGCCTTGAGATTGTCGGTGCCTTTTCCAAGCAGCTGGGACCGCCCCACACCCGTGAGCTTCCCTCTCAGGGGCAATATTATCTTCATCGTGATTTCGTCTTGGAGGGCAAATATGTCTTTCATGTCCCGGTCATAGCGCCCGGACCACAGGTGGTTGCCCTTTACCGCGTCGATGAGCTGGGCGTGAATTCTCACCTTGTCCCCGGTTTTTTGAACGCTGCCCTCTAATACGTAGCGGACACCCATCTCCTCGGCCACTTTTTGCACCTTCAGGGCCTTGCCCTTGTAGGTGAAGGTCGAGCTCCGGGCGATGACGAACATCCCGGGAACCTGCGACAGCGCGGTGATGATGTTCTCGCTGATTCCGTCGGCGAGGTAATCCTGCTTGGGGTCGCCGCTCAGGTTGGCGAAGGGAAGGACAGCAATGGAGGGTTTCTTGGGGAGGGGGAATTTCATCTTCTTCAAGGACACGGGCTCGACATCCGGCAGCCCCGCCTTGCGCAGGGAGGCGAGGGCGCGCTCGCGCTCGGCGGGATCCTTGTACTCCAAGGGTTTCACATACCGCCTTGCCGAGAACCTGGGCTCCCGCTTGAGGACCTCCCGGGCCGCGGCCCTGGCCTCCTCCATCCGGCCCGCATCGGCGTAGGTCATCGCGAGCCAGATGCGGGCAAGCCGCCCTCGGGGATTGCGGGCGCGGGCGCGTTCGAACGCTGTGATCGCCTCCTCGTACTGTCCCAGCGAGCGGTAGGCATAACCCAGGTAGCGCCAGATGCCGGCCTGCGTGTAAGGGCTCAGGCGGATTGCCCTCTGGATGAACGGAAGTCCTTCCTCCGGCCGGCCCGCAAAGACCAGGGCCCGGCCCAGGCGCGCTGTGGCCTCGGCATTGCTGGGTGCGAGGGCGACCGCCTTTTTGGCATAGGAGATCGCTTTCTCGTACTCCTGTTTGTAGAGGGAGAGGACGCCCAGCATGTCGTATACGCCGGAGTTGGATGGATCGATGGACAGGGCCTTTCGGGCCATCTATTCGGCCCGCGTTGGGGGGCTGCGAACGGGGCCCCCGCCCCAGCCCCTTTTGGCCGCGAAATAATGGGTGTAGCCGAGTAGCACCCATCCATAGGAATAATTTGGGTCCAGCGAGACCGCTTTCTCGTAAAGCCGCTGCGCTTCTACCATATCCTCTTTCGTCACGCGCCGCATAAATTTAAGTCCGAGCCGGGAATATCGGTAGGCTTCGGCGTTAGTCGTCTGTGCTCGCCGGATGCGGGCTATCTCCCCTTCGGTGAGTTTTACCTCGAGAGAGGTGACGACGTTCCGTGTGATGTCATCTTGGAGGGCGAAGACGTCTTTGGCTTCGCGGTCGTAGCGCCCGGACCACAGGTGGTGTCCCTTGAGGGCGTCGATGAGCTGGGCGTGAATTCGCACCTTGTCCCCGGTTTTTTGAACGCTGCCTTCGAGGACGTAGCGCACCCCAAGATCCTCGGCCACCTTCTGCACCTTCACGGCTTTGCCCTTGTAGGTGAAGGTCGAGCTCCGAGCGATGACGAACATCTCGGGAAGCTGTGACAGCGCGGTGATGATGTTCTCGCTAATCCCGTCGGCGAGGTAATCCTGCTTGGGATCGCCGCTCAGGTTGGCGAAGGGAAGGACAGCAATGGAGGGTTTCTTGGGGAGCGGGAAGGCCATCCGTTCGACGGACGCAGGCTCAAACCGTGTCGGCCTAAAGTAAATGCCCCAGACCGCCGCCCCGCCGAGGACGAGAACAGCCAAAGCCGCCCAGGCGATCCATCGTAGCCGCTTATTATCCGCCGGTTTCAGCGCCGCTTTTGTCTCGGCGGCTTCGAGTTCCGTCAGCACCCGGTAGGCGCGGACGGGCTCCGCGATGTTCTTGACGCTCTGCTCGCCCATGAAATCGAAACCCAGGGCCAGCTTTCCCCGCACCTGATCGTAGGCGGCCCCCGAGATGCAGATCCCCCCACCCTCGGCGAGGGCCTCGAGGCGCGCGGCGATGTTCACCCCGTCGCCGTAGAGGCGCTCTCCCTCCGCGACGACATCGCCGACGTTGACCCCGATCCGGAATTCCATCCGGCGGCTCTCGGGGAGATCTCGGTTTTTCTCTTTCAGGGTTTTCTGAATCTCGGCCGCCGACTCGACCGCGTTCACCACGCTGCCGAACTCGGCCAGGAGGTTGTCGCCGGGCGAGTCGATCACCCGGCCGCCGTGCGCCTCGACGCTCGCGGAGATGATCTCGCGGAAGGCCGTCAGGGTCCGGATGGTGGCGGCCTCATCGTCCCCCATGAGGCGGCTGTAGCCCTTGACGTCCGCGCTGAAGATGGTGGTGAGCTTGCGCTGCATCCCAGGCGGTTCCACTGGCGCCTCCCGAAGGATCGATGGATGCCCTGAGTTTAACGGCGATTCTTACGTTCCGGGGAATTGTATCATCATTCGGAGAGATGAACCGAACGAGGGGCAAAGGGCTATGATCACTCCATCCATGCCTCGGCGGTGCCTTTGGTGACGGTATCGCTCGAGGGGTTTACAGCTTCGATCTCGCTGCGGACGAGGGGGCGGCCGTCAATCTCGGCGACGCGGCCCGATTGGTTGCGAACCCCTCCATTGCATACCGGAGGATGGTGGCACCCGGTTCGATTTTGTGATTACATTTCAACCATGCTTCGCCAACGAGAACCGGGACGGCCGCGCCTATGAAGTTTGGGATCCTTTTTGTCTCGCACCCCGATACGTCCGCCGAGCCATATCCGCATCGCGGCGTACATGCGCGGGTGACCCGCGAGATACAGGAAGCGGACCGGCTCGGTTACGACATCGCGTGGATTGCCGAACACCATTTCAGCAACGCCTACGGCATCCTGCCGGACCCCTTTGCCTATATCGCGTACCTCGCGCCTCAGACCGAGCGAATCAAGCTGGGGACGGCGGTGATGACGCTGCCGCTCCACAACCCGCTGCGTATCGTCGAGAACGCCGCATTCGTCGATATTCTGACCAATGGCCGCTTCATCATGGGGCTCGGCTCCGGCTACCGGCCTTATGAGTTCGAGGGCTTTGGTGTCAACTTCGAGACCCGGCACGACCGTCAGGAGGAAGCATTGTCGGTCGTGCTCGAAGCGTTGCATACGAGGAAGGTCCGCCACGACGGCGCCTACTACCGGCATGATGTGGACGGCGATTACGAGATTTTTCCCGCGAGCGTGCAACAGCCGCATCCGCCCCTCTATATGGCCGCGGGGTCTGATCGTTCGATCGCGTTTGCCGCGCGGCATGGCTTCGGCCTGATGCTGTCCACCTTGCCGGCGTTCGAGACCCTGGCCGGACAGACCGCGTTTTATCGCGAGAAGTTGAAAGATGCGCCCGAACAGTGGTCCCGAAATCCGGCGTTCGGACAGATCGATCAAGCGCGCTGGGTCTATGTCGCCGAGAGCGACGCCAAGGCGAAGGAGGAAAGCAAAGAGGGCATCCTGCGTATCCTCAAAAATTTCACAACCCGGGGCGCGGGCGGCTACATGGGCCTTGTTTCGGAAAAGGGGGCGGACCCGGAGCTTGACTACGACGAACTCGTCCAGACGACGCTTTTGCACGGCTCGCCCGATACGGTGATCGAGCGGCTCCACAAGCTGCAATCGATGACCGGGATGACCTCGCTGGTCCTGTACTACCCGCCCTACTACGGCGAGGAAAAGACACTCAAGATGTTGCAATTATTTGCCGAGACCGTGTTGCCGGAATTCCAGGACGGCGCCTAATCCGGGCTCTTCATAGCCGCGAGATGATTTGCGGCGAACGATCTGGCCCGCTTCCTCCCCCCGGGCCCCGGATATCCCCCCCCAGCCTCGCCTCCCGCTGAGGGCTTCTGTCTTTTGGTCCCAATCTCGTATAATCCCCGCGAATCTTCCGTGAAGAATTCCAAACGATGGCTTCCATGAAGGAGTGCGCATGATGGCCCAGAGTCCAGGCACCTCCCCCGGTAACCCTCCACTCGACCGGCTTCTCACCGGCGGCACGTTCGTTCTCGGCGGCGGCTCCCGCGCCGCCGCCCTCGGCATCCGCGGCGGACGGGTCGCCTGGACCGGCGCGGCCGGGGAAGCGCCTCCCTCAGAGGAGGTAATCGACCTGACGGGCAGGCTCATCCTCCCCGGCGCGGTAGACCCCCACGTCCACTTCCGCACCTTTTCCTCCCAGTGCGACACCCTGGGCGATGTCTCGCGCAGCGGCGTCCACGGCGGCGTCACCACCATGGTCGCCTTCGCCACCGGGGAGGAGGACGAATCCATGCTCGGCACTCTCCGCCGCTGCCGCGAGGAGGGCGAGGCGGATTGCGTGGCCGATTTTTCCCTCCACGCCTGGATCTTCGAGGACTTCGACTATCTGGCCGAAATCCCCAAGGCCGTGGACGCCGGCGTCACCTCCTTCAAGGTCATGATGGGCTACCGCAAGCGGGGCCGGGGCCGGTGCATACCGGACGAGTACACCTACGCCGCCATGGAGCGCGCCGCCGCTGTGGGAGGGATCGTCCTGGTCCATGCCGAAAACGGTCCGGTGGTCGATTATCTCGAGGACAAAGCCATCGCCGAGGGGATCGACGGGGCCGAATACCTCCGGCGCTCGCGCCCCCCCGAGATCGAGGCAGAGGCCGTCGCCCGGTCGGCCCACCTCGCCGGCATGGCCGGGTGTCCGCTCTACATCGTCCACGTCACGTCGGCCGCCGCCCTGGCCGAGGTCAGGCGCGCCCAGGCCGATGGCCGGGACCTCGTCGCCGAGACCTGTCCCCAGTACCTCACCGTCACCGACAACGCCGTGGCCGAACGGGGGGCGATCGCCAAGGTGGCCCCGCCCCTTCGCTCCCGGCCGAACCTCGACGCAATGTGGGAGGGCGTCCGGGACGGCTCAGTCGATCTCATCGGGAGCGATCACTCCCCCTACACCCAGGCCCAAAAAGAAGCGGTGTCCTTCATCGACTCCACCTTCGGCGCGCCGGGGATCGAGACTCTTCTTCCGGTCCTCTACAGCGAGGGCGCCGCCGCCGGGCGCATCTCCCTGGATCGGCTCGTTCAGGTCACGAGCGAATTCCCCGCCCGGGTTCTCGGCCTCCATCCCCGGAAAGGAAGCCTCCACCCGGGCGCGGACGCCGACATCGTGGTCATCGACCCGGAGCGGGAAACGATTGTCCGCGCGGCGGATCAGCACACCAACTCCGACTACTCGCTTCTAGAGGGCGAGACGTTGAAGGGTGGAATCGAGATGACCCTGGTCCGGGGCGAGGTGGTGGTGCGCGAGGGGACGCTCGCGAAAAGCCCGGGTTTCGGGCACTTCATCGACCGAAGCCGCGCCGGCGGGCGGGCCGCCCTGAGCGAGGCCCGGTAGAAGGGCGGGATTTTCAGACCGGCCGCGCGAGCCCGCGTCAAGGCCCGTTCCGGCCGCGCGGGAAACGCCGCCGGGGAAGGTAAGCAAGACCGGAATTTGCTAGATTGAAAGTGTCAGCGCACAAATCCGCATAAACATGAATTTCGACCGAATTTTCATGGAGAAATAATAATGTCATCTCCGGAGCTTTGTTTTCTCTCTGTTCATGAACTGTCGGAAAAAACCAGGGCGCGTGAAATCTCGCCGCGCGAAACGGTGGAGGCGCATCTCGCCCAAATCGACAAACTGAATCCCGAGATCAATGCGTTCATCACGGTGTGCCATGAAGAGGCGGCGGCGGAGGCGGCCCTGGCCGAGGAAGAGATCGGCAGCGGCAAGTATCGCGGACCGCTTCACGGTATTCCCATCGGCGTAAAAGACATTATCGATACGGAAGGGATTCTCACGACCCAGGGCTCCAGCTTTTATCCTCGAAACGTCCCCGCGAAAGACGCCGAGTGCATTCGCCGGCTCAGGGAAGCGGGCGCCATCGTCATCGGCAAGTGCAACACCCATGAATTCGCCGCCGGATCCACAACGAAGAACCCCCATTACGGGGCTTGCGCGAACCCCTGGGACACGAGCCGTGTGCCGGCCGGATCGAGCGGCGGCTCCGGGGCCGCCGTGGCGGCGCGGATGTGCCCGGGCGCTCTGGGCACCGACACGGGCGGCTCGATTCGGGGGCCGGCGGCAATCTGCGGCGTCAGCGGACTCAAGCCCACATACGGCCGCGTCAGCCTCTCCGGGGTCTTCCCGAATTCCACCAGTCTCGATCACATCGGCCCCCTCGCCCGCTCGGCGCGGGATTGCGCGCTCATTTTGCAGGGGATGGCGGGGTACGACCCGGCGGATTCCGCCTCGGCCGACATGCCGGTCCCCGATTTTTCCGCCGAAATCGAGGATGGTGTTGAAGGTCTGCGGCTGGCGCTTTGCCCGGACCTGATTCAAATCGACATCGATCAAAGCGTCGAAAGGGCCTTCACTGAAGCGGTGGAGGTGCTTCGCGGCCTCGGGGCGAATATTGAAACGGTCGCGTGTTTGTTCGCCGAGGAGTTGAACACCGAGCGCCGGCCCATCGCCGACGCGGAACTGCTGGCGGTCCACCGGGATAATCTCGACAAATTCCCCGAGAAATTCGGAGACGATGTCCGCGCCCGGCTGGAAAACGCCAGGAGGACGACTTTGGACAGCTATATCGAGGCGCTTCGGAAAAGGGTGATTCTAACCAGAAAAGCCGAGGCGCTCTTTGAGCCGTATGACGGTTTGCTGCTCCCTGGGTATGTATGCGTAGGAGCTCCCATCGAGACGGTCACCGCCACGGTCAACGGAAAAGAGGTGCCCTTCCTTGGGGCAAGCCGGCCGCTGAGCGGTCCTCATAACTTCACGGGTTTTCCCGCCCAGGTCGTATCGACGGGATTCAGCCCGAACGAAAATATGCCCGTGGCGATGCAAATAGTCGGCCTGCCGGGCGCCGAGGCGCGGATATTCCGCATCGCCCATGCCTACGAGCAGGCGACCCCCGAGGTGCGAAATCGCCTGCCCGAAATACTGAAATCATAAACAATAGTTTTTTTCAGGGTTTGGTTTTTCCTGCATTCCGCGGTTGCGAATTGGTCATTCGTATAGCGTAGACCCCACCACGGACATTATTCCATCCACGCCTCCGCTTCTCCCTTCGTGACGACATCGCCCGAGGGGTTTAGGGCCTCGATATCGCAGCGGGCGAGGGGGCGGCCGTCCACCTCTGTGATTTCAGCGACATGGCCCCTAAGGGTGATGACATCGCCGGGGACGATCATCCCCCGGAAGTTGACTTCGAGTTTGCGGACGCTGCCGGCTCCGAAGGCGCTCTCGGCGAGCTGGCCGAGGAAGGCCATCGAGAGCATGCCGTGGGCAATGACGCCTTTTAGCCCGCGCGCTCTGGCCGCCTCGTCGTCGGTGTGGATGGGATTAAAATCGCCGCTCGCGCCGGCGTACATGACGAGCTGAACTTTTGTCACGGGGTCCTTGACGATTTCGGGGAGGGGGTCCCCGGCCTTGTAGGTCACCATGAGAGCCTCATTTGTCGAACCGCCGGAGCGAGATCCATTTGCCGCCGCCGATGCGCTCGTTGGAGTAGGCGTCGGTGAATTTGTACTCTCTTTCGACGAAAACCAGGTCGCCGCTCCGGCCGGATTTTTCGTAAATATCCACGACGGTGAAGGAGACGTCGATGGCGTCGCCCGCGCGGAGGGGGCGGTCGAACTCGTAGGTTTGGGAGGCGTGAAGGCCGACGTCGCCGTAGTCCGGGGGGAGATCGGGGTAGGGGTCCTCGGGGCGAAAGGTGGTCGGGAAGGTGGGCGGGGCGAGGGCGTCGGGCCCCCGGTAGGCGGGGTCGGGGTCGCCGATGGCGTCCGCGAACTTGCGGATCGCGCCGGCCTCGACGGTGACCCGGAAGGGGCCGTGGGTCTGGCCGACGAGGGCCTGGACCTCGGGGGTGATTCGGCTGCTCATCGGGGGCCGGTCTCCTCTCTGTGAGGCATTAAGTCAATAATATCAGGATATTCAGATGTTTACATTCGACTCAGCGCCGCCGTCCGAGGCAGCCTCGGGCGGACTGATGACCGAGATTGAAATTTTCGCCCTGGGCACCCCGAACGGGAATTCTAGTGTTTTCGCATCCGGACATCCACCGCCACGGCGCTGCTTGAGGTGGCGATGAGGGGGTTGATGTCTATTTCGCTAATCGTCGCGGCTAGCTCCGCCGCCATCTCGGAAAGACGCGAGATGGCCGCCGACGCCGCGGGGACACTCACCGCCGGGCCTCCCCGGAAACCGTCCAGGATTTTCGCCGACCGCAGATGAAGGAGCATCTTCCCGGCCTCGGCCGGGCCGAAGGGGGGCAGCCTGAGCGACACGTCCCCCAGGGCCTCCACGAAAATCCCGCCCAACCCCGCCGTCACGCAAGGGCCGAAGGTCGGATCGCTCGATACCCCGGCGAGAAGCTCCACTCCCCCCGTCACCATTTCCTGGACTTGCACCTTCGCGCCGGGCGCCAGCGAGAGAAATTTCCTCGCGGTCCGGCGGACGTCTTCCTCCGAGTTCTGACCGACGGCTACGCCGCTCGCGTCGGTTTTGTGTATCAACGTGTCCGAGACAACCTTCATGGCGGCCGGACCGCCGATGCCTCGCCATGCCTCGGCGGCGCTCTCCTCGGTGGAAACGATGCTCTCCCGGGGCCGGGCAATTCCGTACATATCAAGAAGCGCCCAACAGGTTTCGATGGGGAGCATCCCGGCCTCAGAGGGCGCGGCTTCCCGGATAAGATTTTCCGCTTTCTCGCGCCGAGCGGAGTCAATTGGCGTGATTGTTTGGGATTTCGCCGCTTCGGTGAACTCATCAAGCGCTGCCAGGGCTTTTACCGCACGGGCGTGGTCCTCGAAAACCGGGACGCCGATTCGTCTTAGTCTCTCGATGTCCGCGCGCGGGCCGGTTACCCAGACGCAGGCGAAGGGAACCGGACTTTCCCGGAAAAGAGCGCTTAGGTCCTCGGCGATTTGTGGACCCACATGGTGATAAATTCCCATAATCAGACAGACGGCATCGATTCCCGGATCGGAGAATATGGCCCTGCCAACCTCCTGAAGGGGCCTTGTGTCGGGCCGGCTCACCATCAACGAAACGAGGTCCACCGGATTGCTCGTGGGGGCGTAATCAGAGAGGGTCTCCCGGAGAATCGTTCGCGTTTTATCAGCGAGTTCGGGAAGCTTGAATCCATGCCTTACGGCGTGGTCCGCGGCGAGGGAACCTGCTCCCCCCGAAAAACTCAAAATACCCAGGCCCTTTCCCTTGATAGGTTTAGTCCGGCAAAGAAAATCTACCGTTCCCAGTATTTCGTCAAAAGTGTCGCAGAGATGGATGCCGTATTGCCTGGCGAAGGCCGAAAAGACACCGTGCGAGGTGGTCAGCGCGGCCGTATGGCTCATCGCCGCGCGGGCGCCGGCTTCCGTGGCCCCTCCCTTGAGCAGGACAATCGGTTTTCCGATTTTCAATGCTCTGGCGGCGGCCGCGCGGAGGCGAGAGCTGTTCCTGACGGACTCCATGTAGCCGCAAATGACCTTCGTATGAGGATCGTCGAGGAAATAATCGACGCACTCCGCGAAATCGATGTCCGCCTCGTTGCCAAGGCTGACCAAGGAGCTGATGCCCGTTCCGCTTTCCTGGAATCCGGTAAGCAGGCAAGCGCCCAAGGCGCCGCTCTGGGTGATAACAGCGACGGGTCCGGGGATAAGGGGGTCGTCCTCCCGGATTGAAATGGTGAAAGTGGCGAGTAGCCTGGATCGAACGTGGACGACGCCCATGCAGTTGGGACCGAGCAGGATCATGCCCGCCTCATTGGCAATCCGGAGCAGTTCGCTCTGAAGTTTTGCCCCATCGCCGCCAACCTCGGCATATCCCGAAGACATGACGGCAGCCGCTTTTACTCCCCGCGCGGCGCATTCCCGAAGGACCGCGGCGTTTTTCTCGCGAGGGGTGCTAAAGAGAACAAATTCCGGCGTTTCCGGTAGCGACGTGATATCCGGGTAACTTTTGAGATTTCCGATTTCATCGCGGTTCGGATTAATAGGATAAATCGGTCCGTCGAAACCATACTCCAGGAGGAGGCGGATGGGTCTTCCTCCGGTTCGGTTCAGGTTGGACGATGCACCGACAACCGCAATGGAACGGGGTTCAAAAAGAGGTCTGAGGTCGCGCTTTTTTTCCATGGCGAGGTTATTATTAACACACTCGTAAAAAAGGTGTAATTGCGCTTAGGCTTGGCGCCTAAGAGTGAGGACAATTGCGGCAGTTTCATTTCACAGCCAGGGGAGGGGATATGCCAGAGAGTAAACCCGTCGGGGTCGTTGGCCTGGGGAGGATGGGAGGTCCCGTTGCGCAGAGGTTGGCTCGTACAAAGGCGCCTTTAATGGCTTGGGATACACTGGGAGAGTGCTGCAAGCCTTTCGAAGGGAAACGAAACGTTGAGATCGCGCCTCCGGGCGAGATGGCTCGAAAATGCGCGGTGATCTTTTTTATCGTCCCCTCGTCGGCGGAAATTTCAGACTGCTTAAAAGGAAAAGATGGGGTCTTGCGGAACGCGAGAAAAGGACTTGTCGTATACGATTTGACGACATCGGACCCAACGGAAACAAAAAAGCTGGCCCGCCGGGCGGAGAAAATGGGCGTTGCCTACTTGGACGCCGGGATGAGCGGCGGCCCTGGAGGCATTCTGAAGGGAAAACTGACATTGATGATCGGCGGAGACGCCAAGGTCCTTCGCCGGACAAAAAAATATTTTTCGCCCTTTGTTGAAAAACATTTCCACTTGGGAGAGGTCGGTTCGGGTCACGCCATGAAGTTGCTCAACAACATGGTACTGCACACGATTTTTCTGGCGACCTGTGAAGGGGCCCGGCTGGCCGAGCGCATGGGAATCCGGGTGAAAGACATGATCGACGTATTTAACGTTTCCACCGCTTTCAGTTATGCGAGCCGTCACCGGTTTCCGAATAATATTTTGAACGGAACATGGAACGCCCAGGCGAGAATCTATAACCCGCATAAGGATGTCGGCCTGGCCGTCGCCATAGGTGAAAAGCTCGGGGCCGATGTAAATTTTGCCGGACTGACATTCGAGTTCTTGGAAAAAGCCGCCCGGCGCGGGATGCTGGAGGAGGACTACTCATACCTTTACAGGGATTTCGACGAAATCAAGAAGGTGCCCTTTAGGAGAAGAAAATCGAATCGCCGAAAGTAGGCGGGTAGATTGTTATTGGTTGGAGCTTCGGTTTTCCACGGCGCTTTTAATGACGCGCTGGGCGAGCCGTGCGCAGTGACGCTTGTGCTGGGGCAGGCCGCCGAGGGCGTCGGTGATATTTTCGGGGGTGATCTTGAGGAGTTCGTCCATTGTTTTTCCCCGGACCAGATCAGTGACGGCGCTCATGGATGCGGTGATGGCGCCGCAGCCGAGAACCTCCATTTTTGCATCGGCGACGAACTTTCCGTCGAATTTCAGGTAGAGGGTGACTTCATCCCCGCAGGCGGGATTGGTTCCTGTCCCGATGCAATCCGTGTCTTCGATGATGCCGGAGTTATGCGGATCGGCGATGTGCGCCAGAACGGTTTCATTGTAGTGGTAGTTGTTAGCCGCCATTTCCGGTGTCTAACTCCCGGAGGCGGCCCGCGCTCGGGGAGCTATCGAACGTACCCGCTCGACCGCCTTGGGAAGTATTTCAAGGAGGCGGCTCACGTCATCCTCGGTGCTGCCCCAGCCCAGGCTGAAGCGGAGAGAGCCCTGTATGGCATCTTTCGGCAGGCCCATGGAGAGCAAAACATGGCTAGGCTCGGTCGATCCCGAGCTGCAGGCGGAGCCGGTGCTTACCGCGAAGCCTTCAAGATCAAGCCGAATAAGAAGCGTCTCCCCCTCCGCGCCGAGAAATCCGAGATTGCTGGTTCCGGGAACGCGATTGTCGGAATCTCCGTTGATCACCACGTCCGGAATTCGCTCGCAGATCTCATTTTCCATCTTGTCCCTGAGGGAAGCGATTTTCTCTGATTCGGATGGCTGTTCCTTTTTCGCGATTCGGCATGCTTCGCCGAACCCGGCGATTGAGGGGACATTTTCCGTGCCTGAGCGCAGATCGCGCTCCTGTCCCCCCCCCGTGATTATCGGGTCGATATTTATTCCGTTTCGAATGTACAGAAAGCCGACACCTTTACTGGCGTTGATTTTGTGGCCGCTGGCCGACAGGAGATCGACGCAGGCGAGATTTACATCGATTGAAAGTTTGCCTACCCCCTGAACCGCATCCGTATGGAAGAGGACGCCCTTATCGCGGCAGAGGGCGCCGATTTCCTCGATGGGCTGAACAGTGCCCACCTCGTTGTTGGCCCACATAATCGAAACGATGCGCGTGTCCGGGCGGATGGCCGCTGCGACTTCGACGGCGGATACAAGGCCCTTGCGATTCGGATTGATGTATGTGATTTCGACACCGGATTTTTCGAGCACTTCGCACGTATCGAGAATCGCCGAGTGCTCTATGGCGCTGGTGACGATATGTCCACCGCCCCCCGCCGCGGAGATGGCCCCTCTGAGCGCCCAGTTATCGCTTTCGGTGCCCCCCGAGGTGAAGATCATTTCCTCGGGGCTGAGCGCGCTGATAAGATTGGCGGCATGTTCGCGCGCTTCCTCGACCGCGGAGCGGGCTTCTCTTCCGAATCGATGAATGCTGTTTGGGTTGCCGAAAGCGGGCCCGAGGAAGCGGTTGATCACCTCGGCCACTTCCGGTCGTACGGGAGTTGTTGCGTTGTGATCCATGTAGGCGGGGTTCATGCGGCTCATGGTCGCCTTTCAGCATTCGGGTTGCGAACGTTGTCGAGTTCGCGTTCGAGCTCGGCGATCCGAAGATTAAAGGCCTGCAGGGCGGATTCCACAGGGTCGGGAAGATTGGCATGTTCGAAGGATTCGGAATCGATTCTTGATTCGCCCTCTTGATAAACGACCCTGCCCGGAACGCCGACGACGGTTGAGCCTGGAGGTACGTCCGAGATGACTACCGACGCGGCGCCGATGCGGCTGCCCGCGCCGATGGTATTCGGCCCCAGGACTTTTGCGCCAACGCCGACGATTACGTTGTCCTCAAGAGTGGGGTGGCGCTTTCCTTTGTGGAGACTTACGCCGCCGAGTGTCACGCCCTGGTATATCGTGCAGCCCCGGCCGATTCGAGTTGTCTCCCCGATGACTACCCCCATCCCGTGGTCAATAAAAAAGTTCTCTCCGATTTGGGCGCCCGGATGGATTTCGATACCCGTGAAAAATCGGCTCAGGTGGCTGAGCCATCTGGCGAAAAGATAGAACCGGCGATTCCACAGGAAATGGGCAAGGCGGTGAAAAAATAAGGCGTGAAATCCCGGATAGCAGAGGACCACCTCGGCGACCGAACGCGCAGCGGGGTCTCTCTCGAGAACCGCTCGAACATCGCGCCGGATGACTAAAACAGCACGCCGGAAATACCTGTATAAAAACCGCATGAAAATGTTCCCCTCGAAAGCAATTAGCCCCGCCTTGGTACAAAAACGAAAGGCGACCAAATCAGCCGCCTAAGAGGCTGAATATTATCGCACTATCATTTATCGAGCGCTACCGGGGCAGTAGGGAGACAAAGGCGAAATCAGAAATATTCAATATTTTCCGCTGAAAAAATCCTCAAGAATCCGGGCATGGTCAAATGCTATAGCGGGGGGGAGATTCTCCCGCCGAAAAATTTCTGCTCTTCGGGCATCGTCGCGCCCCCTGAGTTCCCCGCCTGTGGCCCGGGCGATAAAAACCACGGTGGCATTGTGCTGGCGGGCATCTCTCGCCGGATCGCTGTAGGCGTGGAATTGGCGGATTAACTCGATATCGAGCGATGTTTCCTCCTTGGCCTCCCTGAGAGCGGCTTCCTCGAGGCTCTCTCCGTAGTCTACGAATCCGCCGGGAAGGGCCCAGCCAGGGGGCGGATTTTTCCGTTCAATGAGTACAATGCCCTCTCTTGTTTCGATAATAACATCGACCGTGAGATAGGGTGTGCGGAACTCGTTCATTCGAATATTCCCTATGGCAGATTTTCCTGAAGGTCACCTGTATTTCCCGTTTGAGATGTTTCCGGCGATTCCCCGCCTCCGGCAATTTTAACGCCGATCCCGCCGGTTTATCGAGGCTCCCCGCCGGGGCCGGCATTGTTGACACCCTCCTTTGTCCGGGGTGTATTCCTTGTCCCCTTGTAAGAGGTTACTTCCGGGTGATTTTCGCTTGCCGGGGTCAGGGGCCCGGCGACCGGTACCCGGCGACCCGCGAGCGGTGAGTTCATTTTGCGTATTCATTTTGAAAGACGGCCGAATCGTGATATGAGAGGCGGATTGGACTGACCTCCCGCCGAAATGGACCGAAAATGGAACAGAAAACCTCCGCTATCGTCATGAAGGGAAAGCCCGTCGCCGAAAAACTGACGGAAGGGCTTCGCTCCGAAATCGAGGACCTCACCGCGAAGACCGGCCGCCCGCCCGGTCTCGCTGTCGTCCTGGTGGGGGAGGACCCCGCCTCCCAGGTCTATGTCCGCATCAAGGAGCGTACCGCCAAGAAACTGGGCATCCTCACCTTCGACCACCGTGTACCCGAAAATTTCGATTTCGATAGCCTTCTCGACCTCATAAGCCGTCTTAACTTAGATCCTGCAGTGGACGGAATTCTTATACAGTTGCCCTTGCCCGATCACCTGAACGAGGAAGAGGCCCTCCGCGCCGTCGCCCTCGATAAGGACGTCGATGTGTTCCACCCCGAGAATTTCGGGCGCATGGCCCTGAAGCAGGGGATTCTTCGCCCTTGCACCCCGGCCGGCGTCATCGAAATGCTCAAGCACTACGAAATCGAAATCGAGGGAAAATCCGTCGCTCTGATCGGGCGCTCCAAGATTGTAGGCCTCCCGCTCTCGCTTTTGCTCTTGCACGAGAACGCGACGATCACCGTCTGCCACTCCCGTACATCCGATATCGGGGCGGTCACCCGCGAGGCCGATATCGTCGTCGCCGCCCTCGGCCGTCCTAAATTCCTGACAGCCGATATGGTGAAGGAGGGCGCCGTGGTCGTCGATATCGGCATCAACCGCGTCGACGAAAAGCTGGTGGGCGATTGTGATTATGACGCCCTCGTCGGGAAGGTCTCGGCGATTACCCCCGTTCCGGGCGGTGTGGGTCCGATGACCGTGGCCATGCTGATGGCCAATACCGTCCGGGCGTTCCGCGAACATGTATCCGGCTAATCTCCCGCCCTCTGAGTGAGTACACCCGCGTGAGCGCTGATCTTCTGGGTCCCTCCGCCGCCACCGATGCGGGGCCGCCCGTCTATACGGTTTCCCAGCTCAATTTCAGGGTCAAAGGCCTCCTCGAGGAGGAGTTCGCCGAAGTCCTGGTCGAAGGGGAGGTGACCTCCTGGCGAACCTATCCTTCGGGCCACGCTTATTTTTCAATTAAGGACGCCACAGCCAAGGTGGGCGCGGTCATGTTCTCGGGCCGCCGCCGATTCTTGCGCTTCGAGCCCGAGGACGGCATGCGCGTTCTGTTGAAATGCCGCGTGACGCTCTACGAGCGCGACGGCCGTTTTCAGCTCTCCGTCCTGTCGATGGAGCCGCTCGGCGAGGGCGCCCTCGAGGTAGCCTTTCGCCAGTTGATGGAGCGCCTCGAAAAAGAGGGTCTCTTCTCCCCGGCGCGCAAGCGGCCGCTCCCCGTCCGTCCCCGGCGGGTGGCCCTTGTCACCAGCCGCGAAGGGGCCGCCCTGCGGGACATGCTTCGAGTGCTGTCCGAGAGAGCCCCCATCGTCGAGGTCGTTCTGGTGCACACCCTCGTTCAGGGAGATAGGGCGGGAGAATCGATTGCGGCGGCTCTTCATCGCGCGGACCGGGGACTTCGGGGGATGGAACGGGCGCCCGATCTGATCATCGTGGGCCGGGGCGGTGGAAGCCGTGAGGATCTCTGGGCGTTTAACGAAGAAGTGGCCGTCCGAGCGATAGTAAATTGCAAAACCCCGGTTTTGTCGGCGGTGGGACATGAAATCGACAGTTCGTTGAGCGATCTGGCTGCGGACGCCGCCGCCCCCACACCGACCGCGGCGGCCGAGGTGGTGGCCCGGGGTTGGCAGGTGCTTTCCCGCGATTTGGACCGGATGCCCGAGACATTGCTCCGGTTGACCGAGGACCGAATCAGTGAGTTCGAAGCGCGCCTCGAGGCCATCGCGGCGGAGCGAACCCTCCGGCGTCCCGAGGACGCCCTGGGGGTTCTCGCGCAGCGGGTGGACAGCCTTTTCGAGCGCATGTGGCGGGAGGCCCTGCACGCCGAAGCCGCCCGCCTTTCCCGTCTTCGCGCCATCCTGCCGAGGCTGGCCGCCTCCTCGCCGGACGCTGCGGTGCGCCGGAGCTTGGATGACCTTTCGGACATGATGCGACGGTTGCGGCTGGCGGATGAAAGTGGCCGAGAGCGAAAAGCATCGGCTCTCCACGGCGCCGCGGGGCGGCTGGAAGCCGTATCCCCGCTGGCGGTCCTGGCTCGTGGGTACAGTTTGGCCTACAGGGAAAAAGACGGTGCACTGCTCCGCCGGGCGGAGCAGGCTGGTGTGGGTGATCGAGTGCGTCTGCGTCTCTCCGAAGGTATGCTGACTTGCCGGGTGGAGGAGAGCTTGAGAGGAGGAGAAGGACCTTGAACGCAGCGAAAAAATCCGCTTCATCGAAGAAGGGCCCCGAAAATTTCGAGGAGGCCCTTGAGCGCCTCGAGGAAATCGTTGAAGAGCTCGAAGGCGGCGAAGCCCCTTTAGAGGGAGCCGTGGGCCTCTATGAGGAAGGCGTGACGCTTTTCCGCTATTGCCGCGAGCAACTCGACTCCGCGCAAAAGCGCGTCGAGGAACTCGCGGGCGAAGCGGAGGAGGTTCTCTCACTTCGCTCTTTCGAGGGCGAAGACGAGGAAGAGGAAGAATAAACGGCATGAGCTTTGATTCCAGCGCCGCCCGGGTGGACGCCGCCGCCTATATGAAGCAGTGGGCCGTCCGTGTGGAGGAAACCCTCGATCGCCTTGTGCCGGAGGAAGGCGGCGAGCCCCCCGAAATGTTTCGGATCATGCGCTACAGCCTTTTCGCGGGGGGGAAGCGACTTCGCCCGGTCCTCTGCGTCGCAGGGGCCGAAGCCGTGGGCGGCGCGCCCGAATCGGTGCTTTCCGCCGCCTGTGCCCTGGAATGCATCCACACCTATTCGCTCATTCATGACGATCTTCCCGCGATGGACGATGATGATTTTCGCCGTGGCAATCCCACCAGCCACAAAGTATTCGGCGAGGCGGCGGCGATACTGGGCGGAGACGGCCTCCTGACCCTGGCCTTTGAACTCATGACCGACGAAAGGATGGCCGATTCGGCCGGGCCGGAACGGACCGTGGAAGGCGTCCGGATTCTGGCCGAAGCGGCCGGCGCGACGGGCATGGTGGGAGGCCAGCTTCTCGACATCCGCGCCGGCGGGAAAGTGAGTGGTCCTCCCGAACTCGAGGAAATTCACCGCCGGAAGACCGGGGCCATGATTCGGGCATCGGTCTATATGGGGGGGCTTCTCGGGGGCGGGAGCCCGGATGAGATGAGCGCCCTCGCCCGTTACGGAGAGAAAGCGGGGCTCGCTTTTCAGATAGTCGATGATATTCTCGACGTCGAGGGCGAAGCTGAATTAATGGGAAAATCAACGGGAACGGATGCCGACCAGGAAAAGGTCACCTATCCGGCCCTGCACGGCCTCGATGCCTCGAAGGAGATGGCCCGGCGGGTGGCCGAGGAGGCCATCGGCGCCCTGGCCGCTTTTGAGGGAGGGGCTCCGGCGCTCGCCGCCCTCGCCCGGTTTATTGTATTGCGGAGATTCTGAACATCCACTAGCATGTTGGGGCAAGCCTTGGAACGCAAGGAATCTCATTGAGTTAACGCTCCGACAGGCATTCAGACGCTTTTTGGAAGCAAAAGATAGGTTCTGCTCCGGCGGAAGTGAGGATATGGGCGAACTGCTAGACCGGATTGACAGCCCGGAAGATCTCAAGAAATTGAGCGAGGAAGAACTTCCCCAGGTCGTCAGCGAAATCCGGGACATGATCATCCAGGTGACCTCCAAAACGGGGGGGCACCTGGGCGCATCGATGGGCGCCACCGAGCTCGTCGTTGCGCTTCACTATCTCTACGACACCCCCCGCGACAAGCTGATTTTCGACGTGGGCCACCAGGCCTACGGGCATAAGATACTGACCGGGCGGCGCGACCGCTTCGAGACGCTTCGCCAGTGGGGCGGCATCGCGGGTTTCCCCGACAGGCGAGAAAGCGAGTACGACGCGCTGAACGTGGCGCACGGGGGAACCTCGATCTCGGCCGCCCTCGGCATGGCCACCGCCCGCGATCTCCAGGGCGAGGACTACAACGTCGTCGCCGTCATCGGGGACGGCAGCCTCACTGCCGGAATGGCGATGGAGGGGCTGAACAACGCCGGCCACATGGACCGCGACGTCACCGTCATCCTGAACGACAACAAGATGGGCATCTCGAAAAACGTGGGCGCGATGTGCTCTTATCTCGCGCGCATCATGACCGGCGAATGGGCCAATCGCGCCCGCAAGGTCCGCGACGAAGTGCAAAAGCTCCTCACCCAGGTTCCGATGGTGGGCGAGACGGCGGTGGCGCTGATGGACCGGGTCGAGGACTCGGTCAAGAATTTCATTGTGCCGGGGATGCTGTTCGAGGAGTTGGGGTTCCGCTACATCGGGCCCGTGGACGGCCACCGCCTCGACCTTCTCCTGCCCACCTTGCGCAACGTGATGAAAATGAAGGGTCCCAACCTGGTCCACGTGGTCACCCAGAAGGGCTACGGATATCCCTACAGCGAAAAAGAGCCTGTCACCTACCACGGCGTCACGAAATTCGACCCCGAGACGGGCGAGTTCAAGAAAAAAGCTCCCGGCCCGCCGGCCTACGCGAAGGTCTTCACCGATTCGATGGCCAAACTGAGCCGGAAGGACGAAAAAATTGTGGCCATCTCGGCGGCCATGCTCGAGGGAACCGCGCTGGTGAACTATCAGGCCGAGTTTCCGGATCGATGCTTCGACGTGGGCATGTGCGAGCAGCACGCCGTCACTTTCGCGGCGGGCCTGGCGCTTGAAGGAATGAAACCTGTCGCCGCCATATACAGCACTTTCCTTCAGCGGGCCTACGACCAGATTATCCATGATGTTTGCCTGACGAACGTGCCCGTCGCCTTCGCCCTCGACCGCTCGGGCCTGGTCGGCGACGATGGGCCCACGCACCAGGGCGCCTTCGACATCGCCTATCTCAGGTGCCTGCCCAATATGGTCGTCATGTCGCCCAAGGACGAAAACGAGCTTCAGCGCATGACGCTCACCGCCATCGAGTATCCCGGTCCGGCGGCCGTGCGTTTTCCCCGAGGGGCGGGCGAGGGCGTCGAGATGGATGAGGAAATCGAACCGCTGCCTATCGGCGAGGCCGAACTTGTCCGCGAGGGCGAAGACGTGGCCCTCATCGCGCTGGGTCCAATGGTCGGTCTTTCGATGGAATCGGCCGCCCAACTCGATGAGTTGCGCATCCAGGCGGCCGTACTGAATCTTCGCTTCGTCAAACCCCTCGACGAGGAGAAAATCGTGGACCTCGCCCGGCGGTGCAAGCGCCTTGTCACCATCGAGGAGGGCGTCCGCATGGGCGGCATGGGC
>JAVEPB010000181.1 GCA_030922375.1 bacterium | reverse complement strand
TGTATGACGCTTATTGGGCATGAATCATTCCCCCGAATCGGGCGGTCACGCCGAAAGAGTACCGAAAATCCTCTCATTCAGCATGGACCGACGTGAGGGGGGCACGTCAATAGGCTCCCGAGCCCTGACCGTCAAGTTTTTTTTTCGAGCAAGGTTATTTTTATGTAACTGATTTTATTTCAATGATATAACAGGACAATACTTCGTCGGCTAGTCAATGATTCTTCTCCACCTCCCCGCAAAGCGCCTCTATCGTCCAGATAAGGCGCCCGATATCGGCGGGCTCCGAGAGACGGTGATCGCCCCCCTTGACGAGGGTGAGGCTGACATCACCGCTATCGAGCGCGCCCATGAGTTTTCGGGACACCTCCCAGGGGACGGACTCGTCCTCCAATCCGTGAATGAGGCGGACCGGGCATCGTATAGCGATGGAACCGCGCAGGAGGAGATTCTCTCGCCCCTCCTCTATCAGGTGGCGCGTGATGGGGTATCCCGCCTCATCGTACTCGGAGGGGCGAATCCACTTTCCCCGCGTTTCGATCTCCCGCCTCGCCCCGGGCGAAAGCGCGCTCCAGATCAAATCCTCGGTGAAGTCCGGGGCGGCGGCAACGCCCACCAGGCCGCAGACCCTACCGGGCCGCGCCAGCGCGGCGAGCAGCATGATCCACCCGCCCATGCTCGAGCCCACGAGCACCTGGGGCCCCTCGGCCACCTCATCGAGCACGGCGACGGCGTCCTCCGTCCAGCCGCCGATGCCGCCCTCCTCGAACTCGCCCGACGAGAGGCCATGGCCGGTGTAATCGAAGCGGACGAATGATCGCCCCGCCTCGCGGCAATGCGCGTCGAGCGCGGCGGCCTTGGTTCCTGTCATGTCCGAGTGAAACCCACCGAGGAACATCACGCCGGGCGATTTCCCCGAAAATTTTTCGTATGCGATCCGCCCGCCGCCCGAAAGGTCAAAAAAATCCGCCACCGGCTACCTCAGAGTCTCGACAGACCGTCGCTGTCCGGTCCGGTTATATGATCGAGCAGCGCGCGCGCTACGGCGCGGATGCCGTCCTCAACGTCCTCGTCGGTGCAGGCGCCGCTCTCGTCGAATACTCTATGAACGCTTCCCACCGAGACCTCCGTGGGGAGCACCCGCCCCCCGATATGGGTGAGGATGTGGCGCAGGTGGCTCACGGCGTTGTCCGCGCTGGGACCCATGGCCACCCCGAAAATGGCGATGTCCTTGCCCTCGAGGGTGGAGGGGAAGCCAAGGTTGTCGATAATGAGCTTGAGGGTGCTCGATATGCTGCCGTGGTATTCGGGTGTGGCGATGAGGAGCCCGTCCGCCTCGAGCACTTTTTCGCGGAGGCGCTCGCCGTCGTCCGCCGCGACCCCTTGACTCGTCAGGCCCGCGCTCTCCTCGCCCGGCAGGAGAAAGCGCCACTCACCCGCGCGTACAACCTCGACCTCGGCGCCTCCGCCAATCTCATCGAGAGCGATGCGCAGGGCTTTATCGGTATTGTTCCCGGGCCTCCTGCTCCCGCTGATGACCACGATTTTCGGCATGACGCCCCCCCCCGGACCGATCCGGGCGCCCCGGAGCCGTTGACAGGATTGCGTGTTGAATGGAGGGTGGAGTTTACAGCATGGCCGGCGGGAGTTCATCCCGCCCGCCCCCGTAACCCGCGTGAAAGGCACTCCGATGAAGGTCGCGCTCTCATCCACCACGCTGCGGACCCTCTCGCCCGGAGAACTGGTGGACGCCGCGGAGCGCCTGGGCTACCAAGCCGTCGAGATCTGGTCGGAGCTCCTCTGGGCCTCGGGCGAGGACCCCGCCGCCCTCGGCAAAACCGTCCGCGAGAAAAATCTGGCGCTCTCGGTTCATGGGCCGAGCCGGGACCTGAACGTCACCTCGCTCAACGCGGGCATCCGCCGCGAATCGCGGGCCCAATATCTGAGGAGCCTCGAGGACGCCGCGCGGATGGAGGCCGGGATCGTGAATCTCCACCCCGGCGCGTTTTCAAGCTCACACGACAGGGCCGAGGATTTTATTTCCGAGATGAGGGCTTACGCGGAGGAGATTGCCGGGGAGGCGGAGCGGCTGGGCGTGCGGGCGGCGCTCGAAGTAATGGAGGCGCGCCCGGGCGAGTACGTCACCGATATCCCCACGGCGGCTGAAATCGCCCGGGAGGTGGACCGCCCCGGCTTCGGGATCACGGTGGACCTCGCGCATCTGTTCTACAGCGGGCTGCCCGCCGAGACGAAAGGCTTTGAGCCCTTGATCGCCCACATCCACCTCAGCGGGTCGACCCGCGAACGCGTCCACGTTCCCCTCGCCGAGGGCATCCACGACCTGGGCCCGCCGCTTCGCGAGATCGGAAAATTCTTCACCGGAATCGCCGCCATCGAAAGCTACGCCCCGGGCCGGGAGATGGAGAGCGCCCAAGAAAACCTTGAGGCCTTCGGGCGGCTAATTGAGGATGGCGACAGGGGCTGAGCGCCGGCCCGGTCCGTCTATTTTCTTCCCCGCCCCTTTCGCCTGGATTTCTTTTTCTTTTTTTCTTTCTTTTCCTTCTTCACCTTCTCTTTCTTCTTCACCTTCTCTTTCTTCTCTTTGTCTTTTTTTTCGTCCTTTTCTTTTTCATCGTCATCGCCGTTCTTTTTGGCTTTTTTCGATTTTCCGCCACGCTTGCCGAAACCCGGGGGCTCGCT
Source organism: bacterium (assembly GCA_030922375.1). Lineage (GTDB taxonomy): Bacteria > UBA8248 > UBA8248 > UBA8248 > UBA8248 > UBA8248. Next base: position 4,269 of record JAVEPB010000181.1, on the reverse strand, counting down.
CCCGCCCTTCCATCCCTTTTTCTCGCCCTTCTCCCAACCGGGAGGATTTCCCTTCCCCTTACCCCGGCCCCGGCCTGCTCCGAAAACCGGAGCCGCCGCCGATAGCGAGAACATCAATGCGATAATCCAAATTCCGAGTCGCCGAATCACGCTCCACCTCCTGTCAATCGGGAAATATTCCTAAAGGCCCATCATACGGCTCAGTCCGCGCCCGGAAAGCCAGAAAATCTCCCACAGCGTGACCACCACCACACCTGGGAGCGGCGAGATACCCTCCGCCCCTGATGGAAGCTAAAGCTGGAAGTTAAAACCTGGAGGCTGAAGACCGTTTCCGGATTATTGGTCCACCCGCATCCGCAGCCGGTAGGCGCGGTGGAACTGGCGCTCGACTGTGATGGTCCGCTTCTCGGACTGGAATCCCTTCAGGCGGAGCCAGAGGGTGTGCTCCCCGAAAGCGAGCGAGTCGATGTCCTTCCCCGGCTCGGCCATACCGTGAAAGCGGCTATCGATGAACACCTCCGCACCGGGGGGATCGACGACCACGGAGAGTCTGCCGAAGGTGTCCCGTGAAATCGGGATGCGGATCTCGGTCTCGGAACCGTCGATCCGGACCTCCTCGACGCGCGGGACGCGACCCGGCAGCGTCGCCTTGATGGTGTGCCAGCCGTGGGTGACCCCCTTCAGAACGATGGGTTGCTTCTCGTAGGTCCTGCCCCGCACCGAGCCGTCGAAGGCAATAATCGCACCTTGGGGCTCTGTGAAAATCGTCACGGTTCCCGCTCCCCGGGGACGATCGAACACTTTTCCCTTGCCGCAGCCCGCGGCGGCGAGCCCTATCAGAATGCTTGCCACAATCGCGCGAGCACGAAGGAGCGGTCCCGGAGACCTGAAATTTTTCTTCGGTGAATCCGTCATTTCAAAATTCCTGAAAAAAATGGAAGCCGGCGCCACCGGGTACCGCTTTCATCCCCTCCCGCCTTCATCCCGGAGTATGAGAGCGAAATCTACCCAATTTCCCGTCCAGTGGAAACCCGGCCAGACCGGCGAGCGGCTTGCCCGGAGCCGGCTCATCGGGGAAGATTCCTCGATCCGTCAGACCAAATCACCGCTCAGGCGGTTCCACCCCAGGCCACGCCCTTCAAGCCCCGGGCCGCCGAAGGGTGCGGGCTCAAGTCTCAGGCTTAATATGAAGCCTCATTCGGCACAGGCATTCGCTCATTCTTTTTTTCAGCGGAGAAAAGATTCCATGCCGGTTCCACGAGTAGTGGTCGCCTATCACCCCGCCATCGACTCGACCCTTGGGCGGCCCATCTCCTCCGGGTACCAGAACCGGATCGACGCGGCCATATCGAGCGAGCGTGTGGATTTCGTCATGGAGCGCGACCCGGCGAAACTTTTGAAAGCGGCCGAGGAGGCCGAATTCTTCCTCACCAAGAACGCCCCGCTGCCCGGCGGCCTCCTCGAGAGGGCTAAGCGCTTGCGGCTCATCAACGTCGCCACCCGCTACGGCGAGAAGGTCGATGCCGGGGCGGCGGCCGAGGCCGGTGTCCCCGTCGCCTTCCGAGGCCGTCCCATCGTGGATTCGGTCGCCGATCACTCGATGGCCCTCCTTCTGAACCTGGTGCGCAACATGCCCGAGGCCAACCGGGCGGCCCGCGAGGGTGTGGACAAACCCCTCTCGCCCACCCGCCCGGACGGCAGCGCCTACAACTGGACCCAGCTCGAGGGCGTCCGCCCCCTCCGGGGGATGCGCCTCGGCCTTCTCGGAATGGGCGAGATCGCCCGCGAGTTCGCGGTGCGGGCCGCCGCCTGCGGGATGGAGGTCCGGTACTGGAACCGCTCGTCGCTCCCGGAGTGGATCGACCGGAAAACCGCCGCCACTCCCGTCGGGCAAGACGATCTGTTCCGCACCTCGGACGTCATCTATCCCTCGGTCAGGCTGAGCGAGCACACGCGCCACATCGTCGGCGAGGACGCCATCCGCGCCATGCCGCGCGGCTCCTATCTGATCAACATCGGGCGGGGGCCCCTGGTCAATCAGGACGCCCTTCAGCGAGCTCTCGAGGACGGCCATCTCGCGGGCGCCGGGCTCGACGTGTTCAGCCCCGAGCCCTTCCCGGCGGATCACCTCCTGCTGCGGGCGCCGGGGCTCATCCCCACCCCCCATCTCGCCGGCGGCGACGACGAAACGCTCGTGCGCGAACTCGAAGCCTGGATGGCGAACGTTCACCGCGTCATCGAGGGCGGCGAGCCCGAGAACATCGTCAACGGCGTCGAGTGGAAAGCGGGCTGAGCCGTGTGCGGACGCTTCACTTTGATCGCCCCGAAGTCGATGCTCGAGGCGCTTTTCGGGCTCGAGATCGCGGGTGAACTCCCCCCCCGGTACAACATCGCACCAAGCCAGCCGGTGGCCGCCATTCGCGCCGGAGGGAGCGGGGCCCGGGAACTCACCCTGCTCCAGTGGGGGCTGATCCCCTCCTGGGCCAAGGAACCCGCCATCGGCAGCCGGATGATCAACGCGCGGGCCGAAACGGCGGCCGAGAAGCCCTCCTTCCGGGCCGCGATGAAGCGGCGGCGCTGCCTGATACCCGCCAGCGGCTTCTACGAGTGGACGCGGGTCGGCGCGGCGAAACAGCCCTTCTTCGTCCGCATGAAGGGGGGCCGCCCGTTTGCGCTCGCCGGGCTATGGGAGCAGTGGTGCGGCGAGGACGGCTCGGAGCTTGAGACCTGCGCCATTCTCACCACCTCGCCCAACGAGTTGGCCGCCAAAATCCATCCGCGCATGCCGGTCATCATCGCGCCCGGCGACTACGGCCGCTGGATGGACCCGGCCAACGAGAAGCCCGGGACTCTCGAGCCCCTCCTGCGCCCCTACCCGGCCGGGGAGATGGAGGCCCATCCCGTCAGCCGCCACGTCAACAACCCGCGCAACGACGACCCGGCCTGCATCGAGCCGGCCGGAGACTAGAGCCGAAACCACTTCTTGAGGGTCAGCGCCCCGCCTTATCTCGGAATAAACGGCGTCAGCAAATAGGAGCCCCCCTGGCCGGTGCGAATCGTGTTGGTGACGACGCGGGGCAGCGGCTCGTGCGTGTAGATGAGGTCGGTGTCCGGGTCGCAGGAGGATATCTCGACCCTGAGGCGGTGGCCCTCCTTAAAAAGGTTGCAGGTCGGGATGATCTCGATGACGTAGCCGGCCTCCTCGCCGGGAGTGACGGGCTCGGCGCTCGTGTGCGGGTGCCAGGGGCGCCAGGGCTCGCTCTTCCCGGGGTCGAGTTCCCGGTGGCTGGCACGCAGCATGCCCCGGGTGAGGAGGCGCTGGGAGCCGTCCGGCGACTCGTCCCGGACGAAGACGAACCAGTCGGTGTCGTCCTGGTCCGAGGCGGCGGTGAGGTAGAGCGCCATCGGACCCGTGATCTCGGTGGGTGAGGAGAAGGGCTCGGTCCTGAAGACGAGCTTGGGCTCGCCTCGCCAGGCCGCCCGGGTGCCGGGGGTCATGGTGTAGCCGCGCTCGTCCGCGGGGCCCGCGTTCTCGGTGAGCGAATCGCCCGAGAGGTAGAGTTTCCGCCAGTCGGTGCGCGCGAGGGGCCACTCGCTCTCGCCCCGCCAGATGTCCTCGCCCTGGATGTAGAGGTTGATCGGCGCGCCCTCCCATACGCCCGAGTCCATGCCCTTCAAATGGTGGTCGTACCAGCGCAGCGCCTCGCCGTGATAGACGCCGAAGGGCCGCCGGGGCCGCGACTCGGGGCCGATGAGCATTTTCTTGGGCGTCGCCTCGGGAACGCCCTCCCAGCCCATGAACGACCCCCGGAGGTGGAGGCCGAAAAACTTCCAGTCGCAGCCGAAGTAGGTGGGCACCTCGACCCGATGAAGATTCGGGCCCGAGGAGCGCTCCTGATAGTACCCGCAGTCGAACGGGTCCTCGCGCGAGAGAATACGGCTGAAGTGATTGTTGAAACCCGACAGATCGGCCACGCGACCCCCCGTGTGGTTCAGGAACATGAGGCTGGTGAACCAGAACCGCCCCCAGGCCGAGTAGATTCCGCCGTGGTAGTAGGCGTCGCGGTAGAGATCGGTCGCCGCATCGTAGGGGAATATGGCGGTGAGACCCTCGGGCTGCCGCTCGGCGGCGAGGAGCTGGCTCATCCCGAAGTAGGAGCAACCCACCATCCCCACCTTGCCGTTGCACCAGGGCTGTCCGGCGATGAACTCGATCATCTCGGCGAGGTCGAGCTGCTCCTCGGGGCCAAAGTTATCCCACGCGCCGCT
>JAVEPB010000180.1 GCA_030922375.1 bacterium | reverse complement strand
GGGGCTGAGGAACATTCCGGCCCATCTGGTGACGCGCGAGTTTTTCGCCGAGGCGCGGGACCGGCTCGCCCCCGGCGGGGCGATGATGCTCAATCTCATCGCCGCCCGCTCGGGGCCCGGCGGCGCCCTTTACGCCTCGGTTTACAGGACGATGGCCTCGGTCTTTCCGGACCTCTGGGTGTTCAGCGTGGACCCCAAGCAGCCTGCCAATGCGCAGAACATCCTCCTGCTCGCCTTCCGCGACCGCAACGCGGCCCACCGCCGGAAGTTTTTAGAGCGCCTCGAGTCGGACCCGGCCCTGAGGTTCGCCGCCGATTCTCGCGTTTCACCGCCCTCCCGGCGCAGCTACGGCCCCGTGATGACAGACGAGTACGCCCCGGTGGAGTATCTGATCAACCTGGGGCTTTAAAGCCCTTTAACCGGCGTCCGCCGGCCGCCCGCGCGGCGGCGGAACAAAAAAAGGACTCCTCATGGCCAGACACAATATCGCCCTGCTCCCCGGAGACGGGATCGGAACCGAGGTCGTCAACGAAGGCGTCAGAGCCCTGAAGGCGCTCTCGAAACTCGAGCGCGGCCTTAGCTTCGATTTCACCCGCTATCCCTGGGGAAGCGATTACTACCAAAAAAACGGTCGGATGGCGCCCGAAAATTTTCTCGACAAGCTGGCCGGGCACGACACCATACTGCTCGGCGCGGTCGGGCGCCCCGACATCCCCGACCACATCACCCTCCAGCAGCTTCTCCTGCCGATACGCCGGGCGTTCGATCTCTATATCAACGTGAGGCCGATCATTTTGTTCGAGGGGCTCGAGGCGCCGCTCAAGGGCTACGGTCCAGGCGACATCGATATTCTCTTTTTCCGCGAGAACACCGAGGGCGAATACAGCCCCGCCGGCGGGCGGCACTACGAGGGTTTCCCAGCCGAGGTGGCGATTCAGAACGTGATCTTCACACGCCGGGGCTGCGAGCGGATCATCACGGCGGCCTTCGAGGCCGCCCGGGGGCGCAAGCGGAAACACGTCACCAACGTCACGAAATCGAACGCCCAGGGCTACACGCTGGTGCTTTGGGACGAGGTTTTCGAGGAGGTGGCCGCGCGCCCGCGCTATAAAAAGATCAAGACCGCCAAATTCCTCGTGGACGCCGCGGCGCTCGAGTTCGTCCGGCGGCCCGAGATTTTCGACGTGGTGGTGGCGAGCAACCTGTTCGCCGATATCCTGACCGACCTGGGCGCGGGCATCGTCGGCGGGCTCGGGGTCGCGCCGAGCGCGAACATCGGCGGCGGCGATTTTCCGGGCTTTTTCGAGCCGGTCCACGGCTCCGCCCCCGACATCATGGGCAAGGGCATCGCCAATCCGGTGGCGACGCTCTTCGCCGCCGCGATGATGCTCGAGCATCTGGGCGAGGAGCGGGCGGCCCGGCGGCTCGACATCGCCGTGCGCGAGCACCTGGCGGGCGGGCGCCGCACCGCCGACCTGGGCGGCGATGCCAACACGCGCCAGGCCGCCAACGACATCATCAAGCGGCTTTAGGGAGCGATACCCTCCGGGGAGGGCGCGGCAATGTCCATCACAACCGGGCGCGGCGACGACGGGGACACCGATCTCTGGTTCGGCGACCGGGCGGGGAAGAGTTCACCGAGCGTCGAGGCGCTGGGGGCCTTCGATGAGGCGAGGGCGGCCCTCGGGATGGGGCGCGCCCTCGCGCCCGGGTGGATGAAGCCCGAAATCCTCAAAATTCAAAAAGATCTTTTCACCGCCTCGAGCGAGGTGGCGACGCTGCCGGGCAAGGCGGGCCGCCTCAAAGAGCGCATTGGCCCGGATCAGGTCCGGTGGGCGGAGGCGCAGATCGCCCGCTACGAAAAAGTCATCCAGATCACAGACTGGGTGGTCCCTGGGGAGTCGCCGCCGGGCGCGGCCCTCGATCTCGCCACGACGATTCTCCGCCGCGCCGAGCGCCGGCTCGTGGGACTCGAGGAGGAGGGCCTCATCGACAACCGGGAACTCCTCGTCTTCGTGAACCGCCTCTCCGACCTCGTGTTTCTCATGGCCCGCGCCGCCGACCGGGGGGCCGAGGTGCCGGGATAGAAGAGTTGCTATTTTATGTATTGATCGTAGACGAGTTCGATGCCGACCTTGATCGCCGCGGCCAGCGGAACCGCCAGCAGGATTCCCACGAAGCCCATCAACTCTCCCCCGATCAATATCGAGGAAATGACCACGACCGGATGAAGGCCGACGCGGCCGCCGATGACGCGCGGGACGAGGAACATCCCCGCCGCCGGGGAGATGATCCCGAATACGGCGAGAACCAGCAGCGGATGCGTCCAGTCCTGATACTGGATGGCGGTGAAGGCGAGGGTGACCGGCAGGCCGACGATCCACTCGACGTAGGGAAAGATGCTCGACATCCCGGTGAGGATCCCCAGAATCAGCCAGAACGGCGCGCCCACGAGGAAAAGCCCCAGGGTGTACAGGATGGAGAGCGAGATTCCGACGATGAGCTGGCCCCTGATGAAGGAGCCGATCATTTCGTCGAGCCGGTCGAGGCGGAGGCGGACCTCGGCGCGGTAGTGCGAGGGGATGTATTTGTAAAAAGCCTCTCCGAAGCGGCCAAAGTCGCGGAGGATGTAGAAGGTGAGAATCGGAATCAGGGCCAGGAACGCGAGGCCGACGATGAGGGAGAAAATTCCCTTGGTGGTTCTGAGGAGAAAGCTCCCGCCCGTGCGCAGGGCCTCGATGGGAAGCTGGCCGAGGGCCGAGAGATTCTCGGAGAGGAATTTCCTGGCCTCCTCGGGCTGGGCCACCTGGAGCCTGATCAGTGCGGTCTCGAGCCATCCTTCCAACACCCGGACATAACCGGGCAGCCGCTCCGAGAAGGTGACGACCTGTTCCTTGACCACCGGGGCGATGCCCACCCAGAGGAGGAGAAGCGTCACCCCCAGGGCGAGCAGGAGGAGCAGGATCGCCGCCGTCCGGGGGATTTTCCTCCGCTCGAGCGACTGAACCACCGGGTTCAGGAGGTAGGCGAGGATGAAGGAGACGACGATGGGAAAGAGCGCCGCCCGCGCGCTGATCACCACCCAGATGATGGCGATCAGGATCAGGATGAGCCAGATTCGCTTCCAGGTGAGAAGATGTTGCGATTCATGATCGTTCATTTTCGGCGACATCCTTTCCCGGCCTCGAGGCGCCGGAGGCCGCGATTCGTACGTATCATTCCGGACTCTCCCGCCGCGAAGCCATCCTCCCGCCCACGAAGATGAAGTAATGAATCCCCGAGGCGGCGGTCAGCGTCCCCGTCAAAAAATAAAGAAGGGTCAGCGCCCAGAGGATTGGTGCCCAGAAAACCTCGCCGCCCGCCGCCCACACGAGCAGGGCGAAGACCATCGACAAAACCTGGGTCACCGTCGTGGTTCTGCCCAGGGGGGTGGGTGCGGGGGTGACGAAGCCCTTCGCGAGGTAGAGCCACAAAAATCCAGCGCTGATCACGATGTCCCGGCCGATGACCGTGATCGCCAGCCAGGCGGGAATCAGCCCGTATGCCGCCGTGATCACGTAGGCCGAAAACATCAGCAGCTTGTCGGCCATCGGGTCCAGCATCGCTCCCAGCGCGGTGTGCTCCCCCTGGCTGCGAGCAAGATAGCCGTCCAACGTATCCGCCACGCTGGCCAGTAGGAAAATAAACAACCCCAGGCCGGGACGCCTGTAAATCAGGCAGGCCACGAACACCGGCACAAGGAGGAGCCGTGAAATGGTGATCTTGTTGGCGAGGGTGAGGCCCCGCGATGCGTCTTCGGTCATCGAGCACAGAGTCTCCGTGCGGAGGTTGGTTCTCGCTTGGCGCCGAGATCATATCACAGCTTCCCTCAGCGGCCCTCCGGCTTTCGGTTTCCCGGTTTTCGGACCGGAGGCTTTCGGCGCCCCCTTCTCTGGCTCGTGGCCGCCCCGCGTCCCGCCGGGCGGGGAGGAGGCGGGAACACCCGCCGGACTTCGGGGATCAGGGATTTCGCCAGCCGCCTGCTCGCCGATGCAAGCGCGCGTTTATAGCCGCGCTTTCCGCGGGCGCGGGGGATGCGGACCTGTCTCGATCGGATGGCGAGCACCGCGCCGTCGTCCACGCGGATCACCCGCGCGTTGGCCAGCCCGACGACCGCCCCGCCCCGCTCGCGCTCGACGATTGCGCTCGCGGTGATCACGAAAGGGCAGCCGTAGAGGCTGCCCAGCGCGCGCGCCGCGTCCACGTCTCCTCTCACGGCGGCCAGTATCTGACCCGGGCGGGCTCGGCCTGGCCGCGGGGGTTGACCGGGGTGTATCCGGCGCGCGCGAAGTCGAGCATGATTCGCCTCTCGGCGGTGCCGAGTTTGTTTCCCTCGAGGCGGATCGCCTCTCTTCCGCCACGCGCTCCGGACCTGAAAATCTGCTCAACCACCAGGAAGAGAAGACGGGTTTCCCCCTTTTTGACCCGGGCGAGCTGGAGCGAGCGAATCGCCTCGTCCACGGCGGAAAGGTCCACCACCACCTCGAGGCCGACCCGCACCAGCTTGGCGTCCTCGTCCACCTCGTGCTTGAGCATCCGGTAGCTGTGAACGTACCGCCCGGCCTCCTTGAGAATGGCGCCGTCGATGCGCGAGCGGAACTGGACCATCGCCGCTTCGCCCATGGACTGGAGAACGGCCTGATAGACCGCTTTGCGGATGCTGGCGCCGACGGCCCGGCTCTGGGCGGTGGCCCGGTTCTGGCGGAGGATGACCGAGGTGCCGTCCACCTGAAAGCGGGATTTGGTTTTTTGGGAGGCGGCGGTGGCGGCGCTCGGCCCCGCGAGGAGCAGCGCGGCGGCGAGGGCCGCGGCCAGGCGCCGAATCATCTCCGGGTTCCGGCTTTCTTTCGGGAAGAAGCTTTCGGCCGGGTTGTCTTCGGTCGGTTCTTGGGCCGGGCACCCTTGGGTTGAGAACTCTTGGGCCGGGAGGCGGATTTCCGCTTCGGAGCGGCCGAGGGCCGGGATGAAGCCTTCGGTCGGCCCTTGGGCAGGGGCCCCTTGGCCGGAGCGGGCTTGCCCGTTTTCGGACGGTCCGGATCGGTTATCGCCTTGAGGTGGGCGACCTCTTTTTCCGAGAGGGTGCGGATTTCCGACCGCGCGAGGCCTCTCATCTTAATTCCGCCGAAGGAGCGGCGAACGAGTTTGAGGACGGGGTGGCCGGCGGCCTCGCACATTATCTTGACCTGGTGGTGCTTGCCCTCGCGAAGCTCGATCCGGAGCCAGGTGTTTCGCTCCGCCTTTCGGCCCATGACGCGGACGCGGGCGCTCTCCGGTGAGGTGTTGTCCTTTCCGCCGGCCATGCGGTTGAGGCGGCGCAGGGCCCGCTCTCCGGGCGCGCCCTTCACCTTCACCTCGTAGATGCGGGGAATCTCGCTGCTGGGGTGGGTGAGCCGGTTGGCGAGGTCGCCGTCGTTCGTCAGAAGAAGCAGACCCTCGGCGTCGAAGTCGAGGCGCCCGACGGGAAAGACGCGCCGCCGCTTCGGGGGCAGAAGCTCCGCCACCGTGGGGCGATCCTTTCCCTCTTCGTCCCGCATGGTGGTGAGTACGTTGCGCGGCTTGTTCAGGGCCAGATAGACGGGCTCCTCGCGCCGGGAGAGGAGCTTTCCCCGGACCTTGATGGCGTCCCGGGCGGGGTCGGCCAGGGT
>JAVEPB010000179.1 GCA_030922375.1 bacterium | reverse complement strand
AATCCGCACCGAGGAGCGCATCCGCCATATCGAGCGGACCACCCCAGTGGGCCGCCTCTCGGAGCCGGACGAAATCGCCGAGGCCGTGCTCTTTTTGTGCAGCCCCGAGGCGAGCTACATCACCGGCGTCACCCTCGACGCCAACGGCGGCGCGACGATGGTTTAGGTGAACCTATGGCATCCGGAAATCTTCCCGACAGAATGGCGGCGGTGGTCCTCGAGGCGCCGAACCGCATCGTGAACGAGGACAGACTCTTGCCCGAGGCGGGGCCCGGCGAGGTGATCGTCAAGGTGCGCGCCTGCGCCTTGTGCGGGACGGACATACACGCCTGGCGAGGCCTGTTCGCCGGGGTGCGGCTTCCGGTGGTGCTCGGCCATGAATTCGCCGGCGAGGTGGTTGCCCTGGGCGAGGGAACCGGGGGCGTCCCGCTCGGGCTCCGCTGCTGCGTGGAGAATCTGATCACCTGCGGCGAGTGCGAGTTTTGCCGGACCTCGCGGCCGAATCTGTGCACCTCGCTCGAATCCATCGGGAATACGCTCGATGGTGCGTACGCCGAGTACGTCTCCGTCCCGGCGGAGTGCGTGGTCCCCCTTCCCGGGAAAGTCTCCTACGAGGTGGGCTCGGTCATGCAAACGCTGGCGACGGCCTATCACGCCGTCCGCGACGTGGGCGGGGTGCGGCGGGGCGAGCGCGTGGCGATTCAGGGGGCGGGGCCCATCGGACTCTGCGCCCTGGCGGTGGCGAAGGCCGAGGGGGCCTATGTCGCCATATCGGATACCGTGGGCTACCGGCTCGAGGCCGCCGGGAAAATGGGGGTGGATGCCATCGTGAATCCGGCCGAGGCCGGTTTTCCCGAGCGGCTCGGCGAACTGACCGGCGGCGCCGGATTCGACAAGGTGATCGAGGCGGTCGGCGGCGTCCAGGAGGTCACGCTCCCCGAGGCCTGCCGCATCGTGAAGCGAAACGGCACGGTTGTCGTGATGGGTGTTTTTGCCGGGGAGGGGACCCCGGTTCCGGCGGAGGAGGTCCGCCGCCTCGAAATTGTCATCAAGGGGGCGCGTGGGCGCTACGCCGGTCAGTTCGCCGAGTGCCTGGAGCTCATCGCCTCCGGAAAAATCGATCTCGCCCCGATGCTCACCCACCGCGTACCGCTCGGCCGCGCGGTGGAGGGCCTCGAGATGATGGAGGAGAAGCGGGACGGGGCGATCAAGGTGATCCTCGAGCCGGCCGGGTCTTCGGAGGAATAAAGGCTGCGAAGGAAAAGTGGCAATGGATTGAGGGCGGCGAAGGGAGGTGGCGCGCTCAGGTGGCCCCGGCCTTCCCGATGGTCCAATTACTGCCGGGCAGTGTCCGGCGATGACGGCCTTCCCGGCGGGATGCGCCGCCGAGCAGGGGAAACAAGGCCGGAATTTGATAAATGAAGAGCGTCGCTGCATAATTCCGGGCGGTGCGAAGCGTGCTCTGATTAGAGTGGCGATACATCTTTTGCAAAACGATGCGCACGAAGAGGCCTTGAAGGAAGGTGAAAGTGTTTGATGATCATATCGGAATTTTAGCCAAATGTTTTAACACGGTTTTCGAGAATATGACGAATTTTCATGCGTCCGGTCTCAGGGTCGCTCAAAAGGAATGGCCGACCGCAACGTTCGCCGTGGGGCAGGCGATGCCTTTTGAGATTTCCGAAAAGAAGGAAAATGGTGAATTCGTCCTTGGTTTTGCCGATAAGGAAATGGCCGTTTTCATCGCTTCCATGATCGCCGGGAATATGGGATTGCCGCCGGTTACCAGTTTTGGCGAAACGGCTTCCGATATTTTAGGCGAATTCTTGAATATAATGGCCGGCGGTGTTTTGCAGGAATGGGATAAAATCGAATCCGAGGTTAGGTTTGGCTCTCCTGTTCAGGTGAAGAATAAAAGTCTCGCTACCGCTTCCGGCCCTTCTCCCGGCACTTTTCAGATAACGCTCGAGTTTCCCTCCAAGCAGGTTGTCCAAGATCGCTCCTTCGATCACGTGATTCTCAATGTGGCTTACACCCGGTCCGAGGGGGAGCAAAAAGAGGCCAAGCGCATTCTTGTGGCCGATGATTCGGCGATGATGCGTAATGTTTTCACCAATGCCTTGAAAGGCGTTGGTTTTGTCGTGGAGCAGGCGCGAGACGGATTGGACGCGGTTGAAAAGCACGGTGAATTTCATCCCGATCTCACGGTGATGGATTTGACGATGCCGCGGATGGGTGGGCTCGATGCCATCTTGAAAATCCGCGAGGCAGACCCGAACGCAAGGTTTCTCGTCGTAACGGCGACCTCCAGGAGAGACGAGGTGGTGACCGCCCAGTCGTTGAGTTTGGAGGGTTACGTCGTTAAAGGCGCCGGGGTTGAGGATTTTATTTCAAAGGTGCAGGGTGTTTTTAAATAAACAGAAAGTGATTCCTTGGCGATGGGTTTGAACTGATTTTGGAACGCATCCACGCCACCTTTTCATCCGGTTTTTACAATTCTGATTATTCCGTGGGAGTTTTTCATTTTTTTATGGATTTTCCCGACACGTAAGGTGGATTGAGCTTCCGGGGCGCCCGGAGGCCGGCGGGCCGTGCCGTCCGGAATCGGGCTTTCCCGCTTGGTCGGGATTCGCGTAAAGGGGCCATACCCATGCGGTTCGCTGTGGACACCGGCGGGACCTTCACCGATCTTGTGATGGAGGACGATAAAGGCGTCCTTCACATGTTCAAGGCGGCCACGATGCCCGACGATCCCGTCCGGGGGATTCTCGATGTCGTGGCCTCGGCCGCCGACAGCCTCTCGCTTTCCACCCGGGACCTCCTTTCCCGTGGCGATCTCTTCATCCACGGCACCACCTATGCCATCAACGCGATTATCACCGGCAACACCGCCCGGACCGCGTTCCTCACCACCAAGGGGCACCCGGACGTATTGGTCCTCCGCGAGGGCGGGCGGATAGAGCCGTTCAACTTTCTCGTCCCTTTCCCGAAGCCCTACATTCCCCGGGCGCTTACGTTCGAGGTTCCCGAGCGAATCACTTCCGCGGGCGAGGTCGCGCAACCGCTGGACGAGGCGGCGGCGATTGAGATCATCAAAAAACTAAAGAGTCTCAAAGTCGAATCCGTCGGGGTGTGCTTTCTTTGGTCCACCGTCAACCCCGCGCACGAGGACCGCATCGCCGAGCTTCTCGAAGAGAACCTGCCGGGGATGCCCTACACCCTTTCTCACGTCCTCAACCCGATACTCCGCGAATACCGCCGCGCCTCGTCGGCCTGCATGGACGCCTCCCTCAAGCCCTTGATGAACAACTACCTGGGAGGGCTCTCGGAGCGTTTGTCGGGGGCGGGTTTCTCGGGGAGGCTGCTCATGCTGACCTCGCAGGGGGGCGTGATGGATGTGAGGGATTTGATCGCCGCGCCGATTCACGCCATCGGTTCGGGCCCCTCGATGGCCCCCATCGCCGGGCGTCACTTCGCCCGCGCGGACACGAAATCCGACACCGCCATCGTCGCCGATACGGGCGGGACGACCTATGACGTCAGTCTCGTCCGGCGGGGGACCATTCCCACGACCCCCGAGACCTGGATCGGCCAGCGCTACCGGGGACACATCGTCGGTTTTCCCTCGGTGGACGTGAAAAGCATCGGCGCCGGAGGGGGAAGCATCTCCTGGGTGGACGACGGCGGCCTGCTTCACGTCGGGCCCCAGAGCGCGGGCGCGGTTCCGGGGCCGGCCTGCTACGGGCGGGGCGGGGAGCGGCCCACGGTGACGGACGCATCGCTCGTTCTCGGGCACATCGACCCGGCCTATTTCCTGGGCGGCGCGATGGCGCTCGATTCTACAAAGGCCGAAATGGCAATCCGGAGCGATGTGGCGGAGCCCCTGAACCTGAGCCTCGAGGAGGCGGCGGAGGCGATCCTGAGGCTGGCCACCGAAAACATGGTGGGCGCCATCGAAGAGATCACCATCGATCAGGGGATAGACCCCCGGGGGGCGGTCCTCGTCGGCGGCGGCGGCGCGGCCGGTCTGAATTCGGTGGCCATCGCCCGGCGGCTGGGCTGCGAGCGCGTGATCATCCCTGAGGTCGGCGCCGCGCTCTCGGCCGCGGGCGCGCTGATGAGCGATTTGCACGCGGACTATAGAGCGCTCCACTACTCTTCCTCGGTCAGCTTCGATTTCGGCGGGGTGAACGCCACCCTGAAATCGCTTGCCGCCAAATGCAAGGCTTTTTTCAAGGGGCCGGGGGCGGGAGCGCTCGACCATTCCATCGAAATCTTCGCCGAGGCCCGCTACCGCCACCAGATTTGGGAGATCGATCTTCCCATCGATTTGACCCGCTTCAAGACGGAAAAAGAGGTCGCGCGGGTGCGCAGGGAGTTCGACGCCGCGCACGAGGAAATATTCGCCGTCAGGGATCCGGACTCGGACGTGGAATTCGTCGGCTGGCGGGCCGTGGCGCGGTGCAAGTTGAGAGCGGGGCGGTTCGGGAAACTGGGGCATGAGAAAAAATTCGAGACAAAGCTGCCCCAGAGGCGCAAGGCCTACTTCGAGGGCAAGGGGGTGGTGAACACTCGGGTGGAATTGTTCGAGAGCATGAAGCCGGGCGCCGCCATGAGGGGCCCCGCCATCATCGAATCGCCCTTCACCACCGTTGTTATCGATCCTGGTGCGAGGGTGGTGAGAACGAGAAGCGGGAGCCTGGTGATCGAAGTCTAGGGGCACGCGCCCTGGTGAACGAATTTTTTTGGGAAAAACAGAGCGGCGTTTTTTTTGGCACCTTAATTTTCGGCTCTACGAGTTCGAGTCAATGAGGGAAGCGGGTCATGGCGAGAGCGAAGACAAAGGTCAAGGGCAAATCAAAAAAAGCCGGGAAAGGAAAACCCGCCGGCCGGGGCGGGAAAAAAGCGGGGATGGACCCCGTCACCCTGGCCGTGTTGAGCAAGCGCTTTGAGTCCATCACGACGAAGATGGCGAATACGCTTCTTCGGACGGGGCGGTCGGGTGTGCTCAACCTGGCGAAGGATTTCTCGACGAGCATCGTCACGCGCGATTGCGAGCTTTTGACCGGGGCGGAGACGCTTCCGATCCACGTTTTGAGCGGCGCCGATCTAATGGCGCGGTCGATGATGGACCTCCATCCGGCGCTCCGGCGCGGCGACGCGTTTTTGCACAACTCGCCCTATCACGGATGCTCTCATCCCGCCGACCACACGATTCTCGTTCCGGTCATCGACAAAAAGGGAGAGCACCACTTCACCGTTTGGGTGAAGGCGCATCAGGCGGACTGCGGCAACGGCCAGCCGACGACCTACATGGGGCACGCCCGCGACGTTTACGAGGAAGGCGCCCTGATTTTCCCCGCCGTCAAGGTTCAGGAGAACTACGAGGACATCGAGGACATTATCCGCATGTGCCAGATGCGCATCCGGGTTCCGGTCCAATGGCGCGGGGACTTTCTGGCCATGATCGGCGCGGCGCGCATCGGCGAGCGGGAAGTCCTGGTGATGGCCGATGAATACGGCTGGGATACCCTCCACACCTTCTCGGAGGAGTGGTTCGACTACAGCGAAAAGGTGATGATCGCCGCCATTAAAAAGATGCCGAGCGGCAGCGCCACCGCCACCAGCACGCACGATCCCGTCCCCGGGACCCCCGAGGGGGGAATCCCCATCAAGGTCGGGGTCAAGATCGACAGCAAAAACGCGCGCATCGAGGTGGACCTCAGGGACAATCCCGACGCCATGCCCTGCGGGCTCAACCTCAGCGAGGCCTGCGCCCGGACGGGGGCCATGATCGGCGTCTTCAACAGCATCGAGGACCTCGTGCCCACCAACGCGGGCAGTTTCCGCCGGCTCAAGGTCCATATCCGCGAGGGATGCGTCGCGGGCGGGGGAAAGCACCCGACGAGCATGTCGGTGGCGACGACGAATCTGGCCGATCGGATGACGAATCCCGTCCAGCGGGCGTTTTCGAAAATCAAGGACGGTCTCGGTCTCGCCGAGTGCGGACCGATTTTCCCGGCCTCGCTCGGCGTCATATCGGGCGTCGATCCCCGGAACGAAAACGAGCCGTTCGTGAATCAGATTTTCCTGCTCGACACGGGGGGAGCGGCGGCCGCGAAGACCGACGCCTGGCTGACGATCTGTCACGCCGGAAACTCGGGCATGTGTTTCATCGACAGCGTCGAGCTCGACGAACTTCACTTTCCCTTTCTCGTGGATGAGCGGCGGCTCGTGGTCGACACCGAGGGATCCGGACGCACCATCGGCGCGCCCTCGGGTTATTGCGAGTACGGGCCGGTCGGCGGCGGCGAACTGGAGGTGGTCTATGTGGCCGACGGCGCGACGAACAACGCCAAGGGAACGCTCGGGGGCCACGACGGCGAGCGCATCAGGAACTATCACCGCCGCCGGGACGGCGAGCTGGTCGAGCTGCCCGCCTGCGAGGATATTATTCTCAAGCCGGGCGAAAAAATCGTCTCCTATTCGTCGGGTGGCGGGGGCTACGGCCCGCCCATCGAGCGGCCCGCCGCACAGGTGAAGTTCGATGTGGACGAGGGCTGGGTGTCCAAAGAGCGCGCCCATGAGGTCTACGGCGTTGTGTTCCGGGAGGACGGCTCCGTCGATGAGGCGGCGACCGCCACTCGGCGCGAGGCGCTCAAGGCGGCCGAATAATCGAAACTGGCGAAATGATTAAAAAGGAAAGGGGTGGGATATGAGGCTCAAGGACAAAGTGGCCATCGTCACCGGCGGTTCCATGGGAATTGGCAAGGCGATTTGTCTCGCTTTCGGACGCGAGGGGGCGAAGGTCGCCGTCGTGAACAGGACCCGCGAAACCGGCGAGGCGGTTGTGAAGGAAATCGCGGACGCGGGCGGCGCCGCCCAGGCTTTTCCGTGCGACGTTTCGAAAAAGGCCGAGGTCGAGGGCATGGTCAAGAGCGTTTCCGATGCCTTCGGCACGGTGGATATCATGATCGGAAACGCCGGGATCATGATCAACAAACCCGCAGAGGATTACGCAGAGGACGAATGGGATCGGATGATCGACACCAACCTCAAGGGAAACTTTCTCCTCTCCCAGGCGGTCATCCCCATCATGAAGAAAAAGAAGTACGGAAAGCTCATCTACGTGGCCTCGATCGCGGGGACGCACGCCTTTCCCAACGCGCTCCCCTACTGCGCGAGCAAGGGCGGGGTCGTCATGATCACGAAAGCGCTGGCCGCCGAAATCGCCAAGGACGGGATCAACGTCAACTGCATCTCGCCGGGCAACACCGCGACCCCGCTCAATCAACACCTCCAGGACGACCCCGATTTCGTCAAGCTGCTCGAGGGCCTTACGCCGACCGGCCGCGCCTACATATCGACGGAGGAAATGGCCGGAGCCGCCGTGTTCCTCGCCTCGGACGAGGCCAGCGCCGTCCACGGCCTCGATATGATCGTGGACGACGGCTGGTGCGTGATGTAGGGGCGCCAAGTCGAAATATTCGACCCAGGAGATCGTGAATTCTCCCTGTTAAGGAGCCGGTTATTCCTCAACCGAGGGGCGGAGAATCACGCACATAGGGAGGCAGAGAAATATCACGAATCCGATAATGCCCATCGTCATCGAAATGCCCGCTTGATCTCCAAGCGCTCCGTAGCCCAGAGGTGCCAGAACGCCGCTCCCGGTCGTGAGGGTGTAAAATAATCCGTAGGCCCGCGACTGCCGGTCGGATTCCACGAACTCGCCCACCGTCCCATACAACACCGATGAAGTGCCGTTTATCGTCACGCCGATAAGCGGAAGCAAGACAAACGCGGCTACCAGGGGAGCTGCCAGCAACACAAGGATGCCGCCACCTGTCGTGAGAACGGTCACCGCAATCGTCCGAACGACGCCGATTCGGTCGGCCAAAAAGCCACAGGCCAGTTTCCCCGCCATGCCGCCGATGAATACAATCGGGACAACGGTAGTCGAAAGCTCGTGAGACGCTCCCTTTTCAATCATCAAAAACGCGATGAAAGTTAAAAAACCATAGCGCGTGACGCTCTCCAAAATTCCCAGGGCGCAAAGGGCGAGGAACCCGCGTCGGTCCCTGATTCCCCATCCCACAGTTCGCGGGGAATCAGAATCATTCTCGCCATCAGCGGCAAATGCGCCAGCGCCCGCACGGCTGAGCATGATAAAAATGAGCGCGGCGGAGATGACTCCCATCACACCCATCCCGCCGACCGGAATCTTCCAGGACAAACCGGCCGCGATGGCAAGGCTTACAACCCAGGCGAAAATAAATTTCCCCAGGTCGCCGGCGAAGTTGTAGGTGCCAAGCGCGCCACGGCGCCCGCCTCCCTGATAGGCTCTTGAAACCAACGATGAGCAAAGCGGATGTTGAAAAGCCGAACCGAATCCCGCCAGGAAAAGGAAAATCAGCAGGCTGATGAAACCCGAGGACATGCCTAATCCAATGAACGCCGCACCCGCAAATGCGGTCCCAAGGGCGAGGAGCCCCCGCTCCCCCCATCTTTCGGCGAGGATGCCCGCCGGAATTTGAAAAAGTGAAAGGGCGGATCGATAAGCGGATCGAACCAGGCCGATCTGTGTGTAGGAGAGCCCAAAGGTCTGTGCCAGGACCGGCAGCAGAACGTAGAGCACATCTGTCAGCCCATCATGTATGACATGGGCCCCGCAGCATGTCGTGAGCGTGCGTTTTTCGTTGGGATTGTTCAATTCGTGATCGGCCATCTTCCGTCTTTGAAGGGAACGGATGTTCGTCCGGGAATTAGCTTGAATCTGAAATTATGAACGAATAATTATAGATGGAAACTTTAGCCCATGAAGGCTCCGAACAGGTAGCCCGCGAGCAGTGCCCCGACGATGCCGACGCTGATGTAGTAGAAGAAAAGCGGTCTCTTGACCATCATCCAAACCGTCATCATGCAGGGAATCGTGGTGACCGGACCCGCGACCAGGAAGGCCATTGCCGCGCCGGGGGACATGCCGCTCGATACGAGCCCCTGTGTGATGGGGATGGAGGCCACGCCCGAGGTGTAAAGGGGGATGCCGATGGCCGTCGCCAGGGGAATGGCGAAGGGCTGATCGCCGCCGAGGGCGGCGCTGATCCAGGCCTGATCGACATAATGAACGATGATCGCCTCGATGATGAAAGCAAGGGTCAACCATTTTCCCAAAAAGAGGGAGACGCCGCCGGCCTCGGCGAAAAACCGCCTCAAGCGCGTGGGTCGGTAGGAGACGCCGGAAAAAGAAACCTCCGGCGCGGGGCCGCAACATGAGCCGGCTTGGGCGAGCCCCCGAAGCTGATTTTGAAGATAGCCGCGCGAGATGAGCGCCGAAACAATGTACCCCGAACCCGCACCGAGCAAAACAGCCGCGGCGAGGCGCCCCGCCGCATAGTCGAGGCCCAGCGTTCCCGAGGTGAGCAGGAACATTTCCGGGCTCATCAGAGGCGAGCTGATCCAGAAGGCCATGATCGGGGCGAGCGGTACGCCTCCGGTCAGCATCGCCGCTATCAGCGGAAGAACCCCGCAAGAGCAAAACGGGACCGTGGCGCCGGCCAGCGCCGCTCCCGCGACCGCCACCTTTTCCTGGCGCGTGAATACCGCCTTGATTTTCTCCGAAAAGCCCGAGACGGTCGCCCAGGCGGAGGCGGATACGCTGATCAAAACATAGGGCAGGATTTCCCAAATTTGATCGGCGACGAAAGCGAGGTTTTTCGAAAGCTCACCGCTCAGTTTATCAAAGGCGGCCGCCGGAAGAAGCAGGAAGGCCAAAACCCATGCCCCCGCGACCACCGATGCGCCGGCGGCGAGCCAGGACCAGTTCGTCGCGGGCAGGGCGCCTGTCGCGGGCAGGGCGCCTGAAAAACCTTCGGCGACAGGTGCGCCGTTTACGGCGGCTGCCGAGCAGCAGCCGGCCTCTTCGACCGGGGCATTAACTTCTCCGCAACAAGCGGCGGGGGCCTCTACGGGAGTCTCGACAGGAGCTGGGGCATTCGATTCCGTCGTCATGACTTAACGGCTCCCTCCGATTCGGCAGAAGCGGCGCCGGCGAGGCGCTCGAGGGCCTTGATGAAGTTCTCACCCTCCCCGGCCGGCAGGTGTTCGATGAGCCGTCCCTCGCGCTCGGCGCACGCGCACTGAATTTTCTCCCACAGCGCGACGCCATCTACAGTCGGCTTGAGGCAGCACACGCGCCGGTCGCCCGGTTTTTGCTCCCGTTTGACGAGCCCGCGCTCCACCAGCGGCTCCGAGCAGCGGGTCAGCCCGCTGGGCGTCAGGCCGAGCTTCGAGGCAAGGAACCCCATCGTCAGCGGTTCCGGGGGCTCTTCGCACAGCGCGTGAATCAGGTTCCACTGGGTCAGGGTGATGTCGTGGCAACAGACGGCATCCTTGTCGATGGGGTGAAGGATCGACCAGAGCCGGTGGAGGGCCTGATGGAACCGGTGGCCGAGTTCCTCACCTTGGCCGGTAAATTCAAGTGATTTTCTTTCCGCGGTCGGCATCGAAAAAAACCTCTCTAAAACAACCTTATTTAACGGAAGCGGCCCGGTAGCTTTAGCCGGTCAACATTTGACTCAATCAAGTATATATCCTCATTCCGCTCATTCGTCAAGGCAATTAAGCACTTTTTTTTCTTTTTTTTTAGGGAACCTCTCATTTTTAGGGGACCCTCGCCCGGCCCGCAGGTCCCCCGCCAGACCCGCAGGGTCCCCCGCCCGGCCCGCAGGGTGCTCGCCCGAGGCCACGATTAAATGTAACCTAGAGTCATTCAACCTAGAAAAATGCTGGAAACCCAAAAAAATCCCTGGAGCCGGACAGGGGGAAAGCGATCCCCCGCCAAACCGCTCCTTAAAAGGAGAAACTTCCTTGAAAGCGCTTATTATCTGCATCGACGGGGGCGACCCCGCCTATTTCGAGACGGCCCCTACCCCGAATCTCGACCGCCTGGGCGCGGAGGGCCGAAGACTTTTGGTGAAGGCCCAGATGCCCACCGTCACCAACGTGAACAACGTCTCGCTCATCTGCGGCGGCCCGCCCGCCATGCACGGCATCACGGCCAACTATTTCCTGAATCCCGAGACCGGCGAGGAGGTTTATATGGAATCGGGCGACTTTCTCCTCTCGCCCACCTTGATGGAGAGGGGGGCCGCGGCCGGGCGCCGGACGGCCGCCCTGGCCTCGAAGAAAAAACTCACCGACATGATCGGAAAAGGAGCGGAAACGGTTATCACCGCCGAGGAGCCGCCCGAGTGGCTAATCGACCGCGCCGGTCCGAAAGAGGAAATCTATAGCGCCGAGGTGAACTTTTGGCTCCTCCGGGCGGCGCGGGCCGTTGTCGAGGAAAAGACGCCCGAGCTCTTCTACGTCACGACAACCGATTTCAGCCAGCATAAATTCGGCCCCGAAACCCCCGAGGGACAGGAGCATCTATCCACCATCGACGAGGAGATCGGACGCCTGGCCGACGCCTGGGCCGGGGTCCGCCCGGAGGGCGCGATCTTCGTCACTGCGGACCACGGAATGCGCCAGAAAACGCGGGCCATCGACCCCGGCGTTGTCCTGAGAGGGCGCGGCATCGCCGCCGAGGCGGTGCCCATCATCAAGGATCGCTACGTCGTCCACCACGGTAACCAGGGCGGAGCGGCTTATGTTCACTTGGGCGAAGGGGCTTCTCTGGATGAGGCCGCCGCCATCCTGAACGAAGTGTCGGGGATCGAGGGCGCGCTCCCGAGAGAAGAGGCCGCCGGGCGGTTCGGTCTCCTGCCCGCGCGCATGGGCGAGATCATGGTCATCGCCGACGAGGACACCGTATTCGGGGTGATGGAGGAGGCCGAGCGCGAGGTGGATTTAAGGAGCCACGGCTCGGTTCACGAGCAGACGGTGCCCCTTTTCGCGTGGAACGCCCCGTTTTTCGATCCGGGTGAGGAAGCGAGCCACTACGACGCCGTGCGCTCGGTGATGAACGGGCTGGGGTGATGAACGCGCTGGAAGGGTAGGAGGGGGAAAATCATGAGCGAAACACCGTCCTATGACTCGAAGGTATTCAAGGAATTCGAGCACGCCGGATGGGAGCGCTCGGCGGCCAGTTATCACGATCTTTTCGGCCGCCTCACCGCGCAGGCGAACGAGGCGATTCTCGACGGGGTGGACGCCCGGCCCGGTATCCGTTTCCTCGACGCCCCCTGCGGGACGGGCGAGCTCGCCGACGCCGCGGCGAAGCGGGGCGCGAGAGTCACCGGCCTCGATTTTTCGGCCATGATGCTGGTTGATGCCCGCGATCGCTACCCCGATTTTGAGTTCCGCCAGGGAGACGCCGAAAATCTACCCTTCGAGAATTCCGCCTTCGATGCCGTTTCGTGCCAGTTCGGCCTCCGGCATTTTCCTCATCCCGATCAGGCCATCGCCGAGGCCTTTCGCGTCCTCGCTCCGGGCGGGCGCTACGCATACACCGACTGGTGCCCGCCCGAGAAATCCACCTTTTTCCATATCATCGTGGACGCCGCCAAGACGCACGGCGACGGGAGTGTTCCCCTTCCCGAGGGCCCGCCCGTGTTCCACCTGTCCGATCCCGGCGAGGGCCGGCGGATGCTGGCCGCCGCCGGTTTCGAAGAGACGGAAGCCGTGGAATTACCGGTCGAACTCAGGTGCGACGATCCGCGCCACGTTCTCGATATCATCTACAAGTCAATCGTCCGGACGAGAGCGCTCCTTGAGACGCAGCCGCCGGAAGCGCGGGAGAAGATCGAACAGGCCATACTGGAAGGCGCGGAAAGGTACAGGAAGGACGGGGAAATTGTCCTCACCCTGCCTTCGCTGATGGTCTCGGGCCGAAAGCCCTGATTGGGAACTATCCGTTTAAAAATTTTTCAGGAGAGTCGTATGGGGCCGGATGAGGTCCAGCGAAAGCTCACGACCATCTTCAGCACGGACGTCCAGGGCTACAGTCGCCTCATGGGCGATGACGAGGCGGCAACCGTCCGGACACTGATGGCCTACCGGGAAATCATTTCATCGCACATTGAAAGAAATGGCGGCCGGGTGATCGACTCGCCTGGCGACAACCTCCTGGCCGAGTTCGGAAGCGTTGTTCTCGCGGCCGAGTGCGCGGTTGAGATTCAGCGGGAACTCAAGGAAAAAAACGAGGCGCTCCAAGAAAATCGAAGGATGCGGTTCCGGATCGGCATTAATCTCGGGGATGTCATTGTCGAGGGTGATCGCCTCTACGGCGATGGGGTGAACATCGCCGCGCGATTGGAAGCTCTCTCCGAGGGCGGAGGGATATGCATCTCGGGCGGTGTCTTCGATCAGGTGCGGGGCAAGCTTCCACTCAGCTTTGAGGATCTGGGCGAGCAGAAACTCAAGAACATCTCTAATCCCATCCGGGCGTATGCCGTGGCGGAGGAGATCATCGAGGCGCCAGCTCCGGCCGCCACCGAACCGCCGTCGCTCCCCGACAAGCCCTCGGTCGCCGTGCTCCCCTTCAACAATTTGTCCGGCGATCCGGAGCAAGAATACTTCGCCGACGGCATGACCGAAGACATCATCACGGGGCTCTCGCGTTTCCGCTCGCTGTTTGTCATCGCCCGCAATTCGACCTTCGCCTATAAAGGCAAATCCCCCGATGTAAGAGAAGTCGCTCGTGACTTGGGCGTCCGCTATGTTCTGGAAGGGAGCGTGCGGCGGGGCGGCGAGCGAATCCGGATAACGGGGCAATTAATCGACGCGGAAACGGGCAATCACCTCTGGGCCGAGCGCTATGATCGTGAGCTTGAGGACATCTTCGCGGTTCAGGATGAAGTCACGGAAGCCATTGTGGCGGCCATCGCGCCGGAAATCGGTGACGTCGAGCGCGAGCGCGCTCAGCGAAAACCCCCTGACAACCTCGATGCCTGGGATCTCTACCAGCACGGTCTTGCGGCCAATCACTCATCCACCGAAGAGGGGCTCCGGTCGGCGATCGAGCAGTTCGACAGGGTGAATGAAATCGACCCCACCTTCGCGCCGGCCTTCGCGATGGCGAGCCACGCTCGCTGGCGCTACGTAGGGAATTTCGGGCCGGATGATCGCAGCGATTACCTGAACCAGGCGCGTGAAAAGGCGTACAGGGCTATTGCACTGGACCCGCGGGACCCCATTGGTTTTTCCTCCGCCGGACGGGTGCACAGCTTTCTCGGACAGCATGACGTCGCCATATCAAAGATCGAAGAGGCAATCGCTCTCAATCCCAACGATGCCTTGTCGCGTCACTTGCTCGGCGCGGCCCTGTGCTCCGCGGGGCGGTCCGAGGAAGCCATCCCCCATATCGATCATGCGATGCGCCTCAGCCCACGCGACATACATCTCACCACGATGCTGACCCTTCGGGCATTCGCGCTGTTCGATCTGGAGCGCTACGATGAGACTTTCGAATGGGCAAGGCGTGCGCGCCTGAGTCCGAACCCGCGAACCATGACGTTTGCCCTTTTTGCCGCCGTGCTGATCAAGCTCGGGCGGCAGGAAGAAGCCCGGGCGGCCCTTGGCGACCTTCTGGTGCGTGCACCGGGAATGTCATGTGCGAAATATCGAGAACACGCGTTCGGGGCGCCAGAGGTCATGGAGCGCCTCGCCGACGCCCTGCGCGAGGCGGGTTTGCCCGACACGGCCCCAAGCGCTCCCTCGAAAATCCAGCAGGAGATTCGATTCTGTCCGGCATCCGACGGGGTCCGCATCGCCTACGCTACAGCCGGTCAGGGACCGCCGCTGGTCAAGGCGGCCAACTGGCTCAACCACCTCGAATACGATTGGGAGAGCCCCATTTGGCGTCATATGCTGTATGAGCTGTCTAGGGATCATCTACTCATTCGCTATGACGAACGTGGCAACGGTCTCTCCGACTGGGATGTCGATGACATCTCATTCGAAGCATTTGTCCGCGATCTGGAAACGGTCGTCGATGCAGCTGGTCTCGAGCGATTTCCGCTCCTGGGGATTTCTCAGGGATGTTCCGTATCGATCGCCTATGCCGTGCGGCATCCCGAACGCGTGACGCATCTTGTGCTGTACGGCGGATATGCCAGGGGCCAGTTCCGGCGCGGTTCGGCAGAGGCAATTGAACAGGCAGAGGCGATGATGACCCTGATGCGGCAGGGATGGGGCCAGGAGAATCCCGCGTTCCGGCAACTCTTCACCTCCCGTTTCATTCCCGGAGGGACGCAAGAACAGATGCAGTGGTTCAACGATCTTCAGCGGATGACCGCATCGCCACAAAATGCGGTTCGCCTTCGCCGCGCCATTAATGAGATAGAAGTGAGTTCCTTACTTTCAGAGGTCACAACGCCGACGCTTGTCCTGCATTGCCGAAACGAGGTGGCCGTACCATTTGACGAAGGGCGTTTGATGGCTTCAATGATCCCGGGAGCCCGGTTTGTCGCTCTTGAAGGACAGAATCACCTCATCCTCGAGGACGAACCCGCCTGGCCCCGGTTCCTGGAGGAAGTCAGGAATTTTCTCGGCTCGTGAGGCCGATGATTTTCCGTTTTTGAAATAAAAGGAGCGTTATCCTTGCCGCTTATCGATCTGACGGTTCCGCTTTGCGAGGGGATGCCGGTCTGGCCGGGGGATCCGGCCCCCCGCCTCCGCTACGAGCGATCTTTCGGGGCGGGAGATAAAAACAACGTCTCCTCGGTGGCGATGGGTCTTCACACCGGAACCCACATGGACGCGCCCAAGCATTTCATTTCCGGCTCGGGCGGGATGGAGACGCTGCCGCTCGATACGCTCATCGGCCCCGCCCGTGTGATCGAGATTGAAAATCCGGACCGGGTGGAGGCCGAGGAGTTGAGGGGAAAAAACATCGGCGGCGCGACGCGGCTTTTGATTAAAACGCGAAATTCCGCCGCGCGGTGGTGGGAAAAATCCTTCGACCCCGACTTTTGTCACATGACGGAAGAGGCGGCGCGGGTGCTCCTCGACGCGGGAATGAAACTGCTCGGCGTGGATTGCCTGTCCGTCGATGGGTATGCGGCCGGTGCCGCGCCCGTGCACAATCTTCTGCTGCCCGCCGGGGTGGTGCTGCTCGAGGGCCTGAATCTATCGGACGCCCCCCCCGGGCGATTACGAGCTTTTCGCGCTGCCCGCCCTTTTCGAGGACCGGGACGGGGCCCCGGCAAGAGCGGTGTTGAGGACTATTTAGCTTTCAGACGGGAGTTTTCTATTGGACTTTCAACTCAGTGAGCAGGACAGGCTTCTTCAGCAGACGGCCAGGGATCTCGCGCAGCGCGAGTTTGCGGCTGACGCCTATAGCTATGTGAAGACGGAAGAGTATCCCCGCCGCTCGATGCGGGTGCTCGCCGATCAGGGGATGATGGGCATGACGGTCGCAGGCCCCCACGGCGGGGGGCGCCCGCTCCTCGAGGCTTGTCTCGTGATGGAACAGATTTCTCAAACCTGCCCGCACAGCGGCGATGTCGTCCAGATGGGGAACATGGGTCCCGTCCGGGTGATCGACGAGTTGGGGACCGAAGCGCAAAAGGCCCGCTTTCTCCCGAAGATTTGCGCCGGCGAGAAGATCATCGCGATTTCGATGAGCGAACCCGACGCCGGCTCCGCCGCGACCGACCTGAAGACTACCGCCCGCTACGACGGGGGCAGCGTCATCGTCAACGGGCAAAAAGCGTTTTCGTCGAACTCCCCGCACGCCGATCTGTTTGTCGTCTACGTGCGTTTCGGTCCGAGGACGCGGGACTGCGGCGCGGTTGTCGTCGAGACCGGCACCCCCGGCTTCACGAAAGGAAAGACCGAGCGGTATATGAGCGGGGAGGCGCACTGTGTTCTTCACTTCGACGACGCGCGGATTCCAAAGGAAAACGTCCTCATCGACAGCGAGGGATTCCGGGTGCTCATGCCGGTCTTCAACGTCGAGCGGCTCGGCAACGCGACCCGGTGTCTCGCCCTCGCCCAGGCCGCCTACGATATGACGGTCGAGCACACCCGGACGCGGCATCAGTTCGGCCGCCCGCTGTGCGAGTTTCAGGGGGTGCAGTGGATGGTGGCGGACATGCGGGTCAAGCTAGAGGCCGCGCGGCTTCTACTCTACCGGGCGCTCTCGAACGCCAGGGACGGCCTTCCCTCGGCCGTCGAAACCACCTCGGCCAAGCTCTACTGCAACGAGATGGCGCGGCAGGTGGCCGACGATGCGGTTCAGCTGCACGGCGCCTACGGGTTTTCCACCGAGATGCCGCTCGAGTATCTCTACCGGAAGATCAGGGGCTGGTCGATCGCGGGAGGTACGGTCCAGATTCTCCGCAATAGACTGGCGAGCGAAATTTACGGCCGGAACTTCAGCCAGCGGCCTCCGCGCCCGTCCCCCAGCCCGGAATAGCCCGCCCGATGAATACGGATTCAACGAAAAAAACGCGGGAGCTGATTGCCCGCCTTCTTTCCCCGGCATCGATTGCCATCGTCGGCGCCTCCGCCGACCTTGAGCGTTTTAACGGGCGGGTGGTGAAAAACCTTCTGCGCCACGGCTACCCGGGAAAAGTGTATCCGGTCAATCCGAAATACGATGAGGTGGCCGGGCTTCCCTGCTACGCATCGGTCGGCGATCTGCCCGAGGTCCCCGAAACCGTGTTTATTTCGGTCGGAAGGGAGCGCGTCCTTGAGGTTTTCGGGGAGTGCGCCGCCCTCGGCACCCCGACGGCGACGATCTATTCGGCGGGATTCTCCGAATTTGACGACGAGGGCGGCCGCATCGAGGCCGAAATCGCCCGAATCGCCGCGGACGCCGGGATGAGGGTGTGCGGCCCGAACACGGCGGGCTATCACAACTTCGGCGGTCGCGTGCAACTCGCGGGAATTATCGCGATGGATGTGGAGCGTGTCGTGCCCGGCGCGGTCGGGGTGATCTGCCAAAGCGGGAGCATCGGCGGGGCGCTCATCTCCCGCGCGACCCACCGGGGGATCGGGTTCAGCTACCTGATCTCATGCGGAAACGAGATGGACCTCGAGATGGCCGACTATGTGGATTTTCTCGTCGCGGACAGCGCCACGCGGTCGATAGCGATTTATCTCGAGGGCCTGAAAAACCCCGGAAAATTCATCGCCGCAGCCAAGAGGGCGCTTGAGGCGGGAAAGCCCGTCGTGGTCTGCAAGGTGGGCCGCACCTCGGCCGGCCGCGCGGCCGCCGTCAGTCACACCGGAGCGCTCGTGGGGGAGGACCGCGCTTATGACGCCGCCTTTCGCCAGATGGGAATTACCCGCGTGGACGGGCTCGAGGCGCTTTTCGAGGTGGCCCACATGTTCGCCACCTCTCCGCTTCCCCAGGGGAGGCGGGTGGGCATCCTCACGACCTCGGGCGGGGCCGGGGCGCTCGTGGCCGATGAGTGCGGCGGGCTCGGCCTCGAGGTGCCGCCCTTCGGCGAGGAGCTCGAGGCGCGAATACTCAAAACCCTTCCCGATTTCATCGGGGTCTCGAACCCCATCGATACGACCATCGCCGGGATCAATTCGTTTCAGGAGATTCTCAGGGCACTTCTCGGTGAGGCGGATTTTGACATCCTCGTCGCCATCGTGGGGTCGAGTGCGCAGTTCCGGCACGGGATCGCCGTCGATCCCCTCGTCCATGCGAAAGAAGGCGGCCTGGCCGGGGATACCCCCCTGCTGACTTATTTCAATCCATACTCCGAGGAAGCTCACCGGAAAATGGCGGCGGCGGAAATTCCCTCCTTCAACACAACGGAGGGCGCGGCGCGGGCGGCGGGCTATTTGTCGCGTTACGCCGAGTTTTCACAAAGGCGGAGAAGCGAGTACCCCCCGCCGCGGGCGGTGGAGACTCCCGCCGTGGCCCAACAAATCCTTTCAGGAGCCGCCGGCTCAGCGGGGGCCAGCGGCTCAGCGGGAGCTATCGGCGAGGCGGGCGGGCTGGCGCTGGCCGAGGCTTTTGGCATCCGGGCGGTTCCCCGGCGGCTCTGCGGCGGGGTCGAGGAGGCCGCCGCCGCCGCGGGAGAGCTGGACTATCCCGTTGTTATCAAGGTGTCGTCCCCCGAAGTTTCCCATAAAACCGAACTCGGCCTCGTTTCGGAGGGTCTATCCGATGAGGCCTCTCTCCGTGAGGCGTTTACCTCGTTATCGGAAAATTCGAGGCGGGCGAATTTGAGGAAGGTGGACGGGTATCTCGTCCAGAGACTGATCCGGGGCGGTGAGGAGTTTTTGGTCGGAATGGTGCGCGATCCGCAGTTCGGGGCGCTCATCACGGTCGGGCTGGGGGGAGCCGCCGCCGAAGCGGTGGGGGATGTGAGCGTTCGCCTGGCACCGGTGTCCGAGGGGGAGGCGGACGCCATGCTGAACGAGCTTCGGGGAAAAAGGCTGCTGGACGCCTTCCGGGGCCGGGGGGCCCTCGACCGGAGTGCTCTCGTCGAGGTTATCCGCCGTTTCAGCTTGCTCGTGGCGTCCCTGGGGGAGCGGCTGGCCGAGGCGGATTTGAACCCGGTATTCGTCCTGCCGGAGGGCGAGGGGGCTTGGGCGGCCGATGCGTTATTTGTCTTCTCTGGCTCCGAAATGGGGCGGATTCGGTAATTATTGGGAACCAGCGGCTGAATCACTGGCCAAACCCTATTTTTATTAGTACTTGGGCATGAATTTAGTTGAATCTTCCTTAAATCCGAATAGAATAGTACCCATCTTGCGACATTCATATATTTAGAATTTTCAAGGACTTTGGTCCTTGCGCATTCATGGGGACGAAAGGTTGCCCAAGCTTCTCGAAATCGAAGATTTGAAGACTCAATTTTTTACTTCCGCCGGGACCGTACGGGCCGTGGACGGTATTTCCTACGATGTCGAGGAGGGCGAGACGGTCGCCCTGGTTGGCGAATCCGGCTGCGGCAAATCCGTGAGCGCGCTTTCGGTCCTGAGGCTGATTCCGGATCCTCCGGGAGAAATTGTCGATGGAAGCGTTCGTTTTATGGGTGAGGATTTATTGAAGCTCGACGACGATGCTATCCGGCACGTCCGGGGCCGCCAAATCTCCATGGTGTTTCAGGAACCGATGACATCTCTGAACCCGGTGTTGACGATAGGGCTTCAACTCACCGAAACCATGGAGCATCATCTCGGCCTGAGCCGGGAGGATGCCACCCGGAAGGCGGCCGAGTATCTCGATATGGTCGGTATCGGGGATGCCGACCGCCGTCTCCAGCAATACCCCCACCATCTGAGCGGAGGTATGCGCCAGAGGGTGATGATCGCGATGGCGCTTTGCTGCGAGCCGAGAATCATCATCGCCGACGAGCCGACCACGGCGCTCGACGTCACCATACAGGCCCAGATTCTCGAGGTCATGAAAGATCTGAGCAATCGCCTTGGCGTGGCGCTCATCATCATCACCCATAATCTTGGCGTGGTGGCGCGCTATGCCGACCGCGTAAATGTCATGTACGCAGGCAAGATAATCGAACGCGCATCCGCTCGTGAGATTTATAAAAACCCGAAGCATCCCTACACCCTGGGGCTCTTGAATTCGGTGCCGCGCCTCGATCTTCCCCGGCGGGACAAACTCGATCCGATCGAAGGCCAGCCGCCCGATCTGACAAAGCTCCCCGAAGGGTGCGCCTTCCGGGCGCGTTGCCGCTTCGCGGTGGATCGATGCGCCTCCGAGGTTCCTCGGCTCGAAGAGGTCGGCGGCGGGCATCTTTCGGCCTGCTGGGAGAAAAGCAACCTCCGGAAAACGGCGGAGGCCGTCTCATGAGCGCCACGAGAGCGGCCCAGACCTTCGCCGGAGCATCGAACGGCGGCCGGGGGGATACGCTCGTCGAGGTGAATAACCTCAAGATGCATTTCCCCATCACCGAGGGAATTTTGATCCAGACCCATGCCGGTTCCGTGAAGGCCGTGGACGGACTCAGCTTCATGATAAAAAAGGGGGAGACTCTAGGGCTTGTCGGTGAATCCGGGTGCGGAAAGACAACGACTGGCCGGTGCATCCTCCAGCTGGAGAAACCCACCGCGGGGGAGATCAAGTTCGATGGCGTCGAGCTGACCTCGCTCGATGCACACCAGCTTCGCGATATACGCCGAAAAATTCAGGTGATCTTCCAGGACCCCTACAGTTCGCTCAACCCCCGGATGAAAGTGGGCGATATCATCGGCGAGCCGATGTATGTCCATGGCCTCGAGCCCGACAAGGAGAAACGCCGCAAGCGGGTGCGGGAGCTGCTCACCACCTGTGGCCTCAGGCCGGAAATGGACGATCGCTACCCCCACGAAATGAGCGGCGGCCAGCGTCAGCGGGTGGGGATCGCCCGGGCGCTGGCCCTCGAACCCGAGTTCATCATATGCGACGAGCCGGTTTCGGCTCTCGATGTGTCGATTCAGGCCCAGGTGATCAACCTGCTCGAGGATTTGCGCGATAAATTCCATCTCACCTACCTGTTTATCGCCCACGATCTGAGCGTTGTCCGCCATCTGTGCCACCGGGTGGCGGTGATGTATCTGGGCAAAATTGTCGAATTGGCGGAATGCGACGAGTTATACGATAATCCGATGCATCCATATACGAAGGCGCTCCTTTCCGCCGTCCCGGTCCCGGACCCGGAAATCGAGGAGGAACGCCAGAGAATTATTGTCTCGGGGGAGATCCCAAGCCCCATCAACCCCCCGAGCGGTTGCGTGTTCCACCCGCGGTGCTCCATCGCGGTGGATGGTTGCCGGGGCGGGGTTCCTGTTCTCCGGGAGCTTAAGCCCGGTCACTGGGTGGCCTGCCCCGAGGTGTAGGCGGAAAAATTTACTGGAGATTGTTGAAAGCAGGCTTTTATCCGGGAGGGGAGGCCCTCTCTTTCGTTAGTGAGGAGGAATGAAAAATGGCAAGCTGGAAAATGAAGTCCATCCTCGCGCTCACGCTGGCACTCGCCCTGGCCGTGTGGACATTTGGTCCCCAGCCCGCCGAGGCGGTCAAGCGCGGCGGAATTCTGAAGTTAGTCGTGGGCAGCAAGATTCCCTCCTACGACGGCCATAAGGAGACGACCTTTGGCATCATTCACCCGCTTCGGCCGTTCTACAGCCTGCTGATTCGGGTGAATCCGGACAATCCGCAATCGCCGACGGATTTTGTTTGCGACGCGTGCGCGGGCCAGGTTCCCAAGCCCACCGAAGGGGGCACGAAGTACACTTTCAAGATCCGCGACGACATCTGGTTCCACAACGGGGTGAAGCTCACCTCGGCGGATGTCAAGGCAACCTACGACAAGATCATCTTCCCCCCGAAAGGGGTCCCGAGCGCCCGGAAAGCGTTTTTCACGAGCGTGAAATCCGTCACGGCGCCGGACTCGAAAACCATCGTCTTCAAGCTGAAGTACGCCTCGGGCGCCTTCATCCCGGCCCTCGCCAACCCGTTCAACTGGATCTACTCCAAGGCGGACCTGGATAAGCACGGAACCAAATGGCACGCGAAAAACATCAACGGCTCGGGCGCTTTCCGCTTCGTCCAGCACAAGCCGGGCGCTTTTGTCGAAGGCAAGCGCTACGAGAAATACCACCTCAAGGGAAAGCCCTACCTGGACGGCTACCGGGCGATTTCGGCCCCGAAGATGGCTCTCAGGATGCAGGCCATCCGCGGAAACCGGGCTTACATCGAATTTCGCGGCTTCCCGCCCAAGGCGCGCGATGACCTCAAAAAAGCGCTGGGCGACAAGCTCCGGGTCCAGGAGAGCGACTGGAACTGCAACCTGCTGTTCACCCCGAACAACAAGCGCGCGCCCTTCACCGACGTGCGTGCCCGCAAGGCCCTCACCCTGGCCGTTGACCGCTGGGGCGGCTCGAAGTATCTCTCCCGGATCGCCATCGTGAAGGGGGTCGGCGGCATGGTATTCCCGAAGCACCCCCTCGCCGCGACGAAGGCGGAGCTTCATAAAATGATCGGCTACTGGCCGGACATCAAGAAATCCCGCAAGGAAGCCAAGCGTCTTCTCAAGGAAGCGGGGGTGGATTTGAGCAAGACCTACATCTTCAACAACCGCGGCGTGGACCAGCCCTACCGGGTCGTGGGCACCTGGCTCATCGACCAGTGGCGGAGCATCGGCCTCAAGTTCAAGCAGGAGGTCAAGCCGTCTCCCGCATTTTACGCCTCGCTGCGAAAAAAGCATGACTGGCATGTGAGCATCGACTTTAACTGCCAGTCGGTCATCAATCCCCTTGCCGATGTCTCGAAGTTCCTCTCGGACGACGTTTCGGGGAACCAGTATGGGCAGTATACGAACCGCAAACTCGACAAGTTGTTCGACCAGATGAATCGGGAAGGGGATCCCGCCAAGCAGCGCGTGATCATGCGTAAGTATGAAAAGGAAGCGCTGGAAACCTCGGCTCACCAGTTCATCACGCTTTGGTGGTACAAGATCAATCCCCACCGCAATATCGTGAAAGGCTGGAAAATTGCGCCAAGCCACTATCTGAATCAGTCTCTCGATCAGATTTGGCTGGATAAATAGCAACGGTTGGTTTTGAGTCTTTTCCCGCCCGCCGCGATCAACGCGGCGGGCGGGAAGCTTTCGGAGTTTTAGGGTGTACAAGTACATCTTTAAAAGAATCCTGTTGATGATCCCGACCCTGGTCGGGGCGGCTGTGATCGTCTTCTTTTTGCTCAGGGCGATCCCCGGCGACGTGTGCGTGCTTAAAATGGCCGGGACGGGCATGTACGCGGATCCCGAAGCGATCAGAATCTGTCAACAAGAGCTTGGGATCGATAAGCCCCTGTTCCTGGCCGTTGATTCCCAATTTGTGGATTTTGTCTGGGGTTTTGCGACGTTCGATCTGGGCGAGTCGATGTGGACCGGAAAATCCATCTCCGAGGAGATCGGCCTCAGGTTCCAGCTTTCGCTTCAGGTGGCCATCATGGCGACGCTGGCATCCATCGTCATCGCAATACCGCTCGGCACGATCTCGGCCATCAAGCAAGACACCTGGATCGACTACAGTGTCCGGACTTTTAGTATATCGGGCATCGCCATGCCCTCATTCTGGCTCGGTATCATGATCATTCTGGGCCTATTGATCATCACCAATAAAATCACCGGCGAGCCCTGGATGCCGCCCATCGAGTACACGCCGTTCTGGGTGGACCCGTGGGGGAACATGAGCCAGCTCATATGGCCGGCGGTGGCGACTGGTTTCAGGTATTCCGCCGTGGCCACGCGGATGACGCGCTCGGCTCTTCTGGAGGTGCTTCGAGAGGACTACGTGCGGACGGCGCGGGCCAAGGGGCTCCTGGAGAAGCTCATCATCAACCGCCATGCGCTCAAGAACTCGCTTCTACCGGTGACCACCGTCATCGGGCTCGAATTCGCTTTTTTGATGGGCGGGCTTGTTGTCACCGAGCAGGTCTTCAACCTGAACGGGCTTGGCAAGCTTTTCGTCGAATCGGTGCTCGCTTCCGACTATACAATGACGCAGGCGCTCGTCATGGTGGTGGCGGTTGCTTTCATTTTGACTAATTTCGTGATTGATATTCTGTATGCTTGGCTCGATCCGCGGATTCGCTACAGTTAAGGAAAATATCCGATGGCCGTTTCGGAAGTCGCCGCAAAGGGAATTGTTTTAGAGGACACCCGCGATACGTTCGGGCAAAAGGTATGGGAGTTGGTGCGCCGCAAACCCCTCGGTGCGGCGGGGGCGTTCGTCGTATTGTTCTTTTTGGTCATTGCCCTGTTCGCCGATTTCATTACGGTGTACGACCCGATAAAAAACTCGTATGAGTCGATGCACGTCCCGCCGAACGCGGAGCATTGGATGGGTACGGATCAGTTCGGCCGCGACATTTTAACGAGAATAATTTTTGGGGCGAGGACCGCTCTTTTGGTCGGATTTTTGGCGTCTTTCATCGGATCGACCCTGGGCCTGATGCTCGGCGTGACGAGCGCTTACTTCGGAGGGCGTTTCGACCTGGTTTTCCAGCGGATCATGGATATTTTCATGTCCTTCCCGCTGATCATCATGGCGCTCGCCGTGGTCTCTATCATGGGCACCGGCACCGACAAAGTGATCTTCGCCATCACGATTCCCTTCATTCCGAGGTGCGCCCGCGTCGTCCGGGCCAGCGCGCTGGCGGTTCGCGAGATTCCCTATGTGGACGCCGCCCGCACACTGGGTTTCAACCACAAGCGGATCATCCTCCGTCACATGGTGCCCAACGTGATGGCTCCCTATCTCATCATGCTGACCGCGTTCATGGGCCAGGCCATTCTTCTCGAGGCCTCGCTTTCATATCTGGGCCTTGGGGTTCAGGAACCCACGCCCGCCTGGGGGTTGATGCTCCAGGGCGGGGCCGAAGAGTACGCCGAGAGCGCCCCCTGGATTCCCATCTTCCCGGGCCTGGCGATAACGATCGGCGTATTCGCCTTCAACCTGCTCGGGGACGCGGTGCGCGACACCCTCGATCCGAGGCTTCGCTCGCAATAATCTCCTCCGATCCGGGGCATCGTTCGTAATAAACCTCTCGAAAATGCCGAAATAGATTTTTTCCAGGGAAGGCTCCGGCCACTCTTCCGGAGGGCTGCTGCCCGAAAGGCCGCCGCCCGAAGAGCGAAAAGCGCGGCGGCGAGAAGTCCGGGGAGCCGAGAGCCCGGAGGGCGGGGAAGCGCTTGCTTATCCTGCGGGCAGGTATTTGGACTCAATCTCCCGGACGGCGCCGTAGCCGGCCAGATCGAATCTCTGGGGGTAGGTGAGCATTCGCTCCTCGAGAGGGCCGAGCGAGCCCGTCTCTTTTAAAATTTTCGCGGCCTCGCGCATCGCGAACGCCGAGACTCTCTGCATTTCGCCGGGATAGACGGCGATCTTGAATCCCATCGCCTCGAGTTTTGACTGGGGCATCTCCTCCGCCCCCCACGCGACGACCAGAAGGCAGGGCGCATCCACCTCAGCGGGAATTCGGGCCAATTCGGCCTCGCCGCCGGGTCCGGTGACAAAGAGGATGTCCGCCCCGGCCTCCCGGTAGGCGCGGCACCTGTGAATGGCCTCGTCGATTCCGTAGCTTTCGGCCGCGTCCGTGCGCGCGACGATGGCGAGATCGGGATCGCGCCTCGCCTCCCGGGCGGCGGCGATCTTCAGGCACATTTCCTCGGCGCCGATGACCTCGCGCCCCGACAGGTGGCTGCACTTTTTCGGGCTGACTTGATCCTCGAACTGGACCCCCGTGGCCCCGGCGCGCTCGAACTCGCGCACCGTCCGCTGGACGTTGATCGCGTTTCCGTAGCCGGTATCGGCGTCGGCGATGAGGGGGCAGGAGACGGCCGAGGTGATCCGCCGGCAGGCCTCGGCCATTTCGGTCAGGGTCAAAAGGCCGACGTCGGGGAGCCCGTGGGTGCCCAGCGAGACGCCGGAACCCGTCATGTAGAGAAGTTCGAAACCCGCCTCGGCGGCGATCTGGGCCGAGATTCCGTCCCAGACGCCCGGAGAGGGGATCAGGCCGGGGGCGGCCAGCATTTCTCTGAGACGGGCGGAGCGCGATTTCATATTCATTTCCCTCCCTGGGCGGCCTTTCGGGCCGCGATGATTTTTTTTCCGTGAGCGACGAGCCCGCCCGCGTCGATAATCTCCATCAGGAAATCCGGCAGGGGCGGGAATGAAAATGTCTCGCCGCCTGTGGTTATTTCGCCGCTCCGGACGTTGACGGCGACCTCGGCCCCGTCGCGGATGGCATCCACCGCCTCGGGGCAGGTAATTAGAAGAAGGCCGTGGTTCACGCTGTTGCGGAAAAAAATGCGGGCGAACGATTTCGCGATGACGGCGGGTACGCCGGCGGCCCGGATGGCGCCGGCGGCCTGCTCTCTCGAGGAGCCGCAACCGAAATTCTCTCCGGCGGCGATGATACTCCCGGGCCGGACGCGACCGGCCACCGCCTCCCCCAGCCCCTCGAAAAGGTGTTTTTTCATTTCCCCGGGTTCGTAGATCAAGATGTATTTTCCCGGATAGATAACATCGGTGTTGATGTCGTCGCCCAGCTTCAGGGCGGGACCCGAGAATTTTGTTGCCGCCGCCATTTCCGTCTCCTGATTCAACGCCCCCGGAGCAGGTACCTCGGATCGGCGATAGCGCCCTTGACCGCCGATGCGGCCACCGTGGCCGGGCTGGCGAGATAGACCTCGGCGCCGGGATTGCCCATGCGGCCCTTGAAATTCCGATTCGACGAGGAAATGCACACTTCCCCGTCCGCGAGGATGCCCTGGTTCCCGCCAAAACAGGCCCCGCAGCCGGGATTGAGGATCATCGCGCCCGCCTCGAGGAGTGTCCGGATATAGCCCTTCCGGTCGGCCTCGATGTACTCGCGGCGCGAGGCGGGCCCCGCGAGGAGGCGGACGCCCGGATGAATTTTTCTCCCCTTTAGGATTCTCGCCGCCTCGCCGAAATCGTCGCTTCGCCCGTTCGTGCACGATCCGAGAAAGGCCTGGTGAACGGGCGCTCCCGCCACCTCCGCGACCGGCTTTACGTTGTCCACGGTGTGCGGACAGGAAATCATCGGCCCCAGGCGGCTGACGTCGAACTCATATTCGGTTTCGTAGCGGGCGCCCGGGTCGGGCGCGACCGGACGGAATTTTTTCTTCGCCCTTCCTTTTAAATACCGCTCGGTCGTCTTGTCGAAGGGCATGATGCCGGTTTTCGCGCCCATCTCTACGGCCATGTTCGTGAACGAAAAGCGCTCGGACACCGAGAGGCGGGAGATGAGCCCGCCCGAGAATTCGATGGATTTATAGGTGCATCCCCGGGAGGTCACCTTTCCGATGATGTGGAGTATGGCGTCCTTTGCGTACACCCCCCGCCGGAGAGCGCCGTTCACGTGAATCCGGACGCTCTCGGGAACCCTGAGCCAGACGCTGCCGACCGCCCAGAGGTAAGCCACCTCGGTCAGCCCGAACGGGAGGGAAACGGCGTTCATCGCGCCGTGCGAAGTGTTGTGCGAGTCGCGCCCCATGATGAGCTGGCCAGGGAGGGCGTGTCCGTTTTCCATGAAAACCTGGTGGCATATCCCCTCGGCGACATCGTAGAAATGCCGGAGGTTTTTCTCCTCGGCAAAGAGGCGGAGCGCCCGGTGCATGTTCGCCGTCCGGGGGGATTCGGCCGGCGACCAATGGTCCACGGTCACGACGATTTTCTCCTTGCCGACAGGCTCCTCGGCCCCCATCTCGCGCATTTTGATCAGGGTTGTTTCGCTGAGTGCGCTTTGAATCACATCGGGGGTGGCGTCGATAATCTCGCCGGGTTCGACCGCCTTCAGGCCCGCCGCCCGCGCCAGGATTTTCTCGGCAATGGTTTTTGCCACTAATAAGCCCGCCCAAAAGAGAATTCGATTCCACCGAGTATGCCAACAGGATGATTCGGCGGCAACGGAGCGTGAAAAGTGCGGATTCGGACCGTTTGCGCCGAATGCGGAAAACCGGAATGATTCGCCTAGTGTAAACGGTAAATAAAGGGAGGCAACGGACATGAGCGATTTGGCGTTAAAGGAATGTGTCCCCTGCAAGGGCGGGGTTCCGCCGCTTGAGGGCGAGGCGCTCGACAAACTTAGGGAAGAGCTTGGTGGAGACTGGCGGGTCGTTGACGGGCATCACCTCGAGAAGGAGTACAAGTTTCCCGATTTCCGGGCGGCGCTCGATTTCACGAATCGCGTCGGCGAACTCGCCGAGGGGCAGGGCCATCACCCCGACATCTTTCTCGCATGGGGAAAGGTGCGGGTGACGATCTGGACCCACAAGATCGATGGCCTGACCGAGAGCGATTTCATTTTCGCCGCCAAATCGGACGCCGCTCTTTAAGTGGATTCACTCCCTTCCGGCGAACATAAAACCGGCGGGTCTAAATCCTTGCGCTTTGCTTTTTTGAGTTCATGGCGCACCGGCGCGGCGAAGGGCAGCGGAACGGCGGTGGCCATTTCGGGGCTTGCCCTCGGGCTGGAGCGCCTGGGCCACCGGGTGGAGATGGTGGCGTCCCGCCCGTTCATGCCGAGCCTGACCCTCAATCGACTTGTTTATAACGCCAGGCTCGGACTCCGGCCGCCGGGGGAGGCCTACGATGCGGTGGTGGGATTCGATATCGACGGGTTTCTTTTG
Organism: bacterium; assembly: GCA_030922375.1. Lineage (GTDB taxonomy): Bacteria > UBA8248 > UBA8248 > UBA8248 > UBA8248 > UBA8248. The sequence continues at coordinate 2,466 of JAVEPB010000179.1, read as the reverse complement.
CCCGAAGCGGGCCTCGGCAATTACGGGGTTTGCCTGTTCGGGATTTCGGCGGAGGAGAGGCGCTTTGAAAAGGGCTGGCCGCGCGCCTATCTGGGCGCGCTCTCCCGGCTGGAGAAAATAAACGCCCGCCGGGCGCGGAGGACGATTGTCCCGAGCGAGCACAGCCGCCGGATCGCGATCGAGGCCTATGGTTTGAGCCCCGAAAGGGTTTCGGTCGTTCCGCTGGGTATCGACCTCGCGCTTTGGGATTCCCTCGCAGCCGCCCCGCCGCCCCGGGAGGACGCCCGGCCCACGATTCTTTCCGTCGCTCGCCAGTACCCCCGGAAAAACACGCGGTCGCTGATCGCCGTCATGCCCGAGGTACGGCGTGCCGTGCCCGAGGCCCGTCTGCGCATCGTCGGGGGAGGGCCCATGCTGCCCGCGCTCAAACGGCAGGCAGGGGAGCTGGGGCTGGGCGACGCCGTGGAATTTTCGGGGGAGGTGGCTTCGGATGAGTGGGTCAGGCGGGCCTTTTTTCAGGCGGACGTTTTCGCGCTGCCGAGCCTCCAGGAGGGGTTTGGCCTGGTGTTCCTCGAGGCGATGGTGGCCGGGCTGCCGATAGTCGCCGCCCGGGCGGCGGCGGCGCCCGAGGTGGCGCCGGAGGGCGAGGCCGCCAGATTGGTTTCGGGAGAAGACGCCGGGGAGCTGGCGGCGGCGCTGATAACGCTATTAAAGGATGATGAATTGCGAGAAAAACTGGGAGCGGGAGGCCGGGCCAGGGTCCGGCGCCATGGCTGGGCGGAAGTGGCTTTGTTGTTTGCTCAGTCGTTCGGATGACCGGCGGTCGTGTGGAGGATGACTTTATTCATGTTTGAAAGCTTGTTGCATAGCCCCTCGGCGATATAGCAGAGGATTTTAATCGCTAAATCGGGCGACGGGTTCGAAAGAGGGTTGTTCATCATTTTATTGAGGTCGAGTTGGAGTAGGGTGGAGAGGCCTTTGGCCCTGATGGTGGCCGACCTTGGTTCGTTATTGAACATGGACATTTCGCCGAAAATTTCACCGGGCGAAAGCGTCGCGACAACGTTGGACCCCTCTTTTTTGTAGCCCTCGAGCAGGATGTCCACCTCGCCGCTGACGATGAAGTACATGGTTTGCTCATCGGTCGAATCTTCCTCGAAAATCACATCGCCATCGTTGAAATTGTGCATGATTCCGTGGATGAGAAGATCGTGTCGCTCATTATCGGAGAGAATCTTGAAAATGCCGGTATTCGCGACTCGTTTCAGCAGCTCGGCTCTCTGCGCGGCGAACCTGGATCCGAAGGCGGTGGGCATGTCATGCTCCCGAAATAACGCAAATTATTAAACCACTAAGATCGAAATTTTCGCTATACGGCCTAAATCCTTTTATTCCCAAGCATATTCGGCCAAATTTCCTTGAGCCGAAGTTTCCAGGAAAAATTTAGACAACAAAAAGCCATGAATGAGAATAAAGTAGTCATCTATAAAAATCAATGGATTATAAAAATTCAAGGTAAGGAAATTCCATGTATTTGAACGTAAATTTCCGGAATTCCTAGAATTAAAGGCGAATTCGTGATTTTAAATTTATTTTTGTGATTTTTAATTTAATTGCCACTCTTCTGAAGGAGGTATATTTTATTTTTAATGGGAAATTAACAATCATCTCTTCGAATTTGAGGTAATATTATCCTCGGTGTGGAGAAGTTTTCCGGTTTTTGTGCGTAAGGAAGGAGAATTGGGTTAATATTTTGACGGCTGTCCGGGCAATGGCGCAGGTTTCATTTCTCGCGTTGTGACCGGCATCTCTTTAATTTGGTGACGTTGCATAATGACGCCATTGCTTGTGAGGGGTATATTTAACCTCAAGAAATCGGCGAAGGTTTTAAGCCCATGAATATTTAGGGCTTCCGCCGGTTAGGGGCGGTGGTTAAATCAGGTTGTGAGGTCGTTCACTTTTGTGGTGTATCGGTGGCATGGCAATTGCTCTTTGGAAGGCTGTTGGGTTTCTTTTTGTTCCGCGGACGAAGGCGCTCAACAACGAACAACCGAAATTGCCGCCCGAAAAATGGAAGTAACAGGCAATTCAAATGTCGGGAGTTTTTAAGCAGTCCAAGCAGGCCACTTTAAAGAGGAGAGAAAAGATGTGGAATCTGGTGAAGAAGTTTATGTCGCGTGAGGAAGGTCAGAGTCTCGTCGAGTATGCTCTCATTATCGCCCTCGTCGCCGTCGTGCTGGTCGCAGGAATCACGGCCCTCGGCACGGGTATCGGCGCCACTCTGACATCCATCACGGGTTCGCTCTAATCGCCTAAACTGTTTCGGTGACCTGCCCCCAATAGTGATACCAATCCTTATGTTATCTCAGAAGCCAATGCTGGAGGGCAAAGCGTAGCGAAGCCCGGAGGCATTGGCTCTATCGTCTCAGGTGCGGGCGGCCTGTAGCCAAGGGCGCTATGGGGTCT
>JAVEPB010000178.1 GCA_030922375.1 bacterium | reverse complement strand
AAACACAAGGAATCCGCCGACAGTTTCAGAAAAGCCATCGACCTCAAGCCCGATTACCTGGACGCCTACTACCACCTCTCCAACACCTACATGGGAATGGGAAACATAGAGGAGGACGAGGCCATCCTCGGGAGGGCGCTCGAGCGGTGGCCCGGCGAACCGCAACTGAAACTGATCCTTGATATGGCCTATCCGGCGTTCCCGGAATTTGAAGAGATCGACCGGCGCCGAAGAGAGATCGCCGAGAGCCTGGACCGGTACGACCCCGAGACATTCAATGTGTCTCTGAAAAACCTCACCACCTACGCCCGCCCCCCATCTTTTTACATGGCCTACCACGGCCGCGATGATCTGGCCCTTAAATCGAAATACGCCGACCTCTTCGCCGGGTATTTTGAAAAAAAATTCCCCGGCGCCCTCTGGAGCGAAAAAAAGAGCGCCTCCGGCGCCGCTTCAGGCATCAGGCGGATTCCCCGAATAGGTTTCCTGATGACCCTTCACGGGCCCTTCATGATTTGGCTCAAGGGACTTGCCCGGAAACTGTCCAAGGAGAAATTCGAGGTCACGATTATCTGTCCCGGACATGCCCAGTAGTACGTTTCCGGGCAAATCGGAGACGAGGGGATTGACTATCTGGTTATCAAGCGGGATTTCGAGTCCGCGATTCAAACGATTCTGGAGCGGGACTTAGACGTGATCCTCTACCATGAGTCGGGCACCGACTCGACCAATTATTTCATGCCCTTCTTCCGCCTTGCCCCTGCTCAATGCATCTCTTACGCCTACGGCTACACAACGGGAATCCCCGAGATGGATTACTTCGTCTCAAGCGATTTGATCGAGCCCGAAAACGGAGACAGTCATTACCGGGAGCGTCTGATCCGCCTGCCCTCTTTGGGTTTCTACTTCAACCGGCCCCAGCCGCCGGCGCGTCTTAAAGATCGCGACTACTTCGGTTTTTCCGCCTCGGACCACATCTACGCCTGCCCGCAGAACCTTTTTAAAATCCACCCCGACCTTTACGCGCCGTTAGGGGAGATTCTCAGGCGAGACCCCGCCGGCTCCCTGGTGCTCATCGAGAGCCTGAACCCGGCCTAGAACACGGAACTCATATCCCGTCTCGGGGCGGCCTTCCCCGACTGCATCGACCGGGTCCGCATGATCCCCCAGCAGGAATACGAAGGTTTCTTCAGCCTACTATCGGTGTCGGACGCTCTCCTCGACCCGATTCACTCCTGCGGCGGAACGACCACGCTGGAGAGCCTGGCCAGCGGCACCCCCCTCGTCACCTGGCCCGGCGAATTCGCCCGGGGCCGCTTCACCTCGGCCTGCTTCCGCAGGATGGGGGTACTGGACTGCGTCGCGGCCTCCCTGGAGAAGTATGTGGAGATCGCCCTGCGGCTGGGAACGGATCCGGGCGAACGCAAGAGGGTCGGAGAGAAGATTCGGGCCGCAAGTCACCTGGTATTCGAGGATATGGACGCCGTGCGCGATTGGGAGGCGTTTCTCGAGAAAGCGGTCGAAGAGAGCCGACGGAGGGCGTCGTGAACCCTCTCGCCGGAGAGTGAGCCCTCGGCCGAGGCTAAATCCCCCGGATGACCGGCGGTTCAGGAATCCTCGGCTTCCCCTTCACTCCGCACCCCGCCGCGGCCAGCAAGAGCCCGAGGACACACACCGCGGCGAACACGCGCAACGAGACGAATTTAGAGGCCAAGTCGCTTTTTCTCCCTTTTAATCTGGCGTAGAACACTCCGCTTCGACGAACCCCCCTCGCTCGTCCGCGAGGAGAGCGAGCGGGCCAGTTCGGTCGCCCGGAGATCGGCGGCATCGAGTCTTTTGTCGGCCTCGAGAAGATCCGCGTTCGTGAGACGCACCAAAGGAATCCCCTTCCCGGCCGCCAGCCGCACCGCCCGGCCCACGGCCTCGTGCGCCTCCCGGAACGGAACCCCCCGGAGTACCATCGCGTCCGCAAGATCGGTCGCCGTCATATAGCCGCCCTCGGCGGCCTCGGCCATCCGCTCCGCGTTCGGGCGCATGGCGGCGATGAGCGGCGCCATCACGTCAAGGCAGGCCGCCAGCGTATCGGCGGCGTCGAAGAGAGGCTCCTTGTCCTCCTGCATATCCCGGTTATAGGCAAGCGGTAGCCCCTTCATCAGTGTAAGGAGCGCTACGAGATCGCCGTAGACGCGCCCGCTCTTTCCCCGGACGATCTCGGCCACATCGGGGTTCCTCTTCTGGGGCATCAGTGAGCTTCCGGTCGAGAATGCGTCGGGCAACTCGACGAAACCGAATTCTCCGCTGGCCCACAGGACAATCTCCTCCCCGAGCCTGCTCAGGTGCATGATCGATACCGAGGCGGCGGCCGCGAACTCGATGGCGAAATCCCTGTCGCTCACCGCGTCCATGCTGTTCTCGGCTACCGAGTCGAAGCCGAGTTTCCGCGCCACCATCCGCCGGTCGATGGCGTGCCCCGTTCCCGCCAGCGCGCCAGAACCCAGAGGAAGAATATTCACCCGCTTCCGGGCGTCCTCTAGCCGCTCCCCGTCCCGCCGGAACATCTGGCTATAGGCCAGGAGATGATGCGCGAAGGAGACCGGCTGGGCCCGCTGGAGATGGGTGTAGCCCGGCATCACGAAATCCACCCCCGCCTCCGCCTGGCCCACCAGCGCCCTCCTCAGGCCCATGAGTCCCTCCCGGATGCGGTCGATCTCCTCCCTGAGCCAGAGCCGAACGGCTGTCGCGACCTGATCGTTTCGGCTGCGCGCGGTATGCAGCCTCCCGCCGGCGGCGCCGATCTTCCGCGTCAGCGCCGCCTCTACGTTCATGTGCACATCCTCGAGGGCGGGGTCGAACTTGAATTCGCCCGCCTCGATTTCGCGCAGGACCGACCTGAGTCCCGAAGCTATTTTCCGGCCATCGCTTTTGGAGATGACCCCCTTGGCCCCCAGCATTTCGGCGTGGGCTATCGACCCTCGCACATCGCAGGCGGCAAGCCGCCTATCGAACGAGACGCTTTCGGTGAAAGCCTCGACCCGCCGGTCGGTCCGCTGGGCGAATCGGCCGCCCCAGGGTTTTTTCGAGGCGGGCTTGGCCGCCTTTTTCTGCGATGTCTTCTTCATTGCCGCCGTCCACCGTCCAAGAACACGCCAGCGAGGCCTCTGCGTATCGCTCCGGGCCCCGGCAAACCCCGATACTTACATGAATCCCGCCCCGCGGGGCAACTCGCCGGTAAATTCCGCGCAAAAAACAAGTGTCCCCTCTCACCGCGGCCGAGGCAAGGCAGCGGATTCCTCCCATCGAACGAAGTCCCCATCCGGCCTCAGCTTGCGCTTCGGGCGGCAATTTGCCACGATGTTTCCTCTTGGGGAAATACCCAATTTTCGATAACGCCCGCCCAGACGAAACTCATCGGCTGCTCTTGAAAGGGCGCAATTTCACAGTGATTGAGGTAGTCGAGATGCAAACGTTTCTATGGATAGTTGTTGCGGTCATCGTTGTCGCGGTCATTGCCTATAACACCGTGGACGACCCCTTCAATATCGACCCCAAATAATTGACCGGCAAAGCGGGGACCTGAATTTTCCCCTTTAATGCAAAAAACCAATCCTTGGTCTTCTCCTGTAATCGTGAAGGCTTGGGCCGGGAGAGCCTTCCCTTATGAAAGACATTTTTTCCCCCAGGCAATGGCTGATTATCGCCTCATCCTTCATAATTCTGGCGGTTGGAACCAGTCTCAATTTCAATTTCGGAATATTCATCAAACCCCTTGTCGCGGAATTCGACTGGTCGCGCACGACCGTCTCGGCGGGTTTTTCCGTATTCATGCTCGCTGGCTCTCTCAGCGCCATCCTGACCGGCGGGCTCGCCGACCGCTACGGAACCCGCCGGGTCGTCATCTTCGGAACCATCATGATCTCCGCGGCGATGTTCACGGCCTCCCGGATTCAAACGGCATGGGAATTCTATCTCGCGGTGGGCGTCTTGGCGGGAATCGGCCGGAGCGCCTTTAATACCCCCGTCCTGGCGTTCATTCAGAGATCGTTCACCCGCAACCGGGGTCTGGCCACGGGCCTGGCGGGCTCCGGCGGGGGGCTGGGCATATTCCTCGCCGCGCCCTTGCTAGGGTACTTGATCGCTTCGACCGGATGGCGCTTCTCCTATCTCGTAATGGGAATAACGGTTCTCGTCCTGGCGTTTCCGGCGCTCTCTTTCCTTCGCCCGGCGAAGGATACGGACACTGAAACACAAAAGAACGGCGCGAAAACCGAGCAGCGGGAAACCAGCATCCTTCCCGAGGCTTCCCAGGGAATGGCCGCAATCATCAGAAAGAGGCCGTTCTGGGCTGTTATGGGGAGTCACGCCACCGACTGTGTGTGCCATTCCGTCATCCTCGTTCACCTGGTTCCTTTCGCCATCGAATCGGGAGTGCCGAAAATTCAAGCGGCCTCCCTGATGAGCGCCTTGGGAATAGGGGCCCTCGTCGGGCGTACGGCGGGGGGGATGCTCTCGGACCGCATAGGCCCCAAATGGGCGTTGTTTATCTCTCTAACCCTTCAGACTCTTCCCATTCCCCTTCTCCTCATGTCCCCCTCCCTTCCGGTTTTGTATCTGATCGCCACCCTTGTCGGGCTGGGCCTCGGAGGACACGGCACGATGTATCCGGTCATCACGCGGGAATTCTATGGGCCAAAACGGGTGGGAATTCTTTTTGGAA
>JAVEPB010000177.1 GCA_030922375.1 bacterium | reverse complement strand
CTACAGTATCCGGGGCCGCTACAAAAAAGCCGAGCCGCTCTTCAAGCGCACCCTCGCCATCTGGGAGAAAACTCTGGGGCCTGAGCATCCGAACATCGTTAAATCATTGAACAGAATGGCGACGCTCTACGAGAAACTGGGCAAGAAAAAGGAGGCCGCAGAGTTTTCAGAGCGTGCCGAAGCGATGAATAGTCAGCTAACCGGGAGGAAATAGGGGAGATTCGGCACAACCTATCTGCAGGGCGTCTGACTCGAACTAGAAAGTGGGTATGGGAGATTCGAACTTAGATGGTGGAAAAATCATAGATCTATATGGGAAATCCGAGTAAAAATGTATTTTTTCTGATTTTGCATCATCTAATCATCTTCATCAAACGCGAGAAACTGTTCCTCTGTCCACCGTAATGAAATTTCTTTTAGGTAAAACCGTTCCAACATTTCACGGCTAGTACGGCAGTGGAGTGCAAGGGTATCTCTGTCCATATTTTTGTTATTCATACACCGATACATTATCCCAGTAGTGCGTAGTGATTTTTGATTTCGGGCCCTACCTGAATTTTTGTCAATTTTCAGGCCGGTTGTATTTAGGAGTTCAGCAAAACCACGATTGTGATTCTTTGGAAATAATAAATCATCGTTGCTATAGTTTGGATTTTTTTTCTTCAACCTTCCTAAAATATTCACTGCACCAAATAATGCAGTCCCACTGCCACCCTTTCCTCTTTTTCCGTTGATGTTTCTCATTCTCAGGAAGGATTTATAGGATGGTTTTTTTCTCACAGCTTCTACATCTCGATATCTAAGGGAAAGGCATTCTCCGACCCGTAGGCAAGAATGTACCATGAAGATCATGAAATCATTGAGATTTTGTCTGTCACTTTTAATTTTGGGATGATTAGTTTCTTTGATTCGTTTCCGGCTGGCTCGCAATAGAAGTTTCCATTGGTCCGGAGGGAACCAAGGTCTAACCTCACTCTGGATGCGTTGTTCAGGAAATATGGGTAGATGTTTAATCCATTCCTGTCTCTGCGCATATTTTAGTAGTTGCCGGAGAGTGATGAAATCTTTGTTTAGGGTGTTCCCGGAAATAGAACTACCGGATTGATTGATTCTCCATTGTTTATAATCTTCCATTTTCTTGGGCGTAATCTCTTCTAGGGAAGTTCCTTTGAAGAATCCAGACAAAATATCGCACTTTGTTTTGTAGTCTCTCCAGAGGTAAATCGATTTTCCCTCCAATTTTTGTTGATTTTGTTTGTAGTTCAACAGTCCTTGGACCGCATCATTAAAAGTATGTCCGTGGATTGGTATTCCCAACCGTTTTTTAGAAATTAGGTCTTGGAACCATTCTTTTGCGAATTGTCCCGCACCATTCAAGGTCGTATTTTTTGTAGAGATTTGTTTGCGTTTTCCGTCAATGAAAGTTCTTGCGTGGAAATACTTTGAATGTTCTCGGAGGAATATGTGAAGAGTGCGACCAGAAATTTTATCCTGAATTTTCTTTTCTTTGAGAATTTTGCCCATCTGAATTTCCTATGAAAAAGGATATTCAATGATGGTAAATTCTGCACCAAAACTGCACCAATGGTCAAATTAGTGTAAGTCATTGTTTTAATGGAGGCGCCACCCGGATTTGAACCGGGGATAAAGGATTTGCAGTCCTCTGCCTTACCACTTGGCTATGGCGCCGTGTAGCGGGTTCAGATTATCGAAAATCAGGCCCCTAGAAAAGAGCTTGCGCTATATACCACGCAGAGGCCGGCATGCCCAGCCCGCCGTTTCCTGGAAAAACTGTTGACCTGTGGATCCCGATACCGGATAATTGATGGTACGTCAGAAAGGAGGTGGTCGATTATATGAAAATAGACTGTAGAGGCGAGGTGACTGCCGTTTAGGCAGGAGAAACCGGGAGAGCTGCCAGGTTTCTCCGCCTAGGCGAATCTCAACAGCTCACCGTAACCCCCAGCCCTTAGGGGCTGGGGGTTTTTCGCTTTTGGATCGCGGGCGAAAGGGTGGTAGTTTTCCCGGTGCCCTCTGCCCGGCGCTTTTTTCCGGGCGCTTTTTGCCCGATACCCGATACCCGGTGCCCGTTACCGGTTGAACCGATGGAGTCATACATCCGATGAACCCAGGCGATGCCCCATTCTTGAAAGCCTGCCGGGGCGAGCCGGCGGAAACCACCCCCGTCTGGCTCATGCGGCAGGCCGGCCGTTACATGGCGGAGTATCGCGAGGTGCGCGAGCGCACCCCCTTCATGGATCTCTGCCGGGACTCCGACCTCGCCGCCGAGGTGACCGTCACTGCGGTCGAGCGGATCGGGGCCGACGCCGCCATTATTTTCTCGGACATTCTTCTCATCCTCGTTCCGATGGGGATGGACCTCACCTACGGGAAGGGGGAGGGCCCGGTCCTGGGCAACCCGGTCCGCGCCGCCTCGGATGTCGATCGCCTCGAGGAGGCCCCGCCCGAGACCCTCTCTTTCGTCTATGACGCCATCCGAAAAACGCGCGCCTCCCTCCGTCCGGAGATCCCGCTCATCGGTTTCTGCGGTGCGCCCTTCACGCTGGCTTCCTACATGATCGAGGGCGGCGGCTCGCGCAACTACGCCGAGACGAAAAAGCTGATGTACGGCGACCCCGGCGCGTGGCACGCCCTGATGAGCGTGATCGCCCGCTCCCTCGTGGGATATGTCCGGAGCCAGGTCGATGCGGGCGCGCAGGCGATTCAAATCTTCGACAGCTGGGTGGGCTGCCTGAGCCCGGCCGACTACCGCGAGTATGTCTTTCCGCACATTCGATTTCTCCTCGACGCCATTTCGGGCACGGTGCCGATCATTCATTTCGGTACGGGAACCGCGACGCTCCTCGATCAGCAGAAAAAAGCGGGCGGCGATGTGATCGGGCTCGACTGGCGGGTGAACCTGGGCGAGAGCTGGGACGCCCTGGGGCGGGTGGCCGTGCAGGGAAACCTGGACCCCTGCGTCCTTCTCGCCGATCGGGAGACCATCCGCCGCCGCGCCGAGGATATTCTTCGGCAGGCGGGCGGGCGGGCGGGCCACATCTTCAACCTCGGCCACGGGGTGCTCCCGATGACGCCGGTGGACAACGTGAAATATCTCGTGGACCTGGTTCACGAGTGGAGGGCGGAGACGTGACGGAGCCGCGCTACGATTCGGTCCTGCTGGTCGGCTTCGGCGGGCCGACGCGGGGGTGTTGCCGCCGCTACGAGGACTGCCCCGGAGAGGCTTTTTGTTTCGTTAAAAACGTCGTGGGCGATCGGGCGGGCGGCGACGAGCGCATCCGCGAGGTGGCGGCCCACTACGCGCATTTCGGGGGCGTCTCTCCGTTCAGTTTTTTCTCCCAGAAACAGGCGGGCGCCCTGGAGATGGAGCTCGAGCGCTCGGGTATCATCGCGCCCGTCTATGTGGGCTACCGCTTCTGGACCCCGTTCGTGAAGGAGGCGCTGGCCGAGATGAACCGCCGCGGGCTGCGACGCACCCTCGGGGTCGCCCTTGCCCCCCACCGGGCGAAGGTGAGTTTCGAGGCCTACCGGGGGGCGGTCGATTCGGCCCGCCGGGAGTTGGGCGGCGAGGCGCCCGAGGTGACCTTCGCCGAAACCCCCTGGTTCGACCTACCGGGCTACATCGGGGCGACGGTGGACCGGGTGAACGAGCTCGCCGGGGCGATGGGGGAGGAGCGCTTCCGCGCCGCCCGGTTGATATTCTCGGCCCACTCGATTCCGGTCTCGATGGCCAGGACCTCCCCCTATCGGGAGCAGTTCGAGGAGACGGCGAGAATCGCGGCTGGTGCCCTTGGCAGGGAGAGCCATCTCACCGGTTTCCAGAGCAGCCCGGACGTTCCCCCCGGGAGCTGGCTCGAGCCCGATGTGCTCGACGTGGTGCGCGAGGCGGCGGACGGCGGGGCGAAAGACGTTATCGTGATTCCGGTGGGCTTCATCTGCGATCATATCGAGGTTCTTTTCGATCTCGACGTCGAGGCGAGGGAGGCGGCGGAGGAGCGCGGCATGGGCTATTTCCGAGCGGGGACCGTCGGCTCCCACCCCAAGTTTATTTCGATGCTCCGCGACATCGTAGCGGCCAACCGGGCGGGAGAGAGCGGTTGAGCGCTCCCGCCACTCGGCAGGCGGTCGTCCTCGGGGGAGGGATCACCGGCCTCGTCGCCGCCCACCGGCTGATCCAGGGAGCGAGTGAGCGGGGGCTTTCCCTCGAAGTGATTCTGGCCGAGGCCTCCGGCCGCTTCGGCGGCTCCATCGAGACCGCCCGCGAGGCGGGCTTTGTCATGGAGCGGGGGCCGGACTGCTTTTTGTCCACCAAGCCCGAGGGCATCGCCCTGTGCCGCGAGTTGGGGCTCGAGGGGCGCCTCGCGGGCACAAAATCCGCCCACCGCCGCAGCTTCATCCTCAGAAAGGGCCGGCTGGTTCCGGTGCCCGAGGGGTTTTATCTGCTCGCGCCCTCGTCGATCCTTCCGTTCGTGACCACCCCGATATTCAGCCCGCTGGGCAAGCTCCGGATGGCGATGGATTTTTTCATCCCGGCCCGAGAGGAGGGCGGCGACGAGACGCTGGCGAGTTTCGTCCGAAGGCGCTTCGGCCGGGAGGCTCTCGAGCGGATGGCCCAGCCCATGATCGGCGGCATCTACTCGGCCGACCCCGAGGAGCTTAGCCTCGAGGCGACGATGCCCCAGTTCCTGGAGATGGAGCGCGCCCACGGCAGCGTCATCCGGGCGCTTCGCAAGCGGATGCGCGAGGGGGCGGCGAAGAGACAGGCCGCCTCGGCCAGCGGGCCGCGTTACGGCCTGTTCCTCACCCTGGAGCCGGGGATGGGGAGCCTGGTCGATGCGCTGCTCGAGCGGATACCCGCCGGATCTCTCAGGCCCGGGGCGCGGGCGGCCTCCCTCCGCAGCGAGGGGCGGCGCTGGCGGATCGGAATCGAGGGCGGCGGCGAGATCGAGGCGGACGCGGTATGCCTCGCCCTGCCGGCGGCGCCGGCGCGGGGGCTGCTCGAGCCGCTCTCGGAGCGGCTGGGCGCGCGGCTGGGCGAGATTCCCTACGGCTCGGTGGCCACCCTCAACCTCGCTTTCAGCCGCGAGCAGGTGGCCCACCCCCTGGACGGGATGGGTTTTGTCGTTCCCGAGATCGAGGGGCGGATGCTCCTGGCCTGCTCGTTCTCGAGTTCTAAGTTCGAGGGCCGCGCCCCGGAGGGGAAAGTCCTCATCCGCGCCTTCGTGGGCGGTGCCTACGGCGAGGCCGCCCTCTTCGTCTCCGACGAGGAGATGATCGGCCGCGTGATGGACGAACTCGGCCCGCTGCTGGGGATCCGGGGTGAGCCCGAGGCCGCCGTTCTCTCGCGCTACGGAAGCGCCATGGCCCAGTACCGCCTCGGCCACCTGGACCGGGTCCGGGCGATTGACGAGGAGGTGGGGAAACTGCCGGGAATTGCCGTGGCCGGGAGCGCCTACCGCGGGGTGGGCATCCCCGACTGCGCGGCCGGCGCTGGGGCGGCGGCTGCGAGCCTGCTCGACTACATCGCGGCTTCCGCCGCTTGAGAAATTATTAAGGGAAAATTCGGGGGGCTGGCCGGCTCAGTCCGCTTCCGAAAGGGCGGCGTCGACCTCCTCGCGCGAGAGGGCGCTGGCCTCGGAGTGGGCTTCCTCGCGGTAGGTGTTCGAGGCGGGCCGATCGGAGCCCGGCCGCCGCGGGCGGTAGGTGCAGTAGGGCTCGCTGGCGAGGTAGTTCCCCGAAACCGCCCAGGCCCGCGAGCGCGAGCCGCCGCAAACGTCCTGAAAATCGCAGTAGCCGCATTTTCCCGCGTAGCCCTCCGGCTTCCGAAGGGACCGGAACATCTCGTGGTTCCGGTAGATGTCGGAAAGCGAGTCGCGGCGCACGTTGCCCGCCGCCACCGGCAGAAAGCCGCTCGGCATGATATCGCCGAGGTGGCTGATGAAGACGAAGCCCATGCCGTCGTTCACCCCTTTGGCGGCGCGTCCGGCCCCGGCGGGGCCAGCCCCGGTGGGACCCGTCCCGGTGGGACCGTTCCCGGCGGGATTGGCGCTGAAGCCCGGGGCCGACGCAAAGGGGCGCGGGCCGCCCCCGTTTCCGGGCACCCCCCTCCGGCGGTCCAGCGCCGCGCGCTGCATCAGGACGCGGCGGAAGTGTTGTGCGGCGGTGGTCTTGATGTCGAAGGGCATTGTGCGGCCCAGGTCGTAAAGCTCGTGGAAGACGGCCTCGTGCTTTTTGGGGGTGACCATGTAGTGCTGGACCCCCCGCCCGACGGGAACGAGAAAGAACACGCTCCAGAGGGCGATGTCCTCGCCGGCGAGCATCTCCGCGATCTCGCGGATCCGGTCCTGGTTGAAGCGGGTCACGGTGGTGTTGACCTGAACCTCGAGGCCGATCTCGCGTGCGATGCGGATGGAGTCCATCGTCCAATCGAAGCTGCCTTCGACGCCCCGGAATTTGTCGTGGCTCTCGCGGCCGTGTCCGTCGAGGCTGACGGCGAGGCGGACGAGGCCGGCTTCTTTCATCCGGATGATGGTTTCGCGGGTCATCTTCTCGGTCCCGGCCGGGGTCATCGTCATGCGCAGGCCGATTTCGGAGCCGTGGCGGATGATGTCGAAGATATCGGGCCGCTCGAGGGGGTCGCCGCCGGTGATGACGAAGAGGACGGGGCCGAACCGGCGGGTTTCATCGAGGAGGGCGAAGGCCTCCTCGGTGTTCAGCTCCCCGGTGTCCCGGCAGGGCCGGGCCTCGGCCCGGCAGTGGAGGCAGGCGAGCGAGCAGGCCTGGGTTACCTCCCAGATCACGATAAAGGGGGATCGGTCGAAGTCGATCTCGCCGATTCGGGGTTTTCTCGCTCCGGCCGGGGCCTCGATCGGCCCAGCGGAGACAGGCCCGGCGTCTGGCGTACGGCTCATCGGGCCCTCTGCCACCGGAAAGGGATCTTACCCCCGAACCGGTCCCGCAGGCCCTGTATCTCGTAGTAGGGACAGCGCGTGAAATTATTTGTGCAGTAATTTCGGATCGTGTCGCGGTGGCGTTTGACGCACCCAGGGATCTCGGCTTCGAAACACCTCGGCTCGCCCGACCCGGATAATTCTTTAAATGGACAAGTTTCAAATAGATACATGATAATTGTCTCCCGGGAAGGCATCCATGGGGCGGATAACCTTATTTAAGAGATTATATTCCCTTAAATGGAGTCTCGCAACAAAAACGCGCAACAAAATGCCCGAGGCAGCCAATGGGAACCGGATGAGTTCAAATATCTCATCATGTCGGATATAACCCCCGGGCGAGGCCGCGCGCAGCCGGCGGATTTTGTCGCCGGGGCAGGTTCACGGGAGGTGGGCGTTCCCCCGGGGACCGCCCCCGGGCGTTTCTTGAGGTGGCCGCTCCGGGCATATACAATCCTTCCTCGCCGGCCTGGGCCGGGCGGTGCATTCAGGGATTCAGGAGTTCTTTTTTTTAACGGGATTGCGAAAACACTATGTTCGACGATTTTGAGCAACGGGACGAGCATCAGGATTTTGAGAAACTGAAAAAAATCATGGCGGAGACCGAGGTTCTCCGTAAGCCCTACGTCGGTATCGTGGCCGGCTACCACGACCTCGGATACCGGGTGCTGGGCCCTGAGGCGGAGAAGGGAGCCGGATCGGTGCAGATCGCGGGCCGCTTGTTCGTCAGCCCGAAGATCATCTGGACCCCCGCCGAGATGGAGAAAACCTTCGGCGACCTTTTCGAGGACAAGGAAATGATGGACTCGAATCTGGTGGGCCGGGTGTTCGCGTTTCCCAAGTCGATCTCGGGCAACTTTAAGATCGAGTCCGAGCACCTCAAGGTGACCCAGCACGAGTGGAGCCCCGACCTCCTTGTCGAGAAGGTCATGGATGAGATCCTCAAAAAAGAGATCACCGACACTGCCGTGATCCGGACGCCGAACGTACGTTTCTACCCGCTGGCGATCCAGCGCTTTATTCAGGAGATCCTGAGCGAGGAGTTTTCCTGAACCCGGGGGACGATGACTGGGCCCGAGGGCCGAGGGAGCCGGAGATGCCGGGATTACCGAGATGGCGACGCTTTGGCGCGAAGGCGGCGGCCGGTTTTCTCGGGGGCGAGCCGGGCCAGGCGCTCGTCGAGTATGCGCTGATCATCTCTCTCGTCATCATTGTCGTCGTTGCGGCGGTGACCGTCTTCGGAGCCGCCATCGGTCCCCTCATAGCGGCGATCATACCGGCTCTGTAGGCTGGAAATGAGGGGACTTTTCGGGTTTATCCCCTTTTAAGGCGGGCATTTCCCCGATAACCGTCCGTTTCTGGCTCTTGAGCAGATATCCGTTTATTTCACCCGGTTATATCATTCGATACCCGAATTCCGTTAAAATTCCGCCAGTGAGTGAGTGGTCCGGCTCACAGTGTTTTCGTGGCTCGGCTCACCCACAAAACCGGGTTTCTTTTCCAGGGCGGGTGTAAGTTTACGGGGACAGGGGGAGCGCCCCCGCGGCATCCGGTATTCCTTGAAGGAATTTCGGACAAAGACAGGTTGAGGACGCCATGCTCGGACGCAGAAGAAAAACCCGAGAAAAATCGAGAAGGCGCCTCCGGGGCGAGAGGGGCCAGGCGATTGTCGAGTTCGCTCTCCTGATGCCGGTTCTGGTGGTCCTGGTGATGGGCGTTCTGGACATGGCGCGCGCCTACAGCGTTCTTCAGGTGGTGACGAACGCCGCGCGCGAGGGCGCCCGCGTGGGCATCATTCCCACGACCACGACTTTGGATATGACCACGACGGTGGACACGTTCCTGACGGCGGCGGGCCAGACCGGCTGCACGACGACGGGCGTGAACGTCGGCGATGCCGCGGCTGCCGGCGCCAGCACGGCGGTGACGGTCTCGTGCGATTTCACGGCGCTGACGGGAACGCTGATCCCCGGCTGGACAGGCACCTTCCCCCTCGCGCAGACGGCGACGATGCGGCATGAGTGAGGGGCGGGCCTGATTTTCTGAAAACAACCTTCAAGAAAACCCACGGAGGGTTTAGCGTGACTCGTCGAAAAACATCGAAACCTGCATTTTTGAAAAGGCTTTGCCGTCTTTTGGCGGCCACCCGGGGACAGGCGATCGTCATCGCGGCCATCGCGCTGCCGGCGCTGGCCGGAAGCGCGGCGCTGGCGGTGGATGTGGGCCACATGTATGTCGCCAAAAGCGCGATTCAAAACGCGGTGGACGCGGGTTCGCGCGCGGGCGCGGCGATCCTGGCCGCGGGCGGGAGCCAGGCCGACGCCAGCGCGGAGGCGACAAGCTTCGCCAGCCAAAACCTCACCGGGATTACCTATCTCTCGAGTGCGACGCCCGTCATCACATTTCCCACGGCGACCTCGGTGAATGTCGCCATCGATCACAGCCTGAGTCTTTATTTCGCCCCGGTCATCGGAATCAACTCGACATCCATAGAGGCCGGCGCCACCGCCTCCATCGCCAGCGTCTCGGCGGTGGGCGCGAACGAGCTGGTTCCCCTGGCGATTTATTGCAACAACGAGGGGGGCTGCAGCGGGGTCCTCAGCGTGGGGCAAAATTATGCGCTCCGCCGCTACTGCGGTAATTTTTTCGCTGACGGAGCGGATGGAAACAGCTGCGGCAGCACCATCGAGGACGGGGAGGTATTCCTCGTCGGCATCACGTTCGACAACAGCAACAGCAACAACGCGTTCCGCACCGCCGTCCGGGAGGGCTATTCGGATGGGGTGGAGCTTGGCCAGGAGGCCCGGGCGCTGCCCGGCAACCGGAACGGCTGGCGAAGCGGAATGACGGACCGGCTCACCGCGGGAAATAACGAGACGATAATTCCCATTATCACCAGGCTCGAGCCCGTCTCCAACGACTACAACATTCAGATCGCCGACTTCGTGAAGGTGGACATCTCCAGTTTTGTCGAGGACGGGAGCACCGACACGACGACGCTTCAGATTATCCGGGGCGCGGTGTCCACGACCGATTTCGCCGATTCCGACCAGGGACTCGGCATCGAGTCGGTGGTGGGGGTCCGTCTCTCTAATTAGCGGGGATTACAGGGGTCTGTTCGATCCGGTTATCGACGCCGAAATCGCTCACCAACTAACACTTTCTCAAACCGGGCTGAAACAAGAGGTAGTGGGAAGCAGGAAGGAGCGATTCCAAATGAAACCGCGAATTTCCCGGGACGGCTTCGCCGGGTCAACGATTCGGCGCTTTTGGAGCGGAGAGCGGGGCGCCGCCATGGCTATCATCGCTCTGGCGCTACCCGCCATGATGGGGGCCGGCGCTCTCGCCGTCGATGTAGGCCACATGTACGTGGCCAAGAGCGTCATGCAAACTGCAATGGACGCGGGGGCCCGGGCCGGCGCCGCCGTATTGGCCGAGGGCGGAACGCAGGCCGACGCCGAGGCGGAGGCGCGGAGCTTCATCGACCAGAATATTTCCGGCGTCCCTTACCTGGCGGGCGCCGTTTCAACGGTCAGCTTTCCGGCGGCAACCTCCATCCAGGTGGATATTTCCCATCCCCTCGATTTGTTTTTCGCGTCTTTCGTCGGCCTCGATACCGCTACGATCGCCGCCGGCGCCGGCGCCGAGGTGGCGGCCATCAGGTCCATCGAGCCGGGGAACCTCGTTCCCTTCGGCATCTACTGCAACAACGACGGGGGATGCGGCGGCCAACTCAGCGTGGATCAGACTTTCACGGACATGCTCCGCCACTGCGGAAATGTGTTCGGCGCCGGCGGGAGTTCCTGCAATTACAGCCCGGACACGCCTTCCGACAGTGAAATATTCCTGACCGGGCTTTCCTTCAACAATAACAACAGCAACGGCGAGCTCAAGGACGAAGTCGAAAACGGCTACTCGGGCACCGCCGAAATCGGCCAGATAGTCGGCGCCCTTACGGGCACCCGGCAGGGCTGGCAATCCTCGATGAGATCCCGTCTGAACGCGGGAAATAACGAAATGACTTTTCCGGTGATTGCCCCAACCAGCGCAAATGACGGAACGGTTCAAATCATCGATTTCGTTCAGGTGCGGATCGATGATTTCCAGGCCGGCTCGGCCAGCCGCCAGGATGAGTTCGACTTCCAGATCATCCCCCGGGCCGTATCCTCCACCGATTTCACGACCGGCTCGGAGGGGCTCGACATCAACTCCATCCTCGGAGTCCGCCTTTCTAGTTAGCGGGGGTTTTTTGGGCTTCGGGTCAGCAGGCGGCCGATGAGGCCCCGGTTTCTGGCGATCAGCCAGTAGCCTCCCTCCACGATGAAAACGAAGGGCGCCGCCGATAGAACGGCGGCGCTTTTTTTCCAGCCCAGCAAGGACAGAACCCCGAGGACGGCCCGCCCCGAGGAGAGCGCCCGCCCGCCCGGCGGGATGAGCTGGATGGCGCGGCGGCACCTCGCCTCGAGGGCCGGGGTCATCGGAGGGGAGGGGATCTGCTGAAAGGGAAGGGCCAACAGGGCGCCGGCCCGGTCCCGGCGCTCCAGCCACCCGGCGCATCTTCGGCAGAGGGCGCAGTCTCCGTCCCAGAGAAGAACGGTTTTGGAGAAGGGGGCGTTCACGGGGCCGCTGGCCGGGTCATTTTTCGGCGGGGAGCTCGAATACCCGGATGGCCGCCGGATAGTCCGGGCAGTGATACTCGCAGACTCCGCAACCGACGCAGCTATCGCCCATGACGGGTCCCCTTTTGTCCTCAAGGGTCTCCATCCGGATGGCGCTCTTGCCGATCGGACACCGATCGACGCAGTAGTCGCAGAACTCGTCCAGCCCCGACCAGGCGAAGCATTCCTCCCGGTCGATTTTCGCGATGCCGATGCG
>JAVEPB010000176.1 GCA_030922375.1 bacterium | reverse complement strand
ACTACCGACCTTTTCGGTCTCTGCGGACACGGAAACATCAGTTTCATCGACGCGCTCTATGAGCGATCAGACGAAATCACCTCTTATTCGGTCCGCCACGAATCCGTCTCGGGTTTCATGGCGGATGTTTACTACCGGATAGCAGGCCGCCCGGCCGCCACCTTCACTTCCTGCGGCCCGGGCTCAGCCAATATGCCCATCAGCCTCGCCAACGCTTTTTTCGATTCGGTCCCCTTCCTCGCCATTACCGGAAACATCCCCACCGATCAGTTCAACAGAGGCGCTTTCCAGGAGGCCTACCGCCACTATCAGGCGGATTTTCCCTCGGCCGTCAAGCCTTTTTGCAAACGCGTGTACCAACCCACCCGGGCCGAGCAGGTTCCCCTCTTCACCCGCCAGGCCTGGAAAACCATGGTCACCGGCCGCCCGGGTCCCGTGGTCCTCGATGTCCCCTTCGATATTTTCAAGGAAGAAACCGACCTCGAAATGCCCCAGGCGAAAGACTGGGACGCCAACATCTCGTGCCGATGCGGGGCCGACCCCGACGGCGTTAAAAAAGCGGTCGATATGCTCCTTGAGGCCGAGCGCCCCGTCATCATGGTGGGCCAGGGGGTCAAGTACGGAGGCGCGGCGGCGGATATGCTCCGGCTGGCCGAGCGGCTCCGGATACCGGTGGTAAGCTCCTCGAGCGGCATTGGCGCCATCGACACCCACCATCCGCTATCGCTGGGCCTCATCGCCCGGAACGGAACCTACCCGGCGAACCACGCCGCCCGGCAGGCCGATGTCCTGCTGGCCCTCGGCGTCCGGTTCGACGACCGCACATCGAGCAGCTGGCTACCGGGTTATTCCTTCAATATTCCTCCCACCCGGTTGATTCATGTGGATATCGACCCCGAGGAAATCGCCCGCAACTACCCCGTTGCCCTCGGCCTCATGGCCGACGTTGGGACTTTCCTCGGGCAGGTGCTCGGCGAACTCGACACCCGGAATACGAAAAATGAGATTCCCGCGGCCAGGGAGGCCTGGCTCCGCGATATCGACGGCTGGCGCAATGAATGGGAGGAATGGACCGCTCCCGGCTACCAGCAGGACACCACCCCGATACATCCGCAGCGCGCGGCGCACGAAATCGATAAAGTGCTCCCCGACGACGCCATTCTGGTGAGCGACGTGGGCATTCACCATAACTGGCTCATCCAGTATTGCACCCCCAAAAACCCGCACTCGCTCATCGGGTCCATGGGCTTCGGGGCCATGGGTTTCGGAGTGGCTGGCGTTTTGGGGGCCGCGATCGCCGCCCCGGGAAGGCCCTGCCTGTCGGTGTGCGGAGACGGCGCCTTCCTCATGCACGCAAACGTCATCGCCACCGCGGTCGAATACAATATCCCCGCTATTTGGGTGGTATGGAACAACTACGCCTACGCTTCCATACGCGGCCTACAGCGCGGCTATCTCGATGGGCGGGAACTCGTCACCGATTTCAAGGACCCGAACTCATCGGAGCCCTACAACCCCGATTTCGCCGCCATGGCACGCAGCGCCGGTATCAATAGTGTCCGGGTCGATAAGGCGAAAGATCTCGGCGAGGCGGTGGAGGATGCCATCAAGGCGAATGCGCCGTGTGTCATCGACGCGAATATTCAGGGAGAAGGAAACCCCGTCGGCGCGGGGGTGTGGGAACTGCCCGGCCTGGGCCACGGGGAACCGGCCATCGGAGCGAGGACGATTATCGAGTGATATTTTAGAGTAATAATCGGGGGGCTAACCCTGGCTCCATATCCGGCGGTAGAGAACCCGCGAGTTTTCATCGTGCGCCACCGACGGGGAGATTTTCTCAGCCCATGAAGTTGTCCAGGTCTGATCTATGCTCCCGGCCAGAAGGGCTTCCTCGGAATCGAACTCGTACAAGAGAAGATTTTCCGGCTCTCCCTCCACCGCCAGGTAGCGGCGGAAAGAGCGCAGCCCTTCGAGCCTGGAGACCTCGCCGAAATGCTCCCGCCCGAGCCAGGCATTGAAATCGGGCCGCGCATCCAGGGCGACCGAAAAACGCAGCAAACATACCGCAGGCCCGATGGCCAGGTCCGTGCCTGAGGCAGCCGGACCATCCACCCGCGACACCTCGGCATAATGGCTTCGAACCTGGCCGAGCCGAAGCGCCATCATTTTCGCGACGCTGGCGGGAAGTCGTTTTGCCGCCTCCAGCCTACCGGCGCTGTGAAAACTGGGGTAGGAGGGCATGATTTCCAGCAGCTGGAATCGTTTTGGCGCCTCAATCGCCTCGTAGTGGGAGATGGCCGAAAACGAACCCTCGGCCAGCGTCCTCGGAAGGTGTTCGCCGTGGAGCCATTCGAGATATCCCTCCACCTCGTCCGCTTCCATATCGTAGTTGGGGGCAAAGAGGCCCAAATCACGGCTTCGAGCGATTTCCATAAGTCAATTCCTTAATAGAGAGGATGCTCTTTTCCCGACATAGCGGAACGTATCATAATAACGGCCGTTCAATGAAGAAACATCTATCTTTCCCTACTCAGGAGCTTTTCATGGATGCCCTCATTTTCAGGCAAGAGGAAAAACCCTGGCTGGCACCGCCCGCTCATTACAGCGCACTCTCCAAAATGCTTGTCGCCCCCGAAAATTCGGAGACCCGCCACTTTGATTTCCGGATATCGATATATCAGCCCGGCGGCTACGCGGAAGCGCACAAACATGAGCGTGCCGAAAATATATATTACATACTCAAGGGTACGGCGCGGGTCACTCTGGACGACGAAGCGCATATTTGCGAACCCGGCGCCGTGATCTTCATCCCGCCCGGCGTGATGCACGGAATCGAAAATCCCGGAAACGTCGATCTGGAATTCGTCATCGTCGCCTCAC
>JAVEPB010000175.1 GCA_030922375.1 bacterium | reverse complement strand
GTTTTTCCGTTTTTAAACGCCGAGTACGATCCGGAGTGTTATAGCTGCCGCATGCTGAATATCATCGTTCCCTTCGTAATCCGCTACGGAGACCTCCCCAAGCAGGAGGTGAAGGCCTGGGCGGGTGAGCTCGAGGAACTCGGCCGCGAGGGAAAATACTTTTTCAGCCTGAACCGCTATCTGTTCGTCTGCAGGAATCCGGCAGAGGCCTAATCGCGGAGCAGCGCCATCGCGGAGGTAGCCAGGATTTTTGGGATGAAGGAATATTCCTTGGAACTCAGGAGCGCGTCACACCTTTGTCTAATACAGGCGAAGAGAAGGTTAGTCGGCGCCTCCGGCGGCAATGCGCCAAACCTGGGCCACCAGGAAGCAAAGTAAAAAGCCCATCACCACCGGAAGGAGAGAGGCGACTGCCGTCCATTTTCCGCTCCGCGTCTCTTTCCAGATCGGGTATATGGTCGTCGAGCAGGGGTTATGGACGAGGCTGAAAAGCAAGACGTTCACCGCAATCAATAAATTCCATCCGCCGGCCTTCAATAGCTGCGAGGTGGCCGACTCGGAATCGAGCTCGAACATCACGCCGGATCCCTCTCCCACGCCCGTCATCCCTCCCGCCAGCACGGTCAACATCAGGATTGTGGGAACGACGATTTCGTTGGCCGGAATCGCGACGATATAGGCCAGTAGAATCAAACCGCTGAGTCCGATCAGCATCCCGAACGGGTCGAGCCATGTGATCAGGTGCGCGGCGATGCTTAAGTTTCCTATTGGAATATTCGAGATGAGCCAGAGAACAGCTCCGGCCGGAAGGGCGAATATCACCGCCCGCCATAAAACGAGAATCGTGCGGTCGATGAGCGAGGTGTAGATCGTCCGAAGGACGCGCGGCGGCCGGTAGGGCGGAAGCTCGAGGCTGAAGGTCGAAACCTCACCGCGCAGCACAGTTTTTGAGAGCAGCCACGAGACGGCGAAGGTGAAAAATACGCCCAGCAGGGCCACCGCCACCACCGTCAGCGCCGAGATCAGCCCGGCCAGATGGGCCGGTACCAGGCCGCCGACGAAAATCGACGCGATCATGATCTGTGTCGGCCAACGTCCGTTGCACAGGGCAAAGTTGTTTGTGATGATCGCGATCAGCCGCTCCCGGGGGCTTTCTATGATTCGCGTCGCGATGACCCCGGCGGCGTTGCAGCCAAAGCCCATCGCCATCGTCAGCGACTGCTTGCCGTGGGCTCCCGCCCGCATGAATATGCTGTCTAGGTTGAAGGCCACGCGCGGCAGATAACCGAAATCCTCGAGAAGGGTGAAGAGCGGGAAAAAGATTGCCATCGGCGGAAGCATGACAGCTACCACCCAGGCTGTCCCCAGGTACATTCCGTCGATCAGAAGCCCGTCGAGCCACCAGGGAACGCCCAGGGCCGCTGCCCCGCTCTTGAGCATGGGATGAATGTTTTCAAGGAGCAGGGTGGCAAGCATGGCCGAGGGTGTATTGGCCCCGATGATGGTGAGCCAAAGGACCACGGTCAACACGAGAACCATGAGCGGAAACCCGAATGCACGGCTGGTCACCAACTGGTCGATGGTCCGGTCCAGATCGAAACGGGGTTTCCGGTCGTCCCGCGTCGCGGCCCGGTCGGCCAAGCGGGCGGACTCGGCGTAAATGGTTTCCATGAGCGATTGGTGGAACTCGGCGCCCACCTGCCACCGAAGGGTCGAGGCCTCGGAGAGTAATTCTTTGCTCCCGGCGCTACTCCATTCCTTTGTCCGGGCAGGGACGGCTGTTTGCTGAGCTGCTTCGCCGCCGATAGTTTCCACCGGGTTTTGAAGGTTCCCGAGCTCGCCGCTTTGAACCGCCTCGGTTATCCGGTCGTCTCCGTCCAGCAGGCGGAGGGCGACCCACTGCTCGTTGGGCAGATCGGGGAAGTTGTTTTTCAGCATCGCGGCGAGGCGGTCCACCGCACCCTTCAGGGGAGAAGAAGGACCTCCCACCCGCCTTGGCTTGCAGATCGTCTGGCCGGTGGCCACTTCGGCAATGGTCTGATTGAGGCGGTCGAGTCCATCGCCGAAGCGGGCCGAGGTCGCCACCACCGGGACCCCCAGGTCCCTCGCCAGGCGGCGCTCGTCCACCGATAACCCGTGGCGTTTCGCCTCGTCCATCAGATTCAGGCAGACAACGGCGCGATCCGTGATCTCGAGCACCTGGAGGACGAGATTGAGATTTCGCTCGAGCCGGTTGGCGTCCACGACGATGACGGTAACGTCCGGCTGGCCGAAGAGAATGAAGTCGCGGGCGATTTCCTCGTCGAAGCTGGTCGAGAGGAGAGAATAGGTGCCCGGCAGGTCCACCAGCTTGAATCGGCTGCCGCCGAAGGAGTATCCGCCCTCCGCCCGCGCCACGGTTTTTCCGGGCCAATTCCCGGTATGTTGCCGGAGGCCGGTCAGGGCGTTGAACACCGTACTTTTGCCTGTATTCGGATTTCCGGCCAACGCCACGACGAAGTCCCAACTCTCCATATCGACACCGAGCTTGATGAGATTCTCGGCGTTGTGAACCGGGCACACCTCGCAAGCGGCCGGGAGGGTACTGGTCATGAGACACCTCCTGTCCGAGGTTCTGAGATTTGGATCATTTCGGCTTGCACCCGCCTCAAGGCGATTACGGCGCCCCTGATGCGGTAAGCGATAGGATCGCCAATGGGGCTATTCATCTCGCATTCCACCGTGGTGCCGGGAATGATTCCGAGGTCGAGCATGCGCCGCCGCTGGGTGCCCCGGCAGTTGGCCGAGATGCCGGCGATTTCGGCCCGCTCTCCCGGCTTGAGGCCGGAGAGGTTTTCGAAAGGACCCGCCATCTCCTGCCCCTCGGGAAGCGGGAGCACCGAAAGGTTGGCGGCGACGACCGGGGCGAGCACAAATTCCTGGGCGTCGGCCTCGAATCGCACCCGCTCGGGTCCGCTCTCCAGCACCCGCACCCGCATGCCCGGATGCAAATCCTCGGCGACGAGTTGGGCGTGTACAGCCTGGGGTTCGTCCTCCACATGGACAATGGCGGCCAGCCTTCCGGCGGGAAGCTCGTTCAGGGGCGTTCCCTCGAGCGGGGGGAGATCGCCGTGCGCCGTGGGGATGGGATCGCCGTGCGGGTCGAAGCGCGGATGGCCCATCTGGGCGGCCAGCGTCTCCGACTCCTCCTGGGAGGTGTTGTGTTCGCGGTCCTCGGCCTTTTCGTGCCACTCGGCCGGGTCGATATTGGTTTCGTCCGAGAGGTAGCGCTCGAGGAGGCGGTGGATTCGGATAACGCGAAGGGCATAGCTGCGCCCCTCGGACGTGACCTCGTAGCCGCCGCCGGCCGATTTCACTAACTCCATCTGCTCGAGCCGTGTCAGGAGATGGACGGCGCGGTTTCCCGAAATGCTCAAAGCGCCCGAAAGACTTTGCAGGGTGCAGGGGATCTTCCGGTATTCGCAGTCGTAGGCATGTTTCAGGGCGTCTTCAATCCGGATTCGCTCGGAGGCCCGAAACGCCCTAATCCAGGGCCAGAAAATTCCCCGGACCGGCCAGAACAAAACTACGGCTAAAAACGCAATGGCGCATGCGATGAGCAATGCATAAATCGGGTCGACCATTGGAACACTCCCTTAAGTCCCCCGGGGTTCGGGTCTGGAAAGTGCCATTAATGTAAGCACTCAAACAATAATATTAGACACATCTAAAAATTTTTCAAGTGGCAGTGTGCATTTTGCCGAAAATGAATTTTCATTTTTTTCGGATATTCGAATATCTGATTGTTATTGCTTATATTATAACGTTTAAGGGTCTGAAGGTATTGGCCTGAACTGGGGAGCTGAGTCCCCCCAAAAGAAAAGATGCGCCGGGCAGCGGCTGTCCGAGGCCCCGAAACCGGGGGCCGGGAGGGCGGAGGGTCCCGCGGCCTCTCTCGCCAGCGACAGGAGCGCCCGGGCCTGTCGCTCCTCGGCATCGGGGTCCGTTGAGGGAATCCCCCAGACGCCGATGAATCTGGCCTGCCGCCGAAAATAATCGATATGCCACCGGAGTGGCTTGTCGCGGCGGGTGTGTCGGGCTACACGGGCCGGGAGTCCTCTCATGGCTCGGCCCGTATAGGTGTAGTAGCCCGCCGGAAACCAAAACCGCCCGAGTGCTCCGATCGAAATATTTCGATCTTTGTTTAAATGCAGAACGAGATGATAGACCCCCGAGGCGGGAAGGTTTTTAGGTTTATCGAATTCCGGCCCGATTCTCACCCCTCATCCCGGCAAAACAGCGGTGGCGTCGATTTCGACGAGCATTTGGGGATGGGCCATGCCGTCGATGATGAGGCCGGTCGATGCGGGGGCATGCTCGCCGAAGTATTCGGCGATGACAGCGTAGACGGGCTCTCGGTGGGCGCGGTCGGTGACATAGGTCGTGAGCTTGACGACGTGGGAGAGATCGCCGCCGGCCTCCGCGATGAGTTTTTTGATGTTCTCGCAAGCCTGGCGCGCCTGGGCCGCGGGGTCGCCGGGCGCAATCGGCTCGCCGTCGAGCCCGAAACCGGTTTGCCCCGCCATATAAACGGCTCCGCCGGCGATGACGGCTCGCGAGTAGCGGCCCGGTGCGTTCGTCGCATTGATGGGGCGTATTCTCTGATCGGTCATGAAGAGCGCTCCTTTCGGTGAATCTTCCTATTTTTCCTCGAACATTTCCGCCGATGCGATTTCGATAAGGTTGTTTTCGGGATCGCGGAAAAATATCTGCGGATATCCATAGGGCTCGTCGTGAAAGGGAATCCCCCGCTCGCGAAGAAGAACCTTCATCCCCTGGAGGTCGTCGGTGAGAAGGCCGAAGTGGTGGTCCATGTAGGTGTCCTCGTTTTCGCTGATGGATTTAGTGACGTGTCCATCGCGGACCTTCGCGAGGTGGATGTGGTGGCCCGCGCCGGTCTCTAGCCAGTAGCCCGGGAAGGGAAACTCGGGCCGGGGCAGCTCGGGCAACCCGAGAGTGTTGACGTAGAAATCGTGCATCGGCTCAAGGTCGCGGCAGTAGATGCTGAAGTGCTGGAGCAGTTTGATATGGGTCATGAGGATCATCCCCTGATTAGTGGCGCATGCGCTGCGGGGCCGCCTGGCCGCCGGCGACGAAAAAGTGAGCATTTCCTCTTATTATGATGATGTTGCGTCCCGTGCATCAAGTGCGCGCGGCGGCCCGTGCCAGTCTGGGTCCGGTGGGGTCCGCAGTCACTGAAAACGGGTGTCGGCGGCCACCTCCGGGACAAGGGAGCGCGGTCCGCTTTGCTCCGTCATGGTAGGATGAGGATGGTATTGGGATTTTACCGCAGGCGGGGAGCGTGGCCTTGTTTGTCCATTGGTTCAGAAGAAGGCTCGGTTGGCTGCTCTACCTGGGCGGGTTCGCCCTCCTGGGCTATGAGCTTTATTTATGGTGGCAGGACGGGATATGGAATCGCTACCCCCTGTCGCTCATGGTCGAGGCGTTTGCCCATACGGTGTCGGTGATGATGGAAAAAATTCCGGGTGTTCAGCGCGAGGGCGTCGATATGTGGTCGAGATTTATCATCTCGGACCTTCCATATTACGTAGCCCGATTTTTCCAGATTATTCCGATTTCGGGTTTTTTCCTGGTCTTCGGGTATTTCTGCATCCAGTGGCATAAATACGTGGGCGACGATTAAAGCCCCCGGCCCATTCCATAGAGAACGGAACTCCCCCGGCTCTTTATTGCTCCTCGGCGGCCTTCATACGCGCTTTGATTGCGTCCACGGTGAACAGATCCCGGTCCTTGGCCAGCTCGGGATTCTGGAGTTTCGAGAACACCTCGAGCGCCATTCCCGGCTCATCCTTGCTCATCAACTGAAGGGTGTGCATCGCCCCGGCGGCGACGTGCACCACATCGCCCGGGCTTAGGCGCCGGGTGTCACCCTCGAGTGTGAATTCCCATTCTCCGGCCTGGATGTAGAAAAACTCCTCCTTGTCGGGATGGTTGTGCATCTTCGAGGGAGTTCCCCCGGGCTCGGTGATGAGGTGCTGCATCTGAATATCATCCCCGAATATGCGCCGGTGTGAGACGCCGGGGCGATCATGAGAGACGGGAAGCATATCCCAGTTATAAAAGCTCATCCCTTTTCTCCTCTCCAAGAGTTCGAATGGAGCGCCGCCCAAAACCTCTGGAAGCCAGGCCGCGCGGGTGGTGCGCATGAATTTATCCTTTCATTATTTCCGCGATAGTTCCAGCCAGTATCGTCCTTTTCTTACAAAAGTGGTGCGAAGCGTCTCGCCGGGCCGCAGCAGGGCATAGCCCAGATGGTTTCCGGTGGAGGCCCGTATGGTGTGAAGCCTAAGCGGAGCGAACCGGTGGATGAGGGTGCCGATGGTCTCCGCCCCCGTCTGTCCGGAAACATAGACTCCCGGGTTGAGTATGATCGCGGCCGGTGTCTTCAGCGGTTCGATGAATACCGCCACGCGTTCGAAATTGTTTTTCGATTCCAGGAGATACTCGGCGTAAAACGATGTTTCTTTCAAAAGGGCCGTGTCGGGCGACTGAAGCGGCCTGATCAGGATATGTCCGGTTGTTCTTCCCGGGCCAAGCGTGTGTCCGACTTTTCCGCAGCCAGCCACGGTGAAAAGCGCCATGATGATGACGAAGGCGCTCCGCGCCATCGTCCGGTTTGTCGCCTTGTTTAACACTTAGGGCTCCTCCTGCCCGGGCATTCATTGAGGACCTAATGTTTCACATTCTGGCCATTGAGGAAATGCCCGGCGGCGAAGGGGTTATTGCTCCCTCCTCCCGAGGCTGGCGCTTTGGGCGGCGTTCAAGTTGGCGGGCCGGTGGCCGTTCGGCTACACTCCAGGCTCGCTTTGAAAGGATAACGATTTTCAGAATGTGCAAGGGGTGATAGTTCGACCCTGACGATATATCTGATAAGGAGAGGATGAATGCGATTTTCGGTCGCCGCGGGCAACGGGTTCGATCAAAAGACGGATGCCTTGGTCTTTCTGGTGGATGACAAATTTTGGCATGATCGCCTCGACAAGGCCTTGGCCGGAGCGTTGTCCTCGCTCAAGCGCAGAAAGGTATTCGAGGGAAAAGTGGGCCAGATCGCATCAGTGGCCGTTCCCCAGGGGAAAAAAGCGGTCCGGGCCGGTTTCGTGGTTCTCGCCGGGCTGGGCAGCGCCAAGGAGTTGGACGCCGAGAGGGTCCGCCGGGTCTGTGCCTCGGGCGCGCTCCGCGCCCGCTCGGAGGGGGCGGCGCGAATTGCCCTTTCTCTCGTCGATGTGGTGCGGGACGGACTGATGGACCCTGCCCTGGCGGGGCAGAGCGCGACAGAGGGCGTTGCACTGGGTCTCTACCGAATGGAAAAATACAAGAAAAAAGGTCCGAAGGGAGAAAAGGAAATCTCCCAGGCCGTCCTCTGTGGCGGGAGGGTGTCGTTGACCGCACTCCGGAAAGGCATCAGGACCGGAAAAGCGCTGGCGGACGGAACCGCCTACGCCCGCGATTTGATTAACACGGCCAGCAACGAGAAGCGGCCACCGGTTTTGGCGGCCGAGGCGCGGCGGATGGCACGTCGCGAGGGCCTTCGATGCACGGTGCTGGACCACAAGCAGGCCCAGAAGCTCAAGATGGGAGCGCTACTCGCGGTTGGCCGGGGGAGCTCGGCCCCGCCCCGTCTCGTCGCCTTCGAGTACCGCCCGCGGGGATCGAAGGCCAGGCCCATCGCCTTTGTCGGAAAAGGAGTTACTTTCGATACGGGCGGCATCTCCATCAAGCCGAGCGGCGGGATGGAGCTCATGACCACCGACATGAGCGGCGCGGCCGCCGTCTTCGGGGCGATGGTGGCCGTCGCGAGGCTCAAGCCGGCTGTCCC
The DNA here is from genome assembly GCA_030922375.1 of bacterium. Classification (GTDB taxonomy): domain Bacteria; phylum UBA8248; class UBA8248; order UBA8248; family UBA8248; genus UBA8248. The sequence continues at coordinate 13,599 of JAVEPB010000175.1, read as the reverse complement.
GGTGGTTGGGGTGGCCGTCTTGGCCGAGAACATGGTGGACGGCGATGCCACTCGCCCCGGCGATATCGTGAAGGCCATGAGCGGGACGACCATCGAGATTCACAACACCGACGCGGAAGGCCGCCTCATTCTGGCCGATGCCCTTCACTACACCAAGACGAAGTACAACCCCCAGTGCATGATCGATCTCGCGACGCTGACCGGCGCCTGCATGGTCGCGCTCGGCAAGAATATCACCGGAATGTACGGGACCCACGACGAACTGATTTCGCGCGTCCGGCAGTTTGGGGAAGAAACCGGCGACCGTGTCTGGCATATGCCGCTGCTCCCCGAATTCGGCGAAATGATGAAGGGAACCTTGGCCGACCTGTGCAACATTTCAGGCCAGAGATGGGGCGGGGCGAACTCGGCCGCCGCTTTTCTCCAGCACTTCGCCGAGGGAACCCCCTGGGTTCATCTGGACATCGCAGGCCCCTCCCATGCCTCCAAGAGCGAGCCCTACCGCCCGGTCGGGGGAACGGGTGTGGGCGTGCGCATTCTCGCCGGGCTGGCGATGAACTGGAAGCGACTGCCCAAGCAAAAGGGAAAAGCGTTCGGGACGAAGTAGGGCATAAATGAGATAGGGCGTCAAAATAAAGCGGGCCGCTCCCACGCCGGAGAGCGGCCCGCTTTTTTTTCGGTCGATTCCGTTTGGCGCTACCCGGCGTTCCGGGCGGCGATGGCGTCGGCGAATGCGAGGACGCGTTCGCCGTCCTTGACCATGGCGATGTCGATCATCCGTCCGTTGAAGGAGACGGCGCCCGCCCCGGCGCGCTCGGCCTCGTAATAGACCTCGATCATCTCGCGCAGATAGGCCACTCGATCCGAATCGGGCGAGAAGACCTCGTTCAGGATAGCCACCTGATTCGGGTGGATCGCCGCCTTGCCCACGTAGCCGAGCTGGCGGGCGGCGATGGCGTCGGCGCGGCAGCCATCCGGATCCTTGAAGCGGGTGAAGGGCCCGTCCGTCGGGAAGGGAACACCCGCCGCCCGCGCGTCGGCCAGCGCCTTGCTCCGCGCATAGAGAAGCGTCCGGCCGTCCGGCGTCCACTCGCAGCCCAGGGCGTTGCTCAAATCGCCGCCCTCGGCGCTTCCGATGCCGATGCCCACGACGCGATTCGCGGCGGTGCAAATTGCGTGGCAGTTGTAGAGGCCCTCCGCGGTTTCGATGAGGGCGATGATGCCCACCGAGTCGGCCTCGAGGCCGCGTTCTCCTTCGAGGCGGGTGAGGATCGCGTCCGCCGCCCTGATGTCGTCGGCCGAGTTCGTCATCGCAAGCTTGATGGCGTCGAGCTCCGGGCAGGCGATCCCCTCGAGATCGCCCTCGAGGAGGCCCGTCGTCACATCGTTCACGCGGACGGTGATGACCGGCGGCCCGCCCTTCGCCGAGGCGGTTTCCTTGATGGCCTGTAGCACCATCGGACGGGCCTTTTCCTTCATGTCGGGCGCGACGGCGTCCTCTAAATCGAAAAGGGCGGCGTCGGCCCCCGAGGTGGCGGCCTTGGAGAGCATTTTCTCGTTGCTGCCGGGAGTGAAGAGCAGGGATCTGAGCGGTGTCGTAGCGTCGGGTCTTGCCATGTCGGTTTAATACTCCAGTTGAGAGAGGTCCATTCCTTCGAGCGCCGCCCTAATCGAGGCGGCGAAGCGTCCCGCGGCCATTCCATCGTTGGCGCGGTGATCAAACGTGATGGATAGGCCCATGGTGGGCCTGACCCCGACTCCGCCGCCCGGAAGCGCCACTGCACGGGGGGCGACGGCTCCGGCGCCGACGATGGCGACCTCGGGGGGGTTGATGATCGGATTTCCAAAAATCGCGCCCGAGGCGCCGAAGTTGGTCAGGGTGATGGTTCCTCCTCTTACCTCATCGGGCTCCAATGTTCCCGCGCGGGCGCGCTCCGAGAGATCGGACAGCCGCAGGGCGAGGTCCGCGAAGCCCAGGCCGTCGGCCCCGGCGAGGACCGGGACCATGAGGCCCTCGGGCGTGTCCACGGCGACGCCGAGATTGACATAGCGCTTGATGATGAGAGTTCCCTCCTCGCAGGCTCCGTTAAGGCGCGCGTTTTCGGGGTCCCGCAGCGCCGCGATTATGGCGAGGGCGAAAAAGGGTGTAAAGGTGAGCGCGCTTTCGTGGGTCTTCCGGAACTCATCCTTGTTGGCGTCGCGCCAGGCGGCGACGCGGCTCATGTCGATTTCGAGGAAAGTCGTCACCTGGGGAATTTCGCGCACCGAGCGCGTCAGGTTTTCGGCGATTCGCCTCCGGAGGCGATTGAAGGGTTCCCGCGACTCGAGCGTCTCTTCCGTATCCCGGGCGATGGGCGAGAACGAAAGCGGGACGGACGGAGGTTCGCCCTCTCCGCCTTCGGCGATGAAGCGCTCAAGGTCGCGCGCCGTGAGGCGGCCCCCGGCCCCCGTTCCCGGAATCCGGGAGAGCGCGCCGGGATCGATCCCGTGCCGGGCGGCTAGCCGCTGGACGCGGGGGGAGAGCATGCTACCAACGGCAGTGTCCGGGGGAGCAGTCCGTAAGGGCGGTGCGGCCGATCTCGCCGGTCCGGGCTTTTCGCGCCGGATCGGGGCGACGGGTGCCACCCATTCGGTTGCTTTCGGCGGGCCCGAGGGCTGAGGCGCTACCTGCGCTTCCTCTGAGATTTCCTCCTCGGTCTCGAGGATGGCCAACACCTCTCCGACCGGAACGGTGGTGTCTGGAACCACCAGAATTTCCTTGACCACCCCGTTAGCTGGCGATTCGATCTCGAATTCGACCTTATCACTCTCGGCTGAGAGCAACGGATCGCCTTTTAGCACCCGATCGCCCACCGATTTTTTCCACTCAACGACAGTGCTCTCGTGAACGCTGCTGCCCATCTGGGGCATTCTCACGCTCGCCTGGTGCATGGCTGTCCTCCAGGGGAAGATTCCCGGACAGATTAAAAACAATGAAGCCGGGAACGATCCCCGCCCGGCAGGTGGCGCCCACTGGGCGCACGATGCCTTAGTAGGCGGCCAGCTCTCTCAGCGCGGCGGCCACCTTTTCGGTTCCGGGCAGATACGCTTTTTCGAGGGGCGGGCTCATCGGAACCGGAGTGTCGAGCCCTCCCAACCGCCGGATCGGAGCGTCGAGCGACTCGAAGGCCTCCTCGGCCACGATCGAGGCGAACTCGCCCGCGACCCCTCCCCGGAGCCGCGCTTCGTGGAGGATGAGGAGCTTTCCCGTCTTTTCTACGGAGTCGAGAATCGCTTTTTTATCGAAGGGAAGAATGGTGCGCATATCGATCACCTCGACATCGACTCCCTCGGCACCCAGAATCTCCGCCGCCTCGAGGGCGTCGATGACGCTCGTGCCGAAGGTGATGAGGGAGATGTCGCCGCCCTGGCGGAGCACCCGCGCCTCGCCGAAGGGGACGGTGTAGTCCCCGTCGGGAACGTCGGGCCTGAGGGCCTCGGGCAGATCGTCGATAGGGTAGTTATAGAGCTTTTTGTACTCGAGAAAGAGGACGGGATTGTTGTCCCGGATGGCGGTTGTCATCATTCCCTTGGCGTCGTAGGCGGTGGCGGGCGCGGCAATCTTGAGGCCCGGTGCGCCGAAGAACCAGGGTTCGGGGTTCTGGCTGTGAAACGGGCCCGCGCTCGTGAGCGCCGCCGCCGGAAGTCGAAGGACGATGGGCACCGGCCCCATCTGGCGGTAGTGATTTCCGGCGGCGAAATCGACTATCATTTTATAGGACTCGGTCACGAAGTCTGCGAACTGGAACTCGACGACCGGCCGCATTCCGTTCAGGGCGGCGCCGATGGCAGCTCCGGTGAAGCCGGCTTCGCTGAGAGGGGCGTCCACCACACGACCGCGTCCGAAGCGCTCCTGAAACCCCTTGGTGATATAGAAGGCGCCGCCGCCGAGACCGATATCCTCCCCTACGAGGAGGACAGTTTCGTCGCGCTCCATCTCCTCCCACAGGGCGGCGCTGATGGCCTCGCGGTAAGTTATCTGGCTCATGGTCTCCTGACCCTGCAACACCTTTCAGGGTGCATAAACGTCGTCCTCCACCTTCTCGGGATCGGGGAAGGGCATTTTCAGCGCTTCTTCGCGCGCCTCCTCGGCTTCTTTTCTGGCGCGCACATGGGATTCTCCGATTTCGTCTTCGGTCGCGATGCCGCCGGCGAGGAGGTACGCGTCGAGTCGCTTGACCGGATCGCGCTCCTCGTTCCAGCGGTTGAGCAGCTCCATGTCAACGTAGTCGGAGTACTTGTCGTAGACCGAGTGGCCCACGGCACGGATGGTGACGCTTTCGATGAGGGTGGGTCCCCCGCCCGCGCGGGCGCGCTCGAGCGCCTCGCCGCAAATTTTGTGCATGAGCAGGGCGTTGGATCCGTCGATCAGATATCCGGGCATTCCGTATCCCGGCGCCCGGAGGACGAGCGACTCGCAGGCGAACTGCTCCTTGAGAAGCGTTTTGTAGGCGTACTGGTTATTGTCGATGATGATGACGAGAGGGAGTTTTTGAACGGTCGCGAAGTTCATCCCCTCGTGAACATCGCCCGCGCTCGTGCCGCCGTCGCCGATGTAGGTGAGAGCGGCGCGCCCCTGGCCCCGGAGTTTTTCGGCCCAGGCGACGCCGGCCGCGATGGGGACCATGGTGCCGATATGGCTGATGAGTTGGGTAATTTTTTTCGGGCGGTAGCCCATGTGAAAATTGCCGTCGCGCCCTGATGAGGGGCCGCCCGCGCGCCCAAAAAAATGAGCCATGATGCTGACCGGGGGGTGTCCCTTTGCGAGGTGGGCCCCACAGTTTCGGTGCATGGGAATGAGCCACTCCTCATCGTCTAGGCAGGCGGCGCTCGCCACGCTCGCCGCTTCGTTGCCTCGGCCGAAAAACGCGGTTCCCGGCACGTGACCCGATCGAAATGCGGAGTCGAGCGTTTCCTCGACCGACCGCGTGAGTGAGATCAGGTGATGGATGCGCATGCAGGTGTCGCGATCCGAGGTGAGATCGGCCTGGTCGATGGGGTGCCACCGAGCGTCGAGGCCTTCGATGGAGAGATAGCGATCCCGCAGATCCTCGAAATAATCGAGCCGGGCGAGATCCTCCCGAGTGACGGGGCTACCGGATGTTTCGGCTTTCGTGCCGCCCATTCCCTGGTTCCTCCGCGGGGCGCGCGTGCCGCCGTTATCGGCGGCACTCATTCGGTTTCGCGCCGGTAAGGTTGTCCAGAATATCGAAAATCGCAGGGAAACAAAATGGCAGCAGGGCTTAATTCGGGTCCGGGCAGGTCAGCCCGGGGCAGTTCAATCGTAGAGTATCCGGGAGATATATCCAACCCTTTTTTCGGCGAGGCGCATAGAGTAAAGTGCATCCCCGTCCGGCGAAGTGTAGTTCACAGTCCTTATCATGGAGATGGAGAGAACTAGATGAGTCTTCTCGTAGTAGGTTCCATGGCGTTTGATTCGGTCAAGACGCCCTTCGGCGAGCGCGAGGGCGCGATTGGCGGGTCGGCCACCTATTTTTCGGTCTCGGCGAGCTACTTCACCGAGGTTCGCCTCGTCGCCATTGTTGGGAGCGACTTCCCCCAGAGCGAGCTCGATTTTCTCGCCGAGCGCTCGGTGGATCTCGCCGGGCTTGAGCGGAGCGAGGGCGAGACGTTCAGGTGGAAAGGGGAGTACGGCTTCGACCTCAACACGGCCCGCACACTCGACACCCAGCTCAATGTTTTCCAGGATTTCCGGCCCCAGGTCCCTGATGCCTTCAGCGAGAGTGAATACGTGTTTCTCGCCAATATCGATCCCGAACTCCAGGCCTCGGTGGTGGAGCAGGTGAAATCCCCCCGGCTGGTTGCCTGTGACACGATGAACTTTTGGATCGAGGGAAAGCGCGATGAGTTGGTCAAAACCTTCGGCATGGTGGACATGGTAGTGATTAACGAGGGCGAGGTCCGTGAGCTGGCGGGCGAGTCCAACGTCCTGAAGGCCTCGCGCAAGATCATCGAGATGGGCCCCAGCACCCTCGTCGTCAAGCAGGGCGAGTACGGGGCGCTCTTGATTCAGAAAGATTCGGTTTTCTCGGCTCCCGGCCTTCCTCTTGAGGACATCTACGACCCGACCGGGGCGGGGGATACCTTCGCGGGAGGGTTCATGGGCTATCTCGCGTCAGAGGGGGATATGAGCGATGCCGCGCTACGCCGGGCAGTGATTTTCGGCAGCGTGATGGCCTCGTTCAACGTGGAGTCCTTCAGCTACGATCGGCTCAGAGTACTCACCCAGACCGAGATCGAGACGCGCTACCGCCAGTTCAGCGACTTGGCTTCGTTCGACCGGATTTGAGAGCACGAGGCGGAGTGGGATGGCCCTTCGTATTATTGGCGGCGCCGCCCGGGGGCGGCGGCTGGCTTCCCCGCCGGGGGAGGGTGTTCGCCCTACGGGTGACAGGGTTCGCGAGGCGCTGTTTAATATCTGGGGGCAGCGTCTCGACGGGTGGCGGATTCTCGATGTGTGCGCGGGGAGTGGAGCGGTTTCCCTCGAGGCTCTCAGCCGGAAAGCGATGCGAGCCGTGGCGATCGAGATGGACGCCGCCAGGTGCAGCCACATCCGGGAGGAGGCCGGACGCCTAGATCTCGCCGAAGGGCTTGAGGTTCGGTGCGGAGAAGCGTTGACTGAGCTTTCACGCCTTCGCCGTGAGGGCGGCGGGGACGGTCCGGAGGGGCCGCCATTTGACGCGGCGTTCGTGGATCCTCCCTGGGCGGAAGGGGAGCTTCGGCGGAAAATTTTAATCCGATTATTCGAGGCCGAGCCCCTTTGCCGTGTAGCGGTGGCGGAGATCCGGGGGGGAGACGACTTGCCCGAGGCCCCTGGGGGCGCCCGATTGGCCCGCCGGGCTAATTACGGGGGAACCTCGCTAATATTCTTTGAAGCCTAAGTGAAAGACCCGATTAATGAAAAAAGGGTTTTGACCTAAGGGAAAATTGATGAGCGCAATCGGGCAACCCCAAAATTTAGTGGTGGGTTACGATTTCGAACGCCATATTTGGGGCCTAAAAAGGAGAAATGGGAAAACTTGTGTAAAAACAGCATACAGGACGGTGGCTAAAGGATCGGATGGGCGAAATTTTAGTGTAAGTCATTGATAATAAATATGTTAATGTGGTTGCCCCCTGATGAGGCAAGTCGATTTAAGTAGCGGATTTTAGGGCTGTTAGGGCGGGTTGACACACGGTTTTCCACAGGATTTGAACAATGCCTGTGGTTTGGTGAAGGGGACCTTAGGTGCTCAAGGATTTTGATCTCGGTGGGAAAACTGCTCTCGTTACGGGGGGTGGAACGGGCCTGGGCCGGGCGCTGGCGTTGGCGCTGGCCGAGGCCGGGGCCGATGTCGCACTGGCCGCCCGGAGGATCGAAAAACTCGAGGAGGTGGCCGGCGAAATTCGCGGCATGGGCCGCCGGGCCGCCGTCGTTTCACTCGATCTGATCGAACCTAAGAGTGCTGGGGCCGCGGTCGCGGAGGCCGAGCGCGCCCTTGGGCCCCTCGATATATTAGTGAACAACAGCGGCATCAGCGGGGCGGGCTGGGCCTCGGATCTTCCCCTAGAGGAGTGGGATCGCGTGATGGCGACGAACCTGCGCGGGGCGTTTTTGATGTGTCAGGCCGCGGGTCGGGGGATGATTGAGCGGAAGAGCGGGGTGATCATCAACGTCGCCTCGGTCGCCGGGATGGTGGGCATCAAGATGCTCTCCGCCTACTCGGCTAGCAAGGGGGGGCTCATCCAGCTCACGAAAACGCTGGCGCTCGAGTGGGCCCGCCACGGAGTCCGCCTGAACGCGCTGGCGCCGGGTTATTTTCTCACCGACATCAACCACGAGATGTTCACCTCCGAGGCCGGCGAGCGCATGATCAAGGCCCACATCCCCATGGGCCGAGCCGGAAACCCCGAGGAACTCGGAGGTGCGGTTGTCTTTCTCGCTTCCGATGCTTCTCGCTTCATGACCGGCGCGGCGTTGGTTTTGGACGGCGGCCAAAACGCGATGTAGGAGCCAAAAAATCTTTTCTTTGTAAATATATTGTTCCGGTTCGAAAGGAGCTTTTCATGGCCTGGATCAGGACGGTTCCAGAAGGCGAAGCGGGCGGGATGCTAAAGCGCTACTATGATGCCTCAAAGGACAGGCGCGGTTTCGTCTCGAACACGACCTCGATCATGAGCATCCGTGAAAACCACCTCCGGGCGAACCAGTCGCTGTTCGTCTCGCTTATGGAGGGTGATTCGGGGCTGAGCCGGATCGAAAAGGAAATGATCGCCGTCCGCGTTTCGGGCGTGAACGGGTGTTTTTACTGAAAAACCTCCCACGGGCAGGTGCTCGCGAAACTGAGCGGAGACATCGACCTTCCGGTGCGAATCGAGGCGGGCGATTTCGAGGGGCTCAATTCCAAATTACGGGCGGTCCTCGTCTACGCCGAAAAACTCACCCTGAACTTAAGCGCAATGACGGAAGCCGACCTCGGCCCCTTAAGAGACGCCGGCCTCGCCGACGAGGACATTCTCGATGTCGTAATGATCACAAGCTACTTCAACCACATGAACCGCATCGTCAGTGGACTCGGCGTAGGCCTACACCCCGAGCAGGCCGAAAAACAGTCCGAATTGGAGAAGCAGCGGGGGGGCGTTCCGTCAGGAACGAAGGATTTTGCTGATTGAGAAATTTGCTTTACAGGGAGCGCACTCCTCACTCTCAGGGGCGCGCTATTCACTCGAAGCCCACCAGGGTAATGCCCTTCAATATCCGGATTTCGGGGAATAACCACTTGACCCGGAGGCCAAAATTGCCGATATGTTATTGAACAGGTTGGCGGGCGGTCCAAGGCCCGGCTGGCCTAGCATTGAAATGGAGCAAGGCCTTGAAGAATCAAGCAATGCGGCACCCGATGTCGAAGCTTCAGAGGAGGAACACGGGCGTGATTGGTGCGCCCGAACAGCCGCTGGCGCCTTAGGAGCCGGAAAGAATGTTTTGCCCGCGGGCCGCTTTTATCTTTTAAAGGGGGGCCGGGCGGGACTCATTAAAAAATTTCGTTCCTGAGGAGCTTAGCGACATGCCAGCGAAAAGAGCAGCAAAATCCAAACCCGCCCCCCGGGGCGCGTCGAAATCCAAAGACAAAATTCGAATATTCGACACCACCCTCCGCGACGGCGAGCAATCGCCGGGCTGCGCGATGGACCGGTTCCAGAAGGTCCAGCTCGGCCTCCAGCTCGAAAAGCTGGGGGTGGACATCATCGAGGCCGGTTTTCCGATCGCCTCGAACGATGAGTTCGAGGCGGTGCGCGATGTCGCCAAGGCGGTGAAAAAATCCACCGTCGCCGGGCTCTCGCGCTCGGCGCGGGAGGATATCGACCGCTGCTGGGAGGCGGTGCGCCACGCCAAGAAGCCGCGCATCCACACCTTCATCGCCACGAGCGACATTCACCTCAAGTACAAACTCAAGATGAACAGGGCCGAGCTCCTGAAGGAAGTGGCCGCCTCGGTCCGCCACGCCCGAAAACTTTGCAAGGACGTGGAGTGGAGCGCCGAGGACGCCACCCGGTCGGACTGGGATTTTCTCGCCGAGTCGGTGAAGATCGCCATCGCCGAGGGCGCCACGACGATCAACCTCCCCGACACGGTGGGCTACACCGTCCCGACCGAGTTCCGCCAATTCTGGGAGAATATTTTCGAGAAAATCCCCGCCTACGAGGGGGTGGTCTTCAGCGCCCACTGCCACAACGACCTGGGCCTCGCCATCGCGAACAGCATCGTCGCCGTCGAGTGCGGGGTGCGGCAGGTGGAGTGCACGATCAACGGCATCGGCGAGCGGGCCGGCAACGCCTCGCTCGAGGAGTTCGTCATGGCCCTTCATACGCGCCGCGACATCCTCGATTTCAAATCCGGCGTCAAGAGCAAGGAGATCTACCCGACGAGCCGCCTGCTCACCTCGATGACCGGCGTGCCCGTCCAGCAGAACAAGGCCATCGTCGGCAAGAACGCCTTCGCCCACGAGGCGGGCATCCACCAGCACGGCGTCATCTCGAAGGCCATCACCTACGAGATCATGACCCCCCAGTCGGTGGGCCGTCCTTCTAATACCCTCGTGCTCGGGAAGCACTCTGGCCGCGCCGGGCTGCGCCAGCGCTACGAGCAGCTCGGCTTCAAGATGAACCGCGAAGCTATCTCGGCCATCTATCTGCGCTTCATCGAACTCGCCGACCGGAAAAAAGAGATCTACGACGAGGACCTCATCGCCCTGCTTCAGGAGAATCGCGCTGGGGCGGGCGAGAGCTACTACGAGCTCGACGCGCTCCAGGTGACGAGTTCGACCGGCACGAAGCCGGGCTCGATGGCCACCGTCCACCTCCGGGAGGGGGAGGAGGTCCAGACCAAGGTGGGCAAGGGGAACGGCCCGGTGGACGCCGTTCTCGACGCCATCAACCTCATCGTCGGCAACAGGAGCCGCCTCGTCGATTTCTCGGTCAATTCCGTCACGCAGGGGCGCGACGCCCTGGCCGAGGTGAACCTACTCGTCGAGTTCGAGGACGGCGCCCAGATGGCTGGCCACTCGACCAGTCTCGATACCGTCGAGGCCGCGGCCAAGGCCTTCGTCGCCGCCGTCAACAAATACAAGTTGACCCAGGAAATGAAGAAAAAAGCGCCGAAATCCCGAAAAGGGAAAAAGCCGCCCGAGGGCCTGCGCGGCGTTTGAGCAAATTTGAGTGAAAGAAACACCGAGCAAAAGAAACACCGGCGGGGCCCTGCGAGGGCCCCGCTTTTTTGCGTCGCCCTGCCAGCGCGCCATCATACGAGAGTACCGCTCGGCCGGCGCACCACCCTGCAAGGGCCGCTTTTGATCCGTGAAGGCCTCCGGTAGAATTTTATGAGGCTCCCGAAAAAGTCCCGAAGTGTGACTTTCCGGACCGAAAAATTTCTCCGTACCGAAAAATTACCCAATAGCAGTTATCACGGAACCTTGAGGGGAGGATTTTCAGGTGAACAACAGTCAGCGTCCCTGGCCTGCCACCCGTGAGCTTGCCCGGCGGATAGCCGGGGCTCGCGATATCGGCCCGGCCGCGCTCGCCCGCGCCCGAGAGGCCGTGGTGGACACCCTCGGGGTCACCCTCGCCGGGATGCCCGACGCCTCGGCCCGCCTCGCCCTTCGCCTCGCCCGCGAGGAGGGCGGGGGAGAGGCCGCGACGGTCGCCGGCGGCGGCGGGCGGACCTCGGCCAGCTGGGCCGCCTTCGTCAACGGGGTCGCCGGCCACGCCCTCGATTTCGACGACGTGGACTTCGTGATGACCGGCCACCCGAGCGTCACCCTCGTCCCCGCACTCATCGCCCTCGCCGAGGAGCGCCGTCTGGACGGTGCGGCGGTGCTCGCGTCTTACACAGTGGGCTTCGAGCTGCTTCACACCCTGGGCCGGGCGCTTTTGCCCAACCACTACCGCCGGGGGTTTCACGCCACCTCCACCCTCGGCGCGGTCGGCGCGGCGGGCGCGTGCGCCCACCTGATGGGCCTCGACGCCGGACAGACCGCGAACGCCCTCGCCCTCGCCGCGAGCGAGGCGGCGGGGCTGGTGTGCAACTTCGGCACCATGACCAAGCCCTTTCACGCCGGGCAGGCCGCCCGGGCGGGGCTCGTCGCCGCGCGCCTGGCCGGGATGGGTTTCACCGCCGCCGGCGACGCCTTAGAGACGGGCTACGCCGGCGCGATGGCCGCTGAGGGCATCGGTCCCGGCGTGGAGAATTTTGCCGATTGGGAAGAGGCGGCGATGAACTGGGGCGCTCCCTGGGACATAGAAGAAGGGGTATGCGTCAAAATCCACCCCTGCTGCGCGATGACGCATCCGGGCATCGACGCCATGCTCGATCTCTGCGGGCGCGAGAATATCCGCCCGGAGGAAGTCGAGGCGCTTGGCGCGCGGGCCTCGGTGATGACCCTCAAGGTGCTCCGCTACCAAAAAGCCACGACCGGTCTCGAGGGGAAGTTCTCGATGCCGTTTTGCCTCTCCTCCGCCGTCCTCGACGGCAAGGTGGGAATCGCCCAGTTCGAGGAGGATCGGGTCGCCCGCCCCGAGGTGCGGGCGCTTCAGGAGCGGGTCGAGTTCGAACTCGACCCGGAGCTGGCCGCCAAGGACCCCGAGAGCGAGCAGACGGCGGTCTGGGTTCGCACGAAGGATGGCCGCGAGGTCGCGGCCCTCGGCGAGATCGCGCGGGGCCACATCGACAACCCGATCCCCGAGGCCGAGTTCCGCGAGAAATTCCTGGAGTGCGCCGGCGTCATTTTGCCCGGAGAGCGCGCCCGCGCGGCTTGGGAGGGCTGGCGGGGGATGGAGCGCGTCTCCGACATCGGCGAGCTCATGCCGCTGCTCGCGCCTTGAGGGTTTGGCGCCCGCTAGGGCGAAATAAATCTCTGGGTTATAAAGGGCTTTGGCGCCACGCCGGGGCCCTTTTTTCCGCCGGATGGGCGGATTTTAGAAAATTTCATGGAGAAATAATGCCTGAACGCATCGTTGTCGCGATGAGCGGGGGGGTGGACAGTTCGGTCGCCGCCTCGCTGCTCAAGGAGGAGGGCCGCGATGTGGTCGGGGTGGGGCTGCGTCTCACGGATCTTCCTCCGTCCGAGTCGTTTCACCGGGGCTGCTGCGCGCCGCGCGATCTGGCCGACGCGCGGGCCGTCGCCGATAAGCTCGATATTCCGTTTTATGTGATGGACGTGCGCGAGTCGTTCCGGGAGACGGTGATCGATAATTTCATCGGGGAGTACGCCCGGGGGCGCACGCCGGTTCCCTGCATCGCCTGCAACCAGGTGGTCAAGTTCGATTATCTCGCCGGGCGGGCGAAGGGTTTTGGCGCGGATCAACTGGCGACCGGCCACTACGCCCGCGTGGTGGAGGTGGGGGGCCGCCTGACGCTGGCCCGGAGCGCCGACCGGGAGAAGGACCAGACCTATTTTCTTTTCGGGATGAGCCAGGACCAGCTCGCGCACACCCTGTTTCCCCTGGGCGAGTACGAAAAAAAGCGCACCCGCGAGATCGCGCGCGGCCTCGGCCTTTCCACCGCCGACAAGCCCGAGAGCCAGGAAATTTGTTTCGTCCCCGAAAACGACTACCGCCTTTTCCTCGAGGCCGAGGCGCCGGACATCGACCGGCCCGGCGAGATTGTGGACCGTGAGGGCAACCGCCTCGGCGGCCACCCCGGCGTCAGCCACTTCACGGTGGGCCAGCGGCGGGGGCTACGGCTGGGGGGCGGCGAGCCGCGCTACGTGGTGGGTCTCGAGGCCGATACGGCGACGGTGGTGGTGGGGGAGCGGTGCGAGCTCGAGCGCGAGAGATTTAGGGCGGAGCGGATTCGCTGGTCGATTCCGTTCGATGCCCCCGAAAAGAGCCTGTCGGTTCAGGTGCGGAGCCGCCAGCGGGCGGTCCCGTGCCGGGTGGTGCCGTCGGGGGACGATGCGGCCGAGGTTTTTCCCGAGGACCCCGCCGCGCTCGGGGCCGTGCCGCCGGGCCAGGCCGCCGTTTTTTACGACGGCGATGCTGCACACGGCGACATCATGCACGGCG
>JAVEPB010000174.1 GCA_030922375.1 bacterium | reverse complement strand
TCGGGCTGGACGGTCGAAATGGGCGAGCGGGTCGTCGTTGACGATGTGTTCGAGAACCCGCACTGGGAGCCATCCGCCTGGGCGGACCGGGCGGGATTGCGGAGCTATGCTGCCTTGCCGATAAAAAGGGGCCGGAAAGTCATCGGTGCATTTGCCGTATTCCGGACAGGAGTTCGGCCGTTTCAAAAAGACGATCTCGAAATGCTCGACATTCTCTCCTCCTATGCCTCAATCGCTCTCGAAAAAATTCTTCTAATCGAGGAGGGCCGGCAACGCGCCTCGCGCCTCGAAATTGTGGACGAAATCGCCAAAGCCGTCGGCTCCGCCCTGGAGCCCGAAAAGCTTTTCCAGACGATTGTTCAGGAAATCCGGCGCGCGGTGCCCTGCGAGCGATGCATCGTCGCAAGCATTAACCCGGTCTCGAAGCTGAGCCACATTTGGCATATTTTCTCGGAGATCAAATCGAAAAACGGGGTCTCGTGGAAAGATTTCGGGATCGCCGAAACGGTTTACCAAAACATTTACGAGACGAAATCCTCAATTAATATACGGGACACAGAGCTATACAATTTCCCCTGGGCAAGGCGGTACCAGAGTGCCGGAATCCGGAGCGCGCTTTGGATTCCCATTCTCCAGAACAATCGTTGCGTCGCTCACATCACGCTCAATCACAGGGAGCCAAACGCTTTTACCAGCGAGCACGAAAAACTGTTATCCGGCATCGCGGGCCACATGGGTTCCGCCATCCGAAACACCATTCTCTTCCAGGAAGCCGAGGCGCGCTCTTCGCGCCTGGAAACAGTAAAAAATATCGCGAAGACTATCGGATCGGAACTCGACCCGTCGGCGGTATTCGAAAACATCTACCATGAGATTCAGAAGATTGTTCCGTACGATCGATGTGCTTTTGCCATCCTGGGTCCCCGGGGCCTCGAGTACCAACCATATTTAAGTCTATCGGGAAAAACAGTTAATATTTCCGAAAAAAACTTGAAAGCCAGGGAAAAATGGATTCTGGCCAACCAGTACAAGAAACAAAAACTCATTAACTTCTCCGACCTGAGTAAAGAGGGCCCGGTCTGGATAAAACCCTGGACAAAAGCCGGCCTGAAAAGTTGGATTTCCGTCCCGATAATTCAGGACAACAAATCCGTGGCCCATTTCAGTTTGATGAGCAAACAGATCGCCGCATTCGCCGAAGACCACGAAAATCTCTTGGTCGAGCTGGCCAGTCATCTTGGACCCGCAATTCGAAACGCCCATTTATACGAACAATCCAGGAACTACGCCTCTCGCATGGAAATCGTCGACAAGATCGCCAAGGCCATCGGATCGACTCTTGAGCCCGATGAACTTTTCCGCATTATCGTCCATGAAATTCGCAATGCCGTCCCCTGTGATCGCTGTGCCATTGCCACCGTCGATCCCCTTTCATACCGCCGCCGGTATTGGCACATCGAGTCGGATTTCCATATCCCCGCCCCCACCCCGGCGGAGGAAATCGAAGCCGGAAAAAAACTATTTCACCATATTTATAAACCGAAAGAGTCACTGCTCATCAACACACCGACAAAAAAAGACCCTTGGGATCATCTGGCGAAAAACGGCGTCAAAAGTTCGCTGGTCATACCCATTCTCCTGGACAATACTTGTGTCGCTCATATCGCCCTCTCCAGCCTGACTCCGAATTCTTTTTCTATTGAACACGAAGAATTGCTATTCGCCGTTGCCGCGCACCTGGGTCCGGCGATGGTAAATGCCACCCTTTTCCAAACCTCCGAGGACCGCGCCTCGCGCCTCGAAATCGTCGGCAAAATTGCTAAGGCCGTAGGCTCCGAGCTGGAACCCGATGAGCTATTCAAAACCATCATCAATGAAATCCAAGAGACCGTTCCCTGTGACCGAATCGTCATCGGAACCCTCGATTCGGAGACGGGAATTATCCAATCGTTCCATGAATACTTGGACATTCCGCAGGAGGCGATACCGGACGGGGTGCCGGAGAGAGGTCTCCTCGCCAGGGAGTTGGGCAAGTCAAAAAGCCTGCTCAACATTCCCGACCTGACCGAAGGGATGTGGAGCGAATCTTGACTCTCCCTCCTGGGATATCGAAGCGCACTGGGGATCCCTATTTTTCAAGACAGCAACTCCATCGTCTGTCTCCTCCTCGCCAAAAGAAAACCCTACGGATTTTCCGTTGGAGATGAAGAAATATTCACGGCCGTCGCCGAACATTTACAGCCAGCCATAAGAAACGCCACCCTGTACAGGGAGTCCGAGGACAGGGAAAAACGGCTTGCGACCATGGTGGAAGTCGCCCAGCGTCTCACCCGGGGCCTCGATTTGACCGAAGTCCTCTCGAATATCACCGAGGCAACCGCACTGGTCATCGGCGGCGAGGCGGGCATACGCCTCCGGGAAGGCGATGAACTGGTACGGACCGCAGGCACCCCGGTCGCCATGAGGCAAATGGTAAAAGAGCGAATTCTCATCGGCGAGGGACTCGCCGGCCTGGCGGCGGAAAAAGAGGAGGCCGTTTTTTCGTCGGACATTGTCAAAGACAAGCGATCCATCAAGGAAGAAGTGGCCCGTGCCGATCTGAAGCGATCCGCCGCCTCATTATCCGTTCCTCTGTTGCTGGAATCGCGGGTGGTCGGAATATTCAGTATTTTCCTCGAACAGCACCATGAATTCACAAAGGACGAGTTGCAGCTCGCCAAAAGCCTCGCCGACCAGGCCGCGGTCGCGATTGAAAACGCCAGGCTCTACCAAGTGACCGAGGAACGCGGAAAACGCCTGGCCACCTTGGTCGAGGTCGCTCAACGCCTCACCCGGGGACTGGATCTGCCCGACGTTCTCAATGCCATCACCGAAGCTGCCGGGACGGTTTTCGATGGCGAAGCGACCATCCGTATCCGGGAGGGAAACGATCTGGTCTGGACGACCGGAACCCCGAAAGCCTACGCCCTGCCGGTCAAAAAGCGCCTACGTATCGGGGAATCCGTCGCCGGACAAACCGCCCTGAAAGGCGAGCCCGTAGTCGTACCCAATATGCTAAAGGACGATAGGGTCTCTCCGGCGCACCGGGATATTCCAATACCGGAAGAGCTTCAATCCACGATGCTAATCCCTCTTCGGCTCGAATCGCGGGTGGTCGGAGTTTTGAACATCTACCGAGAGAGAGGATACAAATTCGACGAGGAGGAGATTCGGCTCGCATCGACCTTCGCCGACCAGGCCGCCATTGCTATCGAAAACGCGCGCCTGTTCAATGAAGTGCAGGAGCGAACAGAGGAACTCGAAAGAGCGAAGGACGTGGCCGAGGCCGTCAACAACGCGAAAAGCGAATTTCTCTCCAACATGAGCCACGAGCTTCGCTCCCCGCTCAACGCCGTCCTCGGCTTCAGCGATTTACTCCTGATGCTGGTGAAAGAGGAGAAAATCGTGGACATCGCCGAAAAAATCCGCGAATCGGGAAAACACCTGACGCGCCTTATCGAGGATTTGCTCGATCTCGATCGGATCGAAACAGGAAAAGTCAGCCTCGATATGCAGGAAGCCGAGATCAACCAACTGGTCGAAGAGGTTGCCGAAATTCGCTCCGGGCAACTGCCCGCGGGCTTTACTCTCAAGGCCGAATACCATTCAGGATGCGGAACCGTCATTTGCGACCCGGTCCGCATCAACCAAATACTGACCAACCTCCTCGACAATGCGGTCAAGTACTCGCCCGAGGGCGGAACCATTCGCTTAAAGACCGAGGCGGTTTCGGGCGAGGCCCGCATCTCGGTCGAGGACGAAGGTCTCGGGATGACCCCCGAGGAGATCAGCGTTATTTTCGATCGCTTCAGCCAGCTCGAAAGCGGAACGAAGCGCCGCGCCGGAGGCCTCGGCCTCGGCCTCAGCATCGTCAAAAAACTTCTTGAGCTCCACGGCGGGCGAATCCTGGTGAAAAGTACGAAAGGGGTGGGAAGCGCCTTCTCGTTCGTACTGCCTATGACCACCGCAAAGAGGATAACGTCCGGCAAAAAGAAAAAAAAGCCGGGGAAAAACGGCACCGCCGATGCCGAGCCTTGGTCCGGGAGGAAAATCCTCGTCGTGGACGATCTGGAACACAATCACGAATACGTGAAAATTCTCATGAAAAGCGCCAGCCGCATCATTTCCGCCTATAACGGAGAGGAGGGCGTCGAGGCGGCCAAGAACGAGCATCCCGACCTCATTTTCATGGATTTACGAATGCCCGTCCTTGACGGATTCGAGGCCATCGAAAAGCTGAAAACCGCCGCCGAAACCCGGGAAATCCCGGTCCTGGCCGTAACCGCCCAAGCGATGAAGGAAGACCGGGAACGCTGCCTCGAACTGGGAGCGAACGGATTCATCACCAAACCTATCGACATCGAAAATTTCCGCGAAGGAATCATTGAAGTGCTGAGGTAGCACCCCCCTCAATCGATTTCGACGACAACGTTACCAATAAAATCTCCGCTCTCGATAACCTCATGCGCCGCCGCCACGTCGTCGAGACTGAATTTCGGCCCGACGGAATGGGACAGCCGCCCTTCCTCGCATGCACGAACGATGTCTCCGCAAGCGCTCCGTTTCGCTTCATCCGGCATCGTGTAGACAAAAACCAGCCGGACGTTCACGTTGTTCCGCATCAAATCGTAATGGGGGAACACCGGCTGGGGCACGCGCATCGAGGCGTAGGCGGCGACAGTACCGTTATTTTTTATCACGCTCGCCGTAACGGGCATGTTCTCCCCCAGATCGACCTCGACGATCCGGTCCACACCCTTCCCGTCCGTAATATCCATGATGCGCTCGACGGCGTTTTCTGTACGGTAGTTGACGATGTGATCCGCTCCGGCCCGCCGTCCGGCCTCGGCCTTCTCCTCGGAGCTGACCGTTCCGATTACGGTGGCCGCGCCGGCCCATTTGGCGAGTTGAACGCCATAATTTCCGACCGCCCCGGCGGCACCCGTCACGAGAACAGTCATTCCCGCCACGGGGCCGTCCCCGAGGAGGGCCCGGTGAGCCGTCATCGCCGGAATTCCGAGGCAGGCCCCCTCGGTGAAGCTCACCGAATCGGGAAGGGGAATCGCCGTATCGGCGGGCAGTGCTATGTACTCGGCCGCCGTTCCGAGGGGACGCTCCCACTGCCCGTTGAAAACCCACACCCGCTCGCCCGCCCGTGAGGCGTCTACGCCCGGCCCCACCTGGTCGATCACGCCGGCGCCGTCGCTGTGGGGGACGATGAGAGGCCATTTCACCGGCCGTGACCCGAGCCGAGCCTTCGAGTCGGACGGATTCACCCCCGAAGCCGAAAGGCGGACCCGGACTTCGCCCTCGCCTGCCTCTGGCGTCTCCAGCTCTCCCACCTGAATCACCTCTCCGGCGGGACCGTGTTTTTCATACCATGCCGTTTTCATCGATTTCTCCTTGCGCTAAAAGCTTGAGGCCGTGCCATCGGCATACGCCTTGGCGATACGAAGGCGAAGGACCTGATTTGTCCCGTCGGAGTGAAGAAACGTGCTCGCGTCGCGGAGATATTTCTCCATCGGGGCTTCCTGCATGATGCCCGAGCCGCCGAAGATTTCCACCCCCCACCTTGCGCAATCGAAAGCCACCTCGGAGGCGTACACCTTGGTCTTCCAGCCCAGCGTGAAGTCGTAAGGCTGCTGGTGGTCCACCGCCCAAGCCGATCGGTAAACCATGGTCCGGGCTGCCTCGAGGCCAATGGCCATATCCGCCAGCATGGCGGCGACCGACTGATGCTCACCGATGATCTTTCCGCCCTGAAACCGTTCGCGCGAATGGGCCAGCGCCTTCTCGAACGCGGCCCGGCCGACCCCGATGCAATTGGCCGCCGCCTCCGGCTTTCCACTCGACAATAGACGCCCCCTGATCTCCCACATCCGCCCCTCGCCCAGTATCAGATGATCTCCGGGAACTTCGACATCATCGAAAAACAGCTCCGAGTTCATCGAAAGGCGTTGGCCGATTTTTTCGTGGACTCTTCCGATGGATAATCCCGGCAAATCGCGGGGCACCAGAAAACCCGAGAGACCCTCGCGCAGGGTTTTGGTCGTATCGGTCCGGGCGGCGACGATGTAGAGCGAGGCGACAGGTCCGTTGCTGATGTATTGCTTCATTCCGTTGATCACCCAGTTCCCCCCCTTTTTCTCGGCGCGCGTGTTCAGCGCGATCGAGGGGTCGTCGTAGTATCCTTGGTGATCGCTGCCCACTCCGGGCTCGGTGATGGCGATGGCGGTGAGAAACCGGGGCTCCCGGCACAAGCGCTCGAGCCAGGGGTCGCGAACCGAGGGCTCCAGGCTTTCGAGGATATGGGCGAGCTTCCAAGTCTGATCGAGGTTCACGGCGAAACCGAGATCGCCCACCGCGAGCTCTTCGCCGGCGATGCAGCAGGTGAGCACATCGGCGGCGGCCCCCCCGTATTTTTCGGGATAAGGAAGTTGGCGAAGCCCCAGGGCGCTGGCCTTCTCGACCAAATCCCAGGGCATCCGCTCCTCCCAGTCCGCGACGCGATCAAGGTCGGCGGCGACCGGCTCGACCTCCTGTTTCACAAAATCCCTGGCCAGCGCCTGGATGGCCGTTTGCTGATCGGTTAACGTGAATTCCATCTGCATCCTCCGGGAAAGCTCCTTGCGTAGCGTAGATCGAAATTTTCGGGTTCGGGGGGTCATCCTAACAGAGCGCCGGAACACTTCACCAGGGAGGGAGCGCGGCGGCGGAAAATGATATGATGATTCAGACTCAAGCTAAGCCCTGGCCACTATCAGTGAAAGGCGCCTTATGGACACCGCGGATATGGCAGAAATAGAAGACCGCCTGAATCAGTATCTCCGGCTCGCTTCCTTTCCGGTGGCGATCCGGTTCGTCAAGAGCTGGGACGAGTTGCCTCCCCGGACAAAACGCCCCCTCAAGGACATGGACAACCGCTTCACGACATGCCAGGCGATTTCGATGGCCCGCCGGTACGGCTGGGTCATCGCCCTGGGCCGGGAGGACAACAGTTGCGTCCTCGGCGCCGTGGCTCTCGGCCTTGAGAAACGGCTGCCCCACTTCGAAGAGGGGAATTTGTGCGTCAATCTCTATACGGAGAGCCTGAACGCAGGGCGCCTGAGCGAAGAGAGCGTTCCCCGGCTGGCCGAGGGGGAATTTATCGGCGTCATCGCCGCACCCCTTGGCCGCACCTCGTTCGAGCCGCACTCGGTCGTCATCTACGGGAACGGGGCCCAGATCATGCGCCTGGGCCAGGCCTGGCTCTGGAATCGGGGCGGAACACTGGAAAGCCGTTTTCGCGGCCGGGTGGATTGCGCCGACATCGCCATCGCCCCCTTTATCACGGGGGAACCGCAGATGGTCGTTCCCTGCACCGGGGACCGAATTTTCGGTCAGGTACAGGACCATGAGATCGCCTTCAGCTTCCCCTACTCCGCGGCCGGCGAAATTCTGAACGGTCTCGAAGCCACCCACAAGGCGGGCGCGACGCGCTATCCCGTGACGAACTGGCTGAACTATACCGGGGGCTTTCCGCCCGCCTATGAGGATTACCGCCAGATGCTTGACGAGGCCGGCCCGCCCGGAGGCGAGTAGGCAAATACGAGAAAAAACAGGGGAACCTCGTTTCCTTCGGTTTATACTGCGACAGCCAAGGCGAATGCGGCGGCCAACTCAGCTCGGTTCAGACTTTCTCGGGCATGCTCCGCCACTGCGAAAATGTGTTTAACCGCAACGATGCCCGAGAGCGGGCAAGCTCCGGCCCGCCGGGCGGGCTTCCGGAAAATTTCCAAAAAAATTCGATTGAACCCGGGGAACTTCGGGGAGAATCCTTGATTACTGAAGAGGCGCTAGACCTTCTCGCCCCTTCGCCTGAGGTCCGAGAGAACGGCGAAGATGCCTTTTTTGGCGATGGTCTTGAGCCCGCGCGCCGAGACGAGCAGCGTCACGTAACGCTTCTCCTCGGGCACCCAAATCCGCTTGCGGTGCAGGTTGGGCTCGAAGCGCCGGCGGGATTTCCGGTGCGAGTGGCTAACGGTGTTTCCGTAAACGACGGCCTTGCCCGTGACGATGCAACGGCGGCGGGCGATCGATATGGTTTTTCCGCGGGGGGGCATCTATTTGGTCTCCCGGAACAGCACATGCTTGCGGCAGAAGCGACAATACTTCTTGAACTCCAGCCGGTCCGGCGTGTTCCGCTTGTTCTTGGTAGAGGGATAGCGCATTTTTTTGCAGTCCGTGCACTCGAGCAGGATCTTGTCTCGCATGGAACAGGCTTCCTATCCGGAGCGTCGAATACCCAAGCACGAAGACGGCTTTCCCGGGAGGGGCTCCGGCCCGCCGCCCGAAAAAAGAAGAACTATCCATAATGGAAGGCGCGGGAAAATTCAAGTCCCCCCGGCGAAAAATTCGATCTTCTCTCATCCCCGGATAACCCGGGACAATCCAGGGAACCCCCGGAAGTCACCGGAAATCAACGACCTACGCAAAAACGCCCACAATCGACCCAAAATCAACAACTTAAAAACACCCGCCCGGTACGGTCCATTTCGCCCCGCCGGTCCGTTTTCATCCCCGAGCCAACCGCCGGGCCGGTCCATTTCGTCCGGGCCGCACACCCGCCCGGTACGGGCCACACCCGTCCGGTACGGACCCCGGGGCCGGCTTCCGGCTAGGTCGCCTTCTTGAACGTCCCCTCGACGGGAAGATCCTGGCCAACGCCCTGCGCCTTCGCCCTTTTGTATAGCTCGGCCCCGATCGCCACATCCTCGATCGCGACCCCCTGGCTGAGGAACATATTGATCTCATCCGCCGAGCCCCGGCCCGGCATTTTCCCCGCCGCAATCTGCCCGATCTCGACCACCCGGCCCCAGGTGACGGCCCCCGCCGAAACGGCCCGGACCAAGTCGCCGCTCTCGATCTTCGCGCCCTTCAAATCGTCGGTGGCGATTCGCCCCTCGGCCGCCCGCCTGAAGGTCTCATCGTCCACCTCCCGGTTCGTCACCCGGTTCGACCCCGCGGGGATGACCGTCGTCCCTGGCTCCAGATCGCTTCCATCGAACACAGGGTCCTTCGCCGTCGTCATCGTGCAGACGATCTGACAGCCCTTGACCGCCTCGGCGGGCGTCTCGACCACCACAAGCTCGGCCGGGACCGCGCCCTTCATCCTGTCCACGAATTTCTCCCGCTTCTCGGGGCTTCGGCTGTAAATATTCACCCGCTCGAGCGGCCTCGCGCAGCAAAGCGCCTCGAGCTGGCTCCGCGCCTGCCAGCCGGTGCCGAAAAGCCCGGCCACCCTCGCGTCCTCACGCGCCATCAGCCGCGCCCCCGCGCCGCTCGCCGCGCCGGTCCTGATCTGGCCCAGGATGTTTGCCTCCATCAGCGCCAGGAGCTCCGCCGTCTCCGAATTCCAGAGCAAAAAGATGAACCGCACCCCGATCCCCGGAAAGGTGGTATAGGCCTTTAAGCCGAAATACCCCTGATCGGAGAGCCCCCCGTACATCACCTGGAGCGCCCCCTTGGGCATGTGCAGCCGCCGCCTCGGCTGATTCGGCGCGAGGCCCGCGCCCTGCGCCCTGAAGGCCTCCCCGACAAGGTCCACCACCTCGGGCATCTTGATTAAATTCTTGACTTCCTCTTCACCCAGATACAGCACACGCGCCTCCTTTGGCCCAAATCGAAGGATTGATCGAATAAAATTTCAGGAGCGCGCAATCTACCACATCCGCCCCGAACCCTTCATCCACGCTCAGGAACGCATCAAACAAAAAAACCCGCGCCCAATCGAGTGAACGCGGGGGGGGTCCTTGTGAAGAGAATCGATCAGGTAAGCGCGACGGAGCAGAACGTCACGGTGCCGTTGGGGTCGGGCCACTGGCTGTAGTGTAGGACCTCGCCGGAACAGTCCTCGAGAACCCGGAGCATCGTGTAGATGGGGGCGAGGCCGCAAACCTTCCGGGCGTCGCCGTCCGCCGCCACGCTCCAGTAAAACGCCTCGGCGTCTCCCCGGCAGACGGCCTCGAGGGAGGCGCGGTCGGCCTCGTCGAGGGCGCGGAGCTGGGCCTCGTCCACGGGCCGCTCGTCTCCGAACTGGGGGCCCACATGGGCCAGGTCCACGCTCGCCAGATAGCAGACGCGCCGGCCCCGGGCCTCGAACTCGGCGGCGGTCTCCCGGAGCGCGGTGATGAAGCCCTCAACCTCGGCGTCTCCGGCGGGCGAGCGGCCCCCGGCGACGAACTCTCCGAACGAGCCGACGAGGATGGGGACGAACGTGACGGGCCCTGCGCCGGAGCTTTCTCCTTGAACGGAGCGCGATTCGGCCTCGGGTACCCCCGGATAGATGTAGCGGAGGAATACGGCCTGAAACTCGATGGAGTGCTCCCCGCGCTGGGCGAATTCGTCGCGGAAAAGGTCCTCCGGATAACGCGACGCGAGGGCGTCCACGAAGCCTCCGTCCGCCTCGATGACGCCCAGCGGGGTCTCGAAGGCTTTTCGGGTGAGGTTGTAAATCCCCTGGGTCGGGGCGTGGACTGTGCCGAGGACGATGAAAGTGTCGGCCTCGGTCCGCTCGGCGAGCGCCCGGTAAGACCAGGCGAACGCCGGGCCGCCGCGTTGAAAATCGATGTGGGGCGCGACGAGCCCCTTGAGGGGAGCGCCCGCCGCCCGGCCGTTTCTCTCGGGGAGCCCGGGACCCTCCTCCGAGGTGAAGAAGCCCTCGATCTGGCTCCTCAGCCCGGCGGGATCGGCGTCGTAACTTTTTCCGGCGAGAAAACTCGGCCGCGCCGGAGCGCCCAGGTAGGCGTTCACCACATCCTGCCGCCATGCCTCGAAACCATCTCCGTCGAGAAAGTGCGACCGCTCGAGATGAGAGAAAAGCTCGCGGATGTTTTCCTCCGGATAATCGATTTTCTCCTCGGCCAGGCACTCCCGCCTGATATCGGCGAGGGTGTGGGCGCCGTCCATCCGCTTGAGAATGGGGACAAGACCCATCGGGACGATGATGATCGCCTCGCTCAGGTGAAGCGGGTCCCGGAGCAGGACCGCATCCTCGCCCTCGTGTTCGGTGAGCGTGACTTCGAGGGCCCGGAGCCTGGGGCGCGAATTCTCGGCGTTCATGAAACCTCCGCATCAATCGGATTTTGGACGGACAAGGCGGCGCATTCGGCGGCGGTGATCATATGCGAGTTGGCCCGGCGTCGCCACGCCGGCCAAAGCAGGGACGTCCAGCTTCAACTTCAGGGCGCCGGCCACGGGCGTCCTATCCCATCGGCCGGCCGGCCGGCCGCCGGTCGAAGCTGGGCGCGGTCACCAGCGAGATCGCCGTCAGCGCGGCAATCGCGTAGAGCGCGGGGCCGAAGTCTCCCGCCGCGTCCCGGATGGCGCCCGCCGCCCATGGTCCGACGAAGCCGCCGAAATAACCCAGCCCGATGATCATCCCCCCCGCCTTGCCGGCCGACGCGGCCGGCACAGCGCGCGCCGGGTACCCCAGGCACAGGACAAACCAGAAGTTCATCGAGAATCCGATAACCACGATTTCCACGGCGGCCGTCCAGAGGCCCGACAGGGGAAGCGCCGCGAAACTCACAACCAACACCACCGTGCAAATCACCACCATCCGGACGATCCCGCCCACCACGGGCGCGATTTTATGGGCGCTCAAAATAGCCACTATCCCGACCCAGACCACCAGCGAGACGATCAGCGCCGCCTGGCCCAGCGGCCAGCCTTTTGTCTGGAGAATCGAGGGAAACCACCCGATGCCGGTGTAGAAAATGACATTGTTGACGAAAAGCGCCGCCGCCACGGCCCAGACATCGAGGCTGCGCCATACCCGGAACGAGGAGGCCTCCCCGCCTTCCGGGTCTTCTTGTTCGTCTAAGGCGGCGAGGCCCGCCGAACGCTCCCAAAGGAAAAACGTCACGAGGAGCGCCCCGGCCCATATCAGGTAGCCGCCGCGCCAGGTGGACGCCCCCCCCGGGAAGGGAAAGGATCCGAGCGCCGCCGCCAGATGTCCGCTCAGGGCCACCCCCATCGCGGAGCCCGTGACAACGGCCGTCGTATAAAACGCGGCCGCCGTCTCGCGCTTATCGGGCGGCGCGGTCTCCCGGGCCACCTTGGGCAAAATCGGAAAAATCACCCCGGCCCCGGCCCCGACCAGCGCGATGCCCAGCGCAAGCGGCCAGAACCCTCCCGACCAGGCGCGGACCAGGCCGCCCGCCAAAACCAGCGCCGCCCCGAGCCGCGCCATTTTCCGCACCCCCAACCGATCGACGAAAATCCCGCCCATCAGGGCGAACACGGTGATCAGCGGAAAGGGGACGGAAAGCAGAAAACCGCCCTCGGAATAGCTCAGGCCGAGATCGCCCCGGATCGGCTCGACAAGGCCGCTCGTCGAAACAAGCGAGCCGAAAACCGCCCACGTCAGAAAACACGCCGCCGCCAGAACTCGGTACCAGCGAGAGCCGGGGCGAGGACCGGCTGGCGCGCTCATTCCGCGAGCCCCAGCAGACGGGCCGAGTTGCCCCCCATCCATTTTTCGGTGACGGCGGGCTTGAGCGGAAGCGCGCGCGCCTCCGCCGCGATCTCGGCGAGCGAGAGCGGCATCAGCGGCCAGTCGGTTCCGAACAAAACCTTATTCTGTAAAACCGTGTTT
>JAVEPB010000173.1 GCA_030922375.1 bacterium | reverse complement strand
GTGAGTTCGAGGGTGGCCGCGCCCGCTCCGACGGTGGCGGCGTCCACCCCGATGTCGCCCGCCGCCCATACGGGAATTTGCTTGCGCGAGGCCATGAGAATGCCCTTCACCGAGGGGAGGCGCGGGGTGTTGATCTCGTTGCTCGCCGTCAGGAGGCAGGGCGTTGAGATATCGACGACTTCCTCGCCGTCCTCGAGCACGCGCTCGCACCGGAGCGTCTCTCCGTTCACGTCGATTTTGATGAGTTGGGAGGCGCTGGGGAGGTCCAGGGCTTCGGCGAGGGCCAGGGCGGTCGCCCCCTGGCTCCAGTCGCTGCTGATCCGGCCGCAGAGGATGATGTCGAATGCTCCGATTTTCCGGATCGCCCCGGCGAGGATGCGCGCGATGCCGAACGGGTCCGATCCCTCGAAGGCGCTGTCCTGGAGCAGGACCGCTTCGTCGCACCCCATGGCCATGCATTTTTTGAGCAGGTCGCGGGCGCTGTCGCCTCCGGCGGTGAGGACGGTGATTGTTCCGCCGTGTGCTTCCTTCAGTAGAATCGCTTCCTCGACGGCGTATTCGTCGAAGTTGCTGATGACGGGCGAGACGTTCGACGGCGGAACGACGGCCTTGGCTTCCTCGTCCACCTTGAAATCCCTCGGCGGGATATCGTGGTCAAGGACTTGCTTGACGCAAACGATGATGTCCAATTTTTCTGCTCCCCTCTGCATTTACGGAAAAAATTTTCGGGATATATCCGGCTTGGCGTTTCTCCTGCTCCTCCTGCCCCTCCTGCCTTTAGGGTGGGACGAGGTATATTTAGTCTCTCTGGCGAGTGGGCGTCAACCGAACGGCGGGTATTTCGCGAAACAAAAGGCCCGCTGGTCCGGATTCTGAGGCGCCGAGTGATTGACAGTCAAGAAAACCGGGCCATAAGATAGGCCGCTGCAACGGGGGGAGGCGGGCGTTTTTCCCCAATAAAAAGGCCGGAGCGTCCGAATTCTGACGATTTTTCGATGCGCGCAAGCGCACCTAAGGAGTGAATGTCGATGGCGGAAATCACGGAGGAACAGGTTCTCGAGGCGCTGAAGAAGGTGAGAGACCCCGACCTGGGCAAGGATGTCGTCAGCCTCAAGATGATCAAGGACGTCCAGATTTGCGGAGACGCCGTAGCCTTCACGCTGGAGTTGACCACCCCGGCGCATCCCCGGAAGGATCAATTCCTCGAAGACTGCCGTCTGGCCGTCGGGGTGCTCGACGGAGTAGCGGCCGTCAACGTGCGCCTGGATAGCCACGTCACCGCCCGGCCCGCGGGACAGGGGAAAATGGATATCGCCGGGGTGAAGAACATCATCGCCGTGGCGAGCGGCAAGGGCGGGGTGGGCAAGTCCACCGTCGCGGCGAACATCGCGCTGGCCCTGGTGGGCGAGGGCGCGAAGGTGGGCGTGCTCGACGCGGATATCTACGGCCCGAGTCAGCCCCATATGCTCGGGGTGGCGGACGAGAAGCCGATGGCCGACGAGAATAACCGCATCTACCCGCTCTCGGCGCGGGGGGTGAAGGTGATGTCCATCGGATTCATGGTGGACGAGGACAGCCCGGTCATCTGGCGCGGGCCGATGGTGATGAAGGCCCTCGTTCAGTTTCTCGGCGAAACCCTGTGGGAGGATCTGGACTACCTGGTCCTCGACCTGCCGCCCGGGACGGGCGACGTTCAGCTCACCATCGTCCAGCAGGTCTCCCTCTCCGGCGCCGTCATCGTCACCACCCCCCAGGACATCGCTCTACTCGATGCGCGCAAGGGGCTCCAGATGTTCCGTAAGACGGAGGTGCCGATCCTGGGGATCATCGAGAACATGAGCTATTACGAGTGCCCCAGCTGCGGGAACCGGGAGGATATATTCGACTCAGGTGGCGGCGAGCAGGCCGCCTCGCGCTACGAGGTTCCCTTTCTGGGCGCGGTGCCGCTCGACATCAAGGTCCGTCTGGGCGGTGACCGGGGCGAGCCCGTTGTGGTGAGCGAGCCGGACAGCCCGGTGGCGATAGCCTTCCGCGAGGCGGCGCGCAACGTCGCCCTTCAGGTGGCCATCCACAACTCCTCGGTGCCCTTCAGCGTCCCCGAGCTGAAAATAATCGGGTAGATTCGAGCCCTTCAGGCGTCTTTTGAATTTTGACCCAAACGGGTCCTTCACCGCTCCGCTTCGCTTGAGGCGGAGCGGCGTTTTTTCAGATTCTTTTTTCTCGGGAGAGATTTATGAGCAACAATGATCCGTTGAAAGTGGCTTTCCTCGGGCTGGGCTGGTGGGGGGAGGTGCTCGCCGACGCGGCGCTGGCCTCGGGGGCGGCCGAGATCGTCGGCGGTTTCGCGCGCACCCCGGCCACCCGCGATGGTTTTTCCGCGAAGTACGGCTGCCGCGGCTACGATTCGATGGAATCCCTCCTGGCCGATCCGAATGCCGAGACCGTCGTCATCGCCACGCCGAACAGCGGTCACAAGCAGCAGGCCCTGGCGGCGGCCCGGGCCGGAAAGCACATTCACATGGAAAAGCCCATGGCCCTTTCGGTTTCGGACGCGAAGGAGATCGTCACCGCCTGCCGGGAAGCGGGCGTCAAGCTCGCCCTGGGGCAGAACTTCCGGCGTTGGCCGATGTTTCGCCGGGCCAAGGAAATGATCGACGCCGGCGAGCTGGGGACGGTCAGCCTGGTGTCGGCGCATTTCTCGAACACCCTGGGCCTCACCGCCGGGAAGGGGAGCGACCGCTGGGACCCGGTCGAGAATCCCGGCGGCCCGCTCTATAGCTATACGATTCACCTGGCTGACCTCCTGGAGGCTCTCTTCGGGGAGATCGAGTCCGTTGACGCGGCTGCGGGGAAGGTGGGCGGCCCCTCGGGGACGGACGACGCGGCGGCGGGGGTGCTCCGGTTCTCGAGCGGCGTTGTCGGAGCTTTGACGGGAAGCTACATGGCCGCCTTCCGCGTCGGCGTTTTGATCGAGGGGACGAAGGCGACGCTCAGCCTCACGAGCGGGGGAATGCCCACCCTCCAGCGCCTTGAGGGGGCGATGGGCGACGCCGAGGAGATCGACATCGGCGTCGGGATGGTGGCGGGAAGGGAGTTGGCCAACGCCGAGCAGTTCACCGACCTGGCCCGCTGTGTCCGCGAGGGAGGTGAACCCGAGGTCGGGGGCGAGCAGGGGGTGCGCGCGCTGGGCGTGATGCGTGCGATGCTCCTCAGCCACGCCGAGCGCCGGGCGGTGACGATGGAAGAGATTCTCGATAACGATTAGAAATATTCACGAGCGATTTTTTAGAGAACGACTCGGGGGGAGCCTTTGCCGAAAATCGTCATCGCCGATCCGATCTTCGAGCGCATCGCGCACTGGGAAACCGGGCCCGGGTGGTTCGGCCCGGGCTACGACCTGGTCTGGCCCGAGGGTTACTCCACCGGCGAGATCATGGCCGTCCTCGGCGGGGCCGAGGGGGTGGTGACCTGCTTCGAACCCTTCACGGCCGAGATGATGGACGCCTGCGGGTCGCTCAAGGTGGTGGCCAAGCCGGGCGCGGGCTACAACAACATCGACCTCGCGGCGGCGACAGAGCGCGGGGTGATGGTGTGCAACGTCGAGGGGGTTCGAGGGCGCGCCGTCGC
>JAVEPB010000172.1:0-17500 GCA_030922375.1 bacterium | reverse complement strand
GCGCCTTCTCGTCAACGAGCGGCCCGCGCGCGGCGTTGACCAGAAACGCCCCTTTTTTCATCTTCGAGATCGCTTGCCTGTTGATGAGGTGGTGCGTCGCCGGGATATGCGGCGCGTGCAGGGAAACTATGTCGGAGGCCGCGAGAAGGGCGTCGAGCTTCAACGGCCTGGCCCCCCGGGCGCGAATCTCCTTGTTTGAAAGCCCGGGGTCGTGGGCGCACACCTTCATGCCGAAGGCATGGGCGATGCGGGTGACGCGCTCGCCGATTTGACCGAGCCCGACCAGGCCCAACGTTTTTCCCTTGAGTTCGCCGCCTGTGTAGCGGGCCTCCCCCCAGATGCGCTCGGCGCCGACTCGGGCGGCGCTTTGAGGTATCCGCCGAATCAGGCTCAGCATCAGCCCGATTGTCAGTTCCGCCACCGAATCCGCGTTAGCGCCGGGAGTGTTCGTGACCAGTACCCCCCGCTCGGTGCAGGTGGCAACGTCCACCTGATCGACGCCGGCGCCGTGAACGCCGATGACGCGCAGATCGGGCAGCCGGTCGAGGAGAGAGGGAGTGATGTAGCCCGGCCGGAGGAGCATCCCCCCGGCGCCTCGAAACAATCCGGCGAAGCGCTCTTCCTGGGTCCGGCTCAGCGGGCTGAAGGGAAGGGGCACCACCTTGACCGGCGCGACGCTCTTGAGCGCCGCGCGCACAGGCGCGAGGGCGACGGGAAAATCATCCGTAGCCGTTACGGCGACCCATCCGCGGGAAGAGGAGGCCATTCGGATCAGTTGGTTTCGGAGCCGGAGTAGTCTCCGTCAAAGGAATATTCGGCGCGGGCTTTTTGAATGGACAGCAGGCCCTCGCGCAGGTCGCGTTCGATGGCGTCGCGATTTCGATCCTTCGGATCTCCGTAGCCGCCGCCGCTGGGCACCTCGAGAACCAGGCGGTCTCCCGGGCTCATCACCCATTGGCGTTTCGGGTTGATCGGCCGCCCGTTCAGCGTCACCTTCCCGACCCGGCCGTTTTTCCCGCCGAAAAGGCCATAGGCGGGGTGGCGCGTTCTCTCGCTGAGGAAGCTGAGGAGAATTTGCACGTTCGAAAGGGATTTGACGATTACCTGCTGGCCGTTACCGCCCACGAACTCGCCCGACCCGCCGCTGTCGCGGATGATGGCTTTCCGCTCCACCAGGAGGGGGACGATGTGCTCGAGAATTTCAATGGGCGTGTTCGAAGTGTTCGAGGGAAAGCTCAAACAGCTAATTCCGTCGTGGTTCTTGGAGGCGCCCTGCCCGCCGTTGAGGAAGAAGTTTCCAGCGAAACGGTGGGCCAGCTTGTCCACGCCGGCGGCGTTGATGGCCCAGACGGGGCTTCCGCTGGCCGCCTGGACCATTTCGGGGACGGCCTTGCAAAGCGCGCCGAAAATAACCGAGGGGATGAACTGGCCCACCATGGAGCGCCCGTTCACCGGGGCGGGATAACGCGGGTTGAGGATGCTCCCCTCGGGCGCGGTCACCGTGATGGGCCGGAAATTCCCCTCGTTGTTGGGAACGCCCGGGCAGAAAAGGCATTTCAACGAATAGGCCGAGTAGGCGAAGACGTAATTCAAAACTGCGTTGAGGCCGCGGTCCACCTGGGGCGATGTGCCGGTATAGTCGACCACGATGCTGCTGCCCCTCACCCTGACTTCGACACGGATAATCAGCGGTTCGTCGTATCCGTCCGTGTTGACGTGAAAGCGGTACTCGCCATCGGGTACTTTTTTTATCGCCTCGCGCATGGCGTTTTCCGAACGCTGGAATATCGTCGTGGCGACGGAGTCGAGATCGCGGAGCTTGTATTCCTCGAGCATGGCCTGGACGCGCTGGGCCGCGATTTTGCAGCCGGCCATGTGGGAGATTAAATCTCCCTCGACCTGCTCGGGAACCCGCACGTTGGCGCGGATGATTCGGAGAATATCGGGATTCACCAGTCCCTCGGACATGTATTTACACGGCGGAAGCTGAATGCCTTCCTCGTAAATGTCCCTGACCTCGGGCGAGCGGAGCTTTCCGCCCATGTCGGTGGCGTGCGATGTAATGCCGATGAAGCCGACGAGATTTTTTTTGTAGAAAATCGGCGAGAGCGAGGTCATGTCCTGCAGATGTCCCGTGCCCAACCATGGGTCGTTGGTCAGGACCAGATCGTCTGGCTGAAAAGATTCGGCCGGGAAGGTTTTCAAAAGCTGACGGATTGTCAACGGCATCGAGCCCACGAAACTGGGCATTGCCGACCCGGCGTGCGAGATGGCGTAGCCCTTCGTATCGAGAATGACTACGGCAAACATGTGCGTCTCGCGTACCGTGGTGGAAAACGCCGTCCGGATAATTTCCATGGCCGACTCTTCGGCGATGGCGATAAGCCGGCTCCAGAGCACTTCCAGTGTGATCGGGTCGATTCCCTTTCGGGCCATCGTTAATCGCCTCCTAAAGCTCGATTACCAGATTCAGGTGTTTATCGACAGAAAAGTTCGACCGCGATCCGATAACCGTTGTGGTCTCCCGCTCTTCGACCAGGGCCGGCCCCTTGAATTTCTGATTGGGCCGGAGAAGATAGCGGTTGTAGACATTCACCTTCCGGAAGCCCTTCGATTCCGGAAGGAATATCCGTTGGGTGCCTTTTAGCGGATTTCCGCTCCCCTTTGTGGGGAAGTTGGCGAATTTAAAGCTCACCGCCGGAGACGGTCCGATTCCGAAGATTCGCCAGTTAAACACACGAAGGGGCACGTCGTTGATCGCGCGCCCGTGTGCCTCGACGTATTTGTCCCGGAAGGATTTTTCGATGACTTCCATATGATTCGATTTGAGTTTTCCCGTAGGAATTGGAACCGTTAACGGGTATCCCTGGCCCTCGAAGCTGATATCCGCCATGCGCTCTATCTGAATATCCCGCTCTTTTACCCCGGCGGCCTTGAGGAGGGAGTAACACTGTTTCTCCCGATCCGCGAAGAGGGTGTTGAGTCTCTCGACATCCACCTCTTCGAGCGAGGAAACATAGCTGTCCACGGTATCGACCTTGAAGGGAACGGTGAGCAGCCCAAGACTCGATGCCAGGCCCGCGGCGGGTGGACAGATAATCCGGTGAAGACCGACCTTCCGCGCGAGATGGAAGGCATGAACAGGGCCCGCTCCTCCGGTGGCGACGAGGGTGAAATTGCGGGGGTCGTTTCCGCGCTCGGAGAGCTGGATGCGGGTGGCGGCGGCCATCGTCTCGTTGACGACCTCGTGTATTCCCCAGGCGGCCTGTACCTCTTGGATTTTTAGGGGTTCGGCAATGTTTTTCCGGATGGCCTGAGAGGCGGCCTCGGGGAATATTTCCATCATTCCGCCGAGAAAATATTCGGGGTTGATGTAGCCTAGAATAAGATCCGCGTCGGTGACGGTGGGCTTGTCCCCTCCGAGACCGTAGCAAGCGGGGCCGGGGGATGCCCCTTGGCTTTCGGGGCCGACCTTGAGTAGTCCCATCTCGTCGATAAAGGCGATGCTCCCGCCGCCGGCGCCCGCCTCGATCAGATCGATGCACGGTACCTGTATGGGAAGGCCACTGTGTTTCTTGAATCGCTTTACACGAGCAATCTCGAAGTTGAACGTAAAGTGAGGTATGGATTGTTCGATGATGCAGGATTTCGCGGTGGTGCCGCCCATGTCAAAAGCAATGAGGTCCTCAAAACCACTCTGGGCGCCGAAATAGGCGGCGGACAGCGCCCCGCCGGCCGGACCCGACTCGATCATCCGAATCGGGGTTCTCGCGGCGGACCGGGCCGTCGCGATTCCGCCATTTGAAAGCATGAGATAGAGTGGCACATCGTCGAGATTCGATTCGAGGTCCTCGAGATAGCGGGAGACGATCGGCTGGATATAAGCGTTAGCAACTGTGGTGGAGGTTCGTTCGTACTCGCGAATTTCGGGACAGACCTTGGAGGAGAGACTGAAGCTCATGTCGGGGAACGATTCGATTATTGACTCCGCAATGGCTTCTTCGTGCTCGGGGTTGATATAGGAGTGAAGCAAGCAAACCGCTATCGAGTTCGCTCCTTTATCGACGAGTTCCTGGATGGTGACTTTCACCTCTTGGGGGCTGAGCGGCTGGAGGATCTCTCCGGTTCCGGAAATCCGCTCGGTGAGTTCGCGGCGCATCGGCACCGGCACCAGGGGTTCGGGGAACTCTGGGACGAGATCGTAAATGTCGTATCTCGATTCCCGGCCGATGAGGAGAATATCCTGGAACCCTTTGGTCGTGATCAGGCCGGTGGTAGCCCCCTTGCGCTCGATGATGGCATTGGTTGCCAGCGTTGTGGCGTGAATGGCCTGGCTGAGTTCCTTAAAGCGAAATCCGAACTCATCGAGGAGCGCGCGAAGGCCCGCCAGGGCGCCGATGGAGGGATCGTGGGGGGTGGTCAAATATTTCCCGACGAGAGATTTGCCACTTCCCATGTCATATATGACGATATCGGTAAAGGTGCCCCCGATATCAATAGCGGCGACCAATCGCCGCCGGGACGATGATTTTGGACGTGGTTGATTTGCCATAAAGAGTATCGCTCAAGGTCTATCGGGTGGATTTTGGGTACCACCTCGGTTCACATGCTCTTTGTTTGATCCTGAGCACTTGGGGAAGATGCGGCTCCAAAAGCACTATAACTATAATAAAAACCGATGGTTGTCAACAGTTCAAGGTGAGCGGATTGTTAACCGGTAGCATATCAAATAGATACAGAAAGAGACACTGACTTGCATGGTAATATAAATAATGCAACAAGCCCGAAGTTTTTTTTATTTGTTTGATTTTAAATAATTTAGGTACGATGTTTTTGTGGACGGGCAGTATCCGTATTATTTTATCTTTGGGTCTTATAATAGGCATAAATGTACGTCAGTCGGCGTAAATACATAAATATCAATATGAAACCAACAAAGTAGGGCTTGGTACAGAGTGCCTTAGTTTCAGGGGGGAATTAAAAAATTAAGATGGCGAAAAAAACACTGACGCCAACCCTTATCGATTGCGATCCGGGGGTTGATGATGCCTTTGCCATTGCGCTGGCGCTGGCCTCTCCGGAGATCGACTTAAGGGCCATCACCACCGTGCACGGGAATGTCCCGGCCCGGTGGGCCTACCGGAACGCCCGCCGGGTGGTCTCCTTCCTCGGTGTGAATTTAAGGTCACCCAAGCCCCTGCCGGCGGTCTATCCGGGCGCGGGACTTCCCCTCCGGGGAGGACGCATTGACCGAAAAATTTCGATTTCGATTCACGGCGAAGACGGGCTCGGCGATCTCTTTCGAAAAAGACAGCCCCCCGCCCCCGGGCTTCGGCGGGAATCCCGGGTGGCCAGCCAGGTCATCGCCTCTCTTTCCCGCGGGCTCGGCGGCGCCCTCTCGATCATTGCTATCGGCCCCCTGACGAACCTGGCGCTCGCGGTCAGGCGTGACCGGAGGGCCCTGGCCGGGGTCGGCCGCATCGTAATCATGGGCGGGGCGGCGCAAATGCCGGGAAATGCCACCCGGGCTGCGGAGTTTAATGTGCACTGCGACCCCGAGGCCGCCGAGGTCGTCATGAATTGCGGAGCGCCGATCACCATGATCGGGCTCGATGTGACCCGGCGCGCTGTCCTGCCCTCCCGATCGCTTGGGGGCGGCGGGGAGTTCCGCGGGGCGCTTCGTGATTTGGCGCGTCCTTATATCGGGTTCTCAAAACGCCGCCGGGGGGTGGATGGCGTCACCCTTCACGACCCCTTGGCGGTCGCTGCGGCGCTGGAGCCCGGCTTGGTTGGCTGCCAGCGCCGAAAGGTCTCGGTCGAGTGCGGAAGCGGCCCGGCGAGGGGGATGACCGTGGTGGACCTCCGGCCGGGGGCGGACGCGCAGGCTTCCCGCGCCCGTAGCGTGGAGGTGGCGATGGAGGTGGATGAAAAGCGGTTTCTGCGTCTTTTTCTAAGCAGGCTGAGAGCCTACCGTGGCTGGTCCTGACAAGGACGCGCCAAGGGTGCTCGTCATCGGAAGCGCCAACGTCGATATCTCCGTCTCCGTGGATCGGCTCCCGGCCCCGGGCGAAACGGCGTTGGGCGGAGAGCGCCTGGAGCGCTGGGGGGGGAAGGGAGCCAACCAGGCTCTTGCCGCCCTCAGGGCGGGCGCCCGGGTTCGGTTCGTATCGGCGACGGGCGATGATCCCGCCGGCGCCGCCTACCGGCGGCGGCTCCTCTCGGAGGGACTCCAGCGCCGGGGGCTCCTCACCGTTCCCGGTCCGACCGGAACCGCACTGATCATCGTGGACGGAGCGGGCCGGAACCAGATTGCGGTTTCGCCCGGCGCCAATGCCCGGCTGACGCCGCGCCTCATGGGCCTAGATAAAGCCAAAAATAACGGAATACTCGAATTTGGCGATGCCGTACTGGCCCAACTCGAGATTCCCGCCGCGTCCGTGATAGCCGCCTTCCGGTCGGCCAAACGGCGGGGGGCCGTCACCATCCTCAATCCCGCGCCGGCTCCGGGGCCGCTTTCTCCGAAGCTGATTCAACTGGCGGATGTCATTGTTCCGAATGAAATCGAGGCCGCCGTTCTCGCGGGGAGGGCCGCTTCGCGGAGCGAGGCGGGCCTGTTGCGCATATGCCGGGCGCTTTTAAAGAAGGGCGCCGGGTCCGTGGTGCTCACCGCGGGGGCGAGGGGCGCTTTGCTCCACGGGAAGGGGGAGAGCGCCTGGGTGAGGCCTCCCGGCGGCATCCGGGTGGCCGATACCACCGGGGCGGGCGATGTTTTTTCGGGTGCGTTGGCCGCCTCTTTGGCGGAGGGGGCCACCTTGAAAAACGCCGTCAGGTTCGCGGTTGCGGCGGGCGCCCTTTCGGTCCGAAAAAAAGGCGCCCAGGAGGGAATTCCCGGCAGGAAGGTGATACGGGAAGCTCTAAAGAAGACCTTATGGGAGCCTGTAATGCGCGGTTGACTTCAAAATTCAACCCCCTTACGGTTCATACCCTGAATTGAGGCGAAAGAAAATTGCGGGATTTCCGCATATTATAAAAAAGGCCGCGAGGAGAAGTATTCATGCCGATGGATTGGGATGATTTTAAAGCAAGAAAACAAGGTGGCGGTGGAGGCGGGGGCGGAATCGGACCTCCGCAAATCCGGATACCGGAATTCCGGATGCCGAACATGAAACTTCCCGGGGTGTTTTTTGTCGTTGTCGCTTTCGCCCTGTGGCTGTTGTCGGGCATTTATATCGTGGGGCCCGACGAGCAGGGAATCGTTCTCAGATACGGAGCCATCGCCCGGGTGGCTTCATCCGGCCTGAACTACCACATTCCCTACCCGTTCGAGACGGTCTTTACCCCCAAGGTCACCGAAGTCAAGCGGATTGAGATCGGCTTTAGAACCATCGATCCTGGCCCGCCGGCCCGGTACCTGGACAAGCCGCACGAGTCGCTGATGTTGACCGGCGACGAAAACATGGTGGATTTGGACGTCATCGTCCAGTACCGGATTTCCGATGCCGTTAAATATCTTTTTAACGTGCGCAATGCGCAGGTGACCGTGGGTCATGCGGCCGAAGCGGCCATACGCCAGGTGGTGGGCAGCAAGCCGATCGACGAGGCGCTGACGACCGGAAAGGGCGTTATCCAGGTCGAGACGATGACCGAGATTCAGAAGGTTCTGAATAAATACGACAGCGGGCTCAGCGTGGTGGCCGTCCAGCTTCAGGACGTCACCCCGCCCAAGGAGGTGATTCAGTCCTTTAAGGATGTCGCCAGCGCGCGCGAGGACAAAAACCGCTTGATCAACGAATCGCAAGGCTACCGGAATCAGGTGATTCCCGAGACGAGAGGTAAAGCGGCCCAGGTGATTCGCCAGGCCGAGGCCTACCGGGAAACGAAAATCAGGCAGGCCCGGGGTGACGCCGACCGTTTTTTGGCGACGCTTCGGGAATATAAAAAAGCGCCCTATATCACCAGAAAGCGTCTTTACCTTGAAATGATGAAAGAGGTTATGCCGACCGTGGACAAGATCATACTCGACAAGAAAAACAATTCAGGAGTTTTGCCGATTCTCTCGCTCAAGGGAGATGCATTGAAGGACCTTAAACGATGACGCAAGCGCCCGCGGTTCCCAAAAAATTCATCGGGCTCCTGGTCATCGCTGTGTTGGCCGTGATCCTGATAAATTCGATCTTTTTCACGGTTCGAGAGGACCAACAGGTTGTTGTGACCCGTCTGGGAAAACCTGTCCGTGTTCTCAGGGACGCCGGACTCGCCTTCCGAACGCCGTTCCTGGAGCAGCTTACCTTTTTCGACAAGCGGCTCCTCGAGTACGATTCGAATCCCACCGAGATCATCACCCAGGACAAAAAATCCTTGGTCATCGATAACTTCTCCCGTTGGCGGATCGTCGACCCCCTCAAATTCCTCAAGACGGTTCGGAATGAAGTGGGGGCCCAGGCGCGCCTGGACGACATCATCTACAGTGAATTGCGGGAGGAACTCGGACGGAAAGAACTGGTGCAAATCGTCGCCCATGACCGGGCCGCCCTGATGGAGCGGGTGACGAAGACAAGCAACGTCAAAGCGGGAAAGTACGGGATCGAGATCGTGGACGTTCGTCTCAAGCGCGCCGATCTTCCCCGGGAAAACCTGAAAGCGATTTTCGGCCGCATGCAGGCCGAGCGTAACCGGATCGCGCGCCAGTACCGCTCCGAGGGAAAAGAGGAGGCCCAGAAGATCCGGGCCGAGACGGACCGCGAGCGCGATATCCTTCTAGCCGAGGCCTACGAGAAAGAACAAAAGATTAAAGGGGTGGGCGACGCGAAAAACATTGAGATCACGGCGCAGGCGTTCGGCCAGGATTCCGAGTTTTACTCGTTCAACAAGAGCCTGGAGGTGTACAGGGCCTCGCTGAAGGACAAGACGACGCTCCTCCTCCCTTCGGACAGCGAGTTCCTGAAATTTTTACAGGGTTCGAAAGGAAAGACGCCCGAAAATTAAATGATGAAGAAGTAGCCAGCCGGGAGCGGCCGCCTCGGCGCACCGTTCCTTGGCCGGGCCGTTTTCCGCTCCGGCCTGGCGGGGTGTTTTACTTTCCCGCGCTATTTTCCCCTGTTGGAGGACGAGCGGAACAGCCTCGTCATGCTTTCGCGAATCGCCCGGCTCACCGTTTTCCGGATGAGAGACGCCATCCCCGAGACATGGTTGTAGTTGGTGGTGAAGAGGTGGAACTCCCGCCGGTCCGGCGCGACTTCCACCGTCCGGGTGATGATTCTCCGGGCGCCCCGGTTTCCCCATTTAATGACCACCCGGATAGTCCCCTGGTTTTTGGCCTCGTAAAATCGGCCCCGGCCGGAAAAATCGAGCCGCTCGATCTCGCCGAAAATGGCGTGTTCAGCCGCTATGTTCGGAAGGGTGTCGAGCTGGCCGTTCCACTCCCCGGGGACGGGGCGCATTCCCGCGTTCGATAGAAACTCCTTCACCAACCGCGTAAAACCCTGTGACACCGATTCCGGGCCGGGGATATAGTTCACCGACAGATTTCCCCAATCGTAGGTTCCGTACGATCCTTTATCTTTACGAAGGTCCACGAAGGGCGTGACGATGATCTCCGGAAACGCCTGAACGGAAGGATCAAGCAAGGCCGTGGGCTTCGGACCCTCGTACCGGAGGTTGATCCGCCGCTGAACCCGGGAGGCCGCACACCCCCACAGGACCGCCATGATTATAAAAGCGGCCGCTCCCCGAAGAAGTTTTTTGTCGGTTCGCATCGGATCACCCCTTATCAATATGGGCCTTATCGTCCCGGGCGGCAGGGGTTACTTTTTCAGGTAGTCGTCTGTACCGTCGAGCCAATCGCTTCGGATGGGGCTGAAAATATCGTAGTCGTAGACGGTTTCATCTCCCAGGACCTCGGCCGAGTGCGGCGCATTCGGCGGGATGAGAAGAGTCTCGCCGGGTCCCACCTCGATCATCTCTCCGTCCACGATGAACCGAAGGCGGCCCTTGAGGACATGGGAGATTTGTTCGTTTTCGTGGGCGTGGAGAGGGACCAGGCAGCCCGGCTTGAGCTCGAGCCAGCAGAGCATCTCGTTCACCCCGACGATCATTTTACGGCTGAATTTATCGGTGACCTGCTCAGCGGGTATTTCGTCCCAGTTGAATTTCCTGGCCGGCATTTTTCCCCTCCTCTCGCCTGAGCGATTGTTGTCGTCTCGATACTTTATGGCGTGAACGATTGTAGCGTAAAGGGAGGTTCACTGCTGCGGGAGAGCGCCGTTCAAAGCGGCGGTGCGGCGGATGGGAGGGGCGATGAAACTCGGAAAATTTACGGTTTGTAATTCGGCAGAGAGCGAACGAAATCCTTCCGCAGTACCCGGCCCGCCTTGAGCACGAAATAATCGGGTCCGTAGCGGATAACGCTGCTCATCGGCGCGACGGGACAATCCTTGGGGACGATCATGTTCGTCTGGCCCTCGCGGGGAAGATAGCGCTCGGCATCGTCCTCGGTGAGTTCCACTTCGCGTGAGACGCCGCCAGCGGCCTTGCATTCTTCGCAAGGGAAGATTTTTCCGTACTCGCAGGGAATTTTCTCGCCCATCGGCCTTCTCCTTGATTCGGTGAAAACGTCCACGAATGCTAGAGGCCCGGAGGAGGCGGTGTCAAGCCTCCGCCGGGAGTCGGGCCGGCTCCGGGGCCCGGTTACTCGCGGCTTCAACCATGTGGAAGATGACCGGGGGGCGCGGAGCCCGCCGTTGAATTCGCCCTTCCATATCGGTATAAAAGGCGCTCGGGGGGAATCCGGGAATAATCGAATAGGGCGTAAGCGCGGCCGGGAGGGTCCTCGCCGCTTGTCTTGCCCCTATTCCAGCGGAGGGCGATTCATGCCACGTATGACGGAAAAGATGCTCGATTCGGGGGAACCCTTCCCGGGCATCGAGATGGACCGGGTCGGCGGCGGGAAGATTTCCCTGCCCGGCGATCTGGCGGGCAGCTGGGGAGTGGTTCTTTTCTACCGGGGTCACTGGTGACCCTACTGCAAGCAGCAGCTGGCTGCCTTCGCTCGGGCATCAAAACTGGCCGAGGAAGGCATCAAGGTTGTCGCGGCCTCCGTGGACACGGAGGAGCAGGCCAAAGGAACCGTCGATGAGTGCGAACTCAATTTCCCGGTGGGCTACGGTATCGACAACAAGGCGATTTCGGAATTAACGGGCTGTTTCTACGAGGAAAAGCGCCAGATCCTCCACAGCACGGGCTACCTCATAAAGCCCGACGGCACGGTCGCCGTGGGCGTCTACAGCTCGGGGCCCATCGGGCGCCTCGTCTGGCAGGACGTTCACGCCGTCGTCCAGTACCTGAAGAGCATGGCCGCCAAGTAACCGCCGCGCGCGCCGCTCGTGACAGGGGCCGGGGGCTTCGCGCTCCCGGCCCTTTTGCGTGTAAAATAAAGGCTCTGGCGGTTATCCGTTTTCTTGGAGGAATCAATATGCCGAAGGTGAACGACCTGATACTCGATACGGGCGATCCGTTTCCCCGAATCGAGATCGACAAGGTCGGCGGGGGGAAAATCGTCCTGCCCGACGACCTGAGCGGCTCTTGGGGCGTCGTCCTGTTTTACCGCAGCCATTGGTGACCCTACTGACTCGCGCAGCTTGCGGCATTCTCCCGGGCGGGAGAAAAACTCGAAGCGGAAGGCATCAAGGTGATCGCGGCTTCCACCGACCCCGAAGACGAAGCCCTCCAGAGCATCGAAGCGAGCCAGGTGAATTTCCCGGTGGGCTACAGCGTGAACGAGGCCCGGATCTCCGAGCTGACCGGCGCGCTCTATCAGCCCGATGCGAGCGGGAAGCCAAGGCCCTTCCTTCATACGACGAATTTCCTTCTCGACCCCGAGGGGAAAGTGAATATTTCCGTATACAGCTCGGGCCCGCTTGGCCGCCTCGTCTGGCAGGATGTCATCCAGGCCGTCAAGCACCGGAAAAAAATGGCGGCGGCGAGTAAGTAGCATCGCCGGGGGGCAACGTGAAAATCTGGATCGACGCGGACGCCTGCCCGAGGGCGGTGAAGGATATCGTCTTCCGGGCGGCCGAGCGCCTCGAGATTAGCGCCGTCGTGGTCGCGAACCAGGTCATGCGCCACCCCGACTCGCCCTGGATTTCCTCCGTGGTCGTGCCCAATAACTTCGATGCGGCCGATAACCATATCGCCGAGGCGGTCTCGGCCGGGGACGTGGTGATCACCGCCGATGTCCCCCTGGCGAGCCGCGTCGTGGGCGCCGGCGCGGTGGGCATCGACCCCAGAGGGGAGGTCTTCGACGAGGAGAACGTCGGCGAGCGCCTCTCGGCGCGCAACCTCATGGCCGATCTCCGCTCGGGCGGCCTCATCCAGGGCGGCCCCCGGGAGATGGATACCCTCGACACCCACCGCTTCGCCTCCGCTCTCGACCGGGAGCTGACCCGGCGCTTGAAGAGTGGGTGATCATTTATCAGGGAGTTTTTCATGCCCCCCAAAATAACGAAGACCGACGAGGAGTGGCAGGCCCAGCTCACCCGGGAGCAATTCGCCGTCGCGCGGCAGGGAGGGACCGAGCCGCCCTTCTCGGGCAAGTACAACGACTGCAAGGACGAGGGCGTCTACATCTGCGTCTGCTGCGGGGAGGAGTTGTACCGGTCGGACGCCAAGTTCGACTCGGGGTCCGGCTGGCCGAGTTTTTGGGAGCCGGTCTCGGAGGAGTGCATCACCGAGATCGAGGACCGGAGCCACGGCATGACCCGCGTCGAGGTCACCTGCGCCTCCTGCGCCGCCCACCTCGGCCACGTCTTCCCGGACGGTCCCGCGCCCACCGGCCTCCGCCACTGCATCAACTCGGCGTCGATTGCGCTGGATAGGAAGGGGTAGCCGGGCGCGCCGAAAGTTATTTCAATAAAAAAAGGCCGGGGGCGATCCCCGGTCTTTTTTTGTAATCTGGATTCGGCTATCTCATACGCCTTGACCGGGGACAGGGCTTCCCGCCTTAGTCGGGGGAAGCCACTCGCTTCACACTCTTCATACAGGCTCCTCGCTCTTCACTCGGAGCCTATCCCCCCGAATATTCGATTCGCTCATCGTCCCGGTAGGCTTTCATGAGGCGCGCCTCGCCACCGGGGTTTTTTGCCCGGTAGGAGTGAATCGGCGGCGGCGTGTTGGGCTGCCATTTTGTCTTCTCGGGAGGCTCGGGCCATTCGTAGGGCAGGTGGCGATAGCTGGGCGCCTCATTAGCCGATTCGAGAAGATCGCACATGTCATCGCAGATGCGGCGCTGGCCCGAGCGATCCCCCACCTCGCCCAGCTGACGCCCGAAGGGATACTGGATGAACGCCGTTCTCGGGACGCAGACCCGCTCGGTCGTCTCGGGGATATTGCTGATGGATACGGTGGGAATCCCCGCCTTTTCGATTTCCCGCTGGAGCAGTCCCCCGGACCGCACGCAGAGCGGTCAGACGGGGAACAGGAACGCCGCCTCGACGCCTTCATCCTTCATCCTGGCGATCATCCTGGGAGCGGTTTGCTTCACCAGCGGATTAAAGTTCGGGATGTACCCCATGATGGAGTAGAGGGTTTCGGCCAAAGCGCGGATTTTTCCTTCTTTCTCGTAGCCGAGGAAAATATCCACGGGCCAGGCGACGTTTCGGTCCTTCTTCAAAAACGAGGTGTCGATGTGCAGATGGCTGTACTCGACGTCGTCCTGCCCCGCCCCCCGGGGAATCTCGCGGTGGGTGGGGTCTCCCCAGATGCACTCGCGCCGCTCGCGTTCATAGTCGAACGACTCGTCCCCTTTCATGAATATTCCGGCGGTCGAAACCAGCGTCACTTTGCACTCGGCAAGCGGCTTGGCCATCGGCGTCCAGGGTGTCTTGGCGGGATCGGCG
Source organism: bacterium (assembly GCA_030922375.1). Lineage (GTDB taxonomy): Bacteria > UBA8248 > UBA8248 > UBA8248 > UBA8248 > UBA8248. The sequence continues at coordinate 3,608 of JAVEPB010000172.1, read as the reverse complement.
TGCCGCTGGGAGAGCCTCCGCTTTTTACTTCCCTCGCTGGAATTAAAATAAAATCCGTCCACCTTTGTCACCGGCATGAATATTCTCCATGAACAATGAATTTTTCTTGTCGTGTTTAAAAGTTGCTCTCTGAACAGGGTTTCGCGCTGATCACTTGAAGCCACCCGTCTTGGTCAAGGGAAGCCACTCGCTCTTCACTCTCCGTACAGGGCTTTTCGCTTTTCACTCAAAGCCACTCGCTCTTCACTCGGAGCCTACCCTGGCCAGGGCCAGGCTTCCCACCTTGGCCGGGGGAAGCCTACCCGACCCTGGCCACCACCCGCGCGGGTGCGCCCTCGATTTTATAGAGCTTCATCGGGAACGCGAACATCTCGAATTCGGTTTCATCGAAGGTGTCGAGGTTGATGACGTGCTCGATGAGCGGGACGCCCCGGCCGAGGACGGCCCGGTGGCCGGGGGAGTCGCCTTTTGAGGCGGTGCCGCCGGGGCGCATGCCGGGGTCGATGGCGTGGTCCATGCAAAGGGCCTTGATGCCGCAGTCGCAGAGAAAGTGACAGGCTTCAGCGACGAGATAGGGATTCGGGCCGAAATAGTCCGGGGTGAAGATCGCTTCTTTAGACCAGCCCGACCACGAAACGGCGATGGCGCCCTCGAGCCGCGCCGGGTCGAAGCCGGGCGAGCCCTCGATGTGCGCTTTCGTGATCGGCTGCTCGCGCTTCGAGGTGGCCCTTGTGTCGATCTTGACCGCCCGCCCGCAAAACGTATCGAGCGGCATCTCGTCGATGGTCGCGCCGTCCTTATAGAAATGGTTCGGCGCGTCAAGGTGGGTTCCCAGGTGAATCGCCATCGTGACGGCGCTGTTTTGCCGTCCGTGGGTATCGTGTTCGTGGAACCTGGAAAAAACGACCTCGGGGAAGGTCGGCACGAGGCATAGATCGGGATGCCCCAGCGGGGCGGTCAGATCGATAAGGCGTGACATGAGACGAATCTCCTTTTGAGGTCGGGGGCAGAGGCCGGAGCGGCCACCCCACAAAAACTGGGGAAGGCGGCCACCGCCCCTATTTCTTGGGGGCGATCAGGAGGCGCTCCCCCAGAAAATCTTCGAGAACCACCTGAAACGACTCCGGCGCGTCGAGCTGAACGAAATGGCCCGCTCCGTCGATGATCGCCGCCGAGCAATCGGAGATGAGTTCCGCCAGCCGCCGGGCGTCGGCGTGCCGCGCCTTGTCGCGCTCCCCCGCCAGCGCCAGCACGGGGCAATCGATTTCCCCGAGTCTTTCGGTCAGGCTGGGAGCGCCCTCCACCGCGGCGCAGGCGGCGGCGTAGCCGGTGGGCGTGTTCCTGAGAAAAATGCGGTGGTGCTCGGCGCGCTCCTTGGGCGACATGCCGCGCGGGGCGGGGATGATCTCTTTTCGCGACTTGTAAGCCGCGCCGAGGTCGCCCCGGCCGGCGTGCTCTCTCATCTCGGCGAGGGCCGCGCTTTGGGGCGGGCCGGTTTCGGCGCCGATGAGGACAAGACCCGCCGCGAACCCGGGCCGCTCGATGGCGAGGAGCAGGGCGAGCCGGGCCCCGAAACCCTGGGCGATGAGGGCGGGCCGGACGATTTTCAATTCCTCCGCGAGGCGGAACAGATCGCCCGCCATCTCCTCTGCGGTGTAGGGGCCGGTGGGGCTGGCGGATCGGCCGTGGCCTCGGAGTTCGACGGCGAGGACGCGGCTCCTCTGCTGAATGACGGGAACAAGATGCCGCCAGACCCAGACCGTATCCCCCAGTCCCGGAACGAGGATGAGGGGAGGGCCGTCGCCCGAGATCTCGCAGCAAAGGACAACGGGATCGGCGACGCTCGGGTGCGAGAGCTTGATGTGCCGGGCGGTTCGGGGCGACTCTCCGGCGATGCGTGCCATCGGGGGCTACAGGGCGGCGAGGGTCTGGATGATGTCGCGGAGCCGCTCGGCGGTCGCTTCGTGGAATTTGGCCCCGTTTTCGGCGGTGGCCACCGTCGGGTCGCCCGAGGTGCCGAGGGGTTTGGTTTGCCGGGTGAAGTCGGCCGGCGCGTTCAGCAGCCCCCCCTTGTGCATGTCCTGGGTCATCAGGGCGTGGGGGCGCTTCCAGACCTGTTTTTCGGCTTTGTCCATCTCCACCAAATCGGGCCGGAGGTGGAGCATCATCGAGGTTTCGAACTCCCCGCTGTGGCCCATGCTCCCGATTTCGCCGTGGCGGACCTCCCCGGCGATTTTGTCTCCGAGGCGGAAGTAGGTGGTCATCCAGATGGTGATGCCGAGCTCGTGTTTGAGGGAGAGGGCGGCGGCCTGAAGCGAAGCGACGTTGCCGCCGTGTCCGTTGACGAGGAGGACTTTTTTATAGCCGTGGCGGGCCACCGAGCGTACAAGATCCTGAATCACGGAGATGTAGGTCTCGAGGGAAAACGTCAGGGTGCCCGGAAATTCCATATGATGCGGGGAGAGCCCGGCCCACATGGTCGGGGTGAGGAGGACATTCTCAAGCCCGTCGGTCGCCTTTCGGCATACGGAGGTGGCCAGGCAGGTATCGACCGCGACCGGGTTGTGGGGTCCGTGCTGCTCGATGGCGGCGAAGGGCATGACCACGGTCGCGCCCGATTCGGCCATTTTTTCATGTTTCGGCCAGCTGAGCTCTTCCCATAGCATTGGCGGAGCCTTTCGGCGCAAAGGAACTGCGCCCGCAGGGGGGAAAGACATGGTTGTCCGATTCCGGCCCAGCCTCGCAGGTTTTACGCCGCGAGGTCAACCGGAGGCGGCGGGCGCGCGGCCTGCGGGAGGCCGCCTTGCCCCGGAGGCCCGATCATGGTTTATTGGCACGCCAGCGCGGCACGGCCGGCCGGTTTTTTCTCTTATGGCGCGGCGTGGCCGGCTGTTTTTTGCCTGTTTCGGGCATAAGGAGAGCGTTTTGGAGCTTCATTCGCTGGATCAGGCACGCGAGGATCACCGCTGGATGGCCGAGGCGCTGGCGCTGGCCGAGCGGGCCGAGGCCGCCGGAGACGTACCCGTGGGCGCGTTGATCGTCCGACGGGGGAAGGTGCTTGGCCGGGGGTACAACCGGCGCGAGGCGGCTTGCGACCCGACGGCCCATGCCGAGGTCCTCGCGCTCCGGGAGGCCGCCGAGCGGGACGGCATCTGGCGCCTGGACGGCGCGACCATGTACGTGACGCTCGAGCCGTGCCCGATGTGCGCGGGGGCGCTCGTGAATTCCCGGGTCGCCCGCTTGGTGTTCGGGGCGCTCGACCCCAAGGGCGGGGCCTGCGGCTCGCTCTTCGACATTCCCTCCGACCCCAGGGTGAATCACAGGATTCCGATCACTAAAGGCATTCTCGCCGACGAGAGCGCCGCCCTGCTCCGGGGTTTTTTCGGGGAGCGGAGGCGCATCGCCCGCGAGGCTCGGGAAGCGCAACGTTAGCCTATATCCGGCCCCTTACTTAAGGGGCCGCTTTTCACGGAGAGGTGGCCGAGCCCGGTTTAAGGCGGCAGACTCGAAATCTGTTGTGCGGGCAACCGTACCGGGGGTTCGAATCCCTCCCTCTCCGCCACTTTCAAGTCATCGTAATTTGTTGTGTTGTAGTTTTTTCTGACATC
>JAVEPB010000171.1 GCA_030922375.1 bacterium | reverse complement strand
AAACACTGATAATTCCTTTACTTCAATATTGGGCACAGGTTTTACTTTTTCTCTAATTATTTTTTTCAGTCGATTCATTAAAGTCTCAATTGCTTCTTCAGGTGCTGCTTTTCCCGCTGCACATAGTGCAGATTGGCCTTGTGGAACTCCATCATCATGGGCACCAATGTAAAGACGGCCGCCCCCTGTGTTAGCAAAAGCCACTACTGTTTCAATAACTTCGTTTTCTTTGGGGTCATTGGGTTGGATAAAAGGTTTGTATTCAATATGCTCATCCATTTGTGATCGGTTTAGACATGGTGATTAGATTTTCTGAAGGATCTGCGGCAAGGTATCCCGTTTTTTATTAGGATCTTGCGCCTCTTTGAGGAGCAGTTCGGTCAGACTCAACGAGCACCGTTTTATGCCGGCCTGTTGGAGTACGGCCGCCAAGAGTTTGGCACTGACCGTGGTTAAGACGACGGCTAACCGCAATAAGGGAAAGACGGTTTCTTCCAGGGTGCGCTCGTTTTCTTCTTTGTTGATGAGCACCTGTCGCAGGCACTGTTCGATGCGCTGACTGACCAGCAGGGTGATCAGCGCCGAGTAGATGAGGGCATGGACGATGTGCTCATTTTGGGAGGGGAAGGCTTCCAATTGATAGAAGGACTTGAGCGATTTGAAGAGCAGTTCTACCAGCCACCGGGCGGAATATACCTGCGCGATAGCACGCGCACTGAGGAGCGCCAGGGCAATATTGGTGATATAGAGATGATATTGGCCCGTCCATGGATTTCGGATGCCGACCAGCCGAAAGCGGGCGGTGATCGTCTTCCTCTTTCCTTTATACTTGCGTTTCTTGTAGGTCACCTCCACCTCGACATCGAGGATTTTCCGTCGGATCGAGGCGAGCACCTCGTCGAGGGTGCGGCCGATCAGCGCTTGGCCGTCGCCCTGATGGACGGCGACGATGAGGGGCTGGCAGTTCTCCTTCAAGCGGGAGATGAAGAAGCCGCCCCACTGGTGGATGCGATCCAAGAGCCCATAGCTGAAATAGCCCAGGTCGAACAGCAGCAAACGGCCTTGGACCCACTCGCCGATCTTCAAGACCTTGGACTCATGCTTGCGCTCGGAGGTGAGGTGGATTTGCTGCTCGCTTTTGCCCAGCACGGAAAAGACCACATGCAGTTTGGCTGCCGATTGGGTGTGGTTGGTGCGACAGGCGGCGTAGGTGTCTTTCAGCATATCATGTAAGCGTAACACGGTCGCATCCGTGATGAGGACATCGAAGAAGGCCGATAAGGCGCCGTGCAGCGCCTGGGAACGGCCCGCCATCACCGAGCGCAGCGCCCGGACACAGGCCTGCTGCAGAAAAACCACCAGGGCACCGGTGAATCGGTCATAAAAGGACGAGGCCGCCAAGGTTGTGCCGGTCGCTTCTTCATAGGCGCGCCGCAAGGAGGCGATGTCCCCTTTTTTACCGATGCCAAAACTCAACACCAGCGTCCAGAACAAGCTGATGGGATTCACTTTACGCTTCCGTTGCACCAGGCCCGTCTCCTGGGCTTGGTCCTCCAACCAGGCGGAGGGAAAAAGATGACACAACGCTTTTTCAACGCTATCTTTCGAGATACGGGCCATAGTCTAGGCTCCTTTCCAGGCGAGTTGATGTGGATCTTCCCGTCAGAAAGAAGCCAGCTATGGCCTTTTTTCGCAACTACTTACGTGTGATTTATGGCCCTTATCCGATCACGAATGCAGGAAGAAGATAAATCTAACATTATCACTGAACTGAATGTTATATTGAATCAGCGGGATTTCTATCGGGAACAAGATTTTTCCAATTTGACACTTCCCGAAGAAGTCCAGCAGTTATTGAATCGAACACGAGAAGAATTATCGACAAACGAAGTCCAAAAGCTCAATCGCCTTCTAATTGAAACGGCTTACCCACACGAAATAGCGAAGAGCCAATCAATTAATGCCGATGAATCTTCCCAATAATTAGGATTGCTATATATGGCGGAATACAACAAAGTTCTCATCATCGTCGGCGATGCAACCGAGACGGTGGATACCCTGTATCCCTTTCTGCGCGTGCAGGAGGAAGGCTTTGCGCCCGTCGTCTCCGGCCCCCAGGCCCGCCGCTACCAGATGGTTTTGCACGAGGTCCCGCAGGGCTGGGACATCACCCGCGAGTACGAAGGCTACACCATCCAGGCCGACATCGCCTTTGCGGACGT
>JAVEPB010000170.1 GCA_030922375.1 bacterium | reverse complement strand
ATAAATCGGCTTCCATGCGTTCGGGTCCGGCGACGACCGCTCCGGCCGACATCTGGGTTTTATAGTTGAAATTTCCTACATACAGGTTCTGGGTAGAGAGCACATAAAACAGGTTTTCCGCCGCTCTCGCCCGGGCGATGCAGTGCCAGGTGTCGCTGAAGGCGAAGCCCGTCTGGCTATGCCGGCCATGAATGGGCGAGACGATGATCTCCGCTCCCTGCAGCATGAGCAGGCGGGGCAACTCGGGCACCCATAACTCGCTGCATATTTGAAGGCCGATGGGTCCCAGTTCGGTTTCGACGGTGCATGGCCCCTTGCCGGGCAACAGGTGGCCCTTGCCGCCGTAAAGGTAGGCGTTGAGGGGCGGGGTGTCGGGCTGCTGGCGAAGATAGCAGGCGATCTCCTTTCCCTCGGGACTGAACATGCGAAGATTGAGCAGGTACGCGCCGGGCATCTCGCTTTCGGTGACATCGCCCGCGATGATGTACATCGCATGGTCTTTCGCCTTTTTCTTGAGCTCCTCGACGGGATTGAATGGAAATTTCGGGTTATCCAGCGGCCCGGTCATGGGGCCGGGATAGCCCTCGGGATAGAGGAGGAGCTGGACGCCTTTGGAGGCGGCCTCATCCGCATAAATGAGGGCACTTTCGGCGTTTCGCCACTCTTCTTCGCCGAAATAAGACTCGGGCAACACGAGACCGACACGCACGCTTGATGGCTTCTCCATCACTCCATCCTCCTTTAAGAAAAAGAATGCTTACTTTGATCTAGTTTTCCTTGAACTGAAATGGAGCACCATATTTTTTGAGGATACGCTCGTAGTCTCCCTCGTAGATGCGGTCGTATTCGGGGATCCAGGCGTCCAGGTCCCCTTCGCGCCAGTATTCGTAGTCATAGGAGTAGCGGCTGGGCCCTGTAAGTTCTTTGTAAAGGGCCGGGTAGCGCTCCCATATCTGGCCGGGGCGGCAGCCAAGAGGCCGCCAATCGGGATCATCCGGTTTCGACAGGTTCTCCTCGTCGAAATTCCGAGAGCGCAGGTACCTGAGCCGCTCCATGTCGAGATCGCTGACAAGGACACCGGGCTCCAGCAAATCGCCTTCCATGCGTTCGGGGCCTGCGGCCATCGCTCCCGCCGCGATGGATTTTTCGTAATCAAAACCTTCCACCTTGTATAGATTCTGCGTGACGAGAACATAGAAGAGATTTTCCGCCGCCCTTGCCCGGGCGATGCAGCGCCAGGTTTCCCTGAGCGCAAGCCCTGTGTGGCTGTGCATTCCGTGGACGGGCGAAACGATTATTTCCGCTCCCTGCAGCATGAGCAGGCGGGGCAACTCGGGAACCCATAGCTCGCTGCATATCTGAAGCCCTATCTTCCCCAGCTCCGTCTCGACAACACAGGGGCTCTGCCCTGGCAACAGATGACCCTTGCCACCGTAAAGGTAGGCGTTGAGGGGCGGGGTGTCGGGCTGCTGGCGAAGATAGCAGGCGATCTCCTTTCCCTCGGGACTGAACATGCGAAGATTAAGCAAATGCGCACCGGGAATCTCGCTTTCTGTGACATCGCCCGCGATGATGTACATGGCATGGTCTTTCGCCTTTTTCTTGAGCTCCTCGACGGGGTCGAATGGAAATTTCGGGTTATCCAGCGGCCCGGTCATGGGTCCGGGATAGCCCTCGGGATAGAGCAGGAGCTGGACGCCTTTAGAGGCGGCCTCGTCCGCATAAATGAGGGCTTTTTCGGCGTTTCGCCACTCTTCTTCGCCAAAATGAGCCTCCGGCAAAACAATACCAACACGCACAGCAGAAGGTGTGGACATTTGTTATCCCCCCCCGGAACAGAATAAAGAACACAATAGAAGAAAAGATCGCCCCTTCGGCAATGAGGCCTAGTTCTTCACTTAGGATGAGATAAAACCTCAACCCAAGACAAAAAAAATTGCGATTTACGAATCACCCCTCAACGAATAATGCTCGCCATTAATTAGCTCTTTAAGGGTGTTTTCCCCACCGTCGAAATCCCCGGAGATGTAAGCGGAATCCTCGGAAGGAGGCGCTTCTCCATATTCGAACAAAGGCTGAGCCGGTCTTCGATTCAGGTTTAGCGAAAGAATGTCAAAGCGGTTGTATTGGCCCACAATGTCATGACGCAGTTTGTGCCCGACGATAGACTCGATGTCGCAGTCGGCATACACGATGCCCTCTTCGCCCGGCGGAATGGTCTCGCTGCACAAAGCGCCTCCGGGTGCGAAGATGCCCGAAAATGCCATCTGGCTGCCTTCCATGATACGCCGCTTTTCTTTCGTGTCCGCCACTTTTTCAATAACTCTTTCGTCGATAACACCGGACGCCACGACAGTGAACACTTTTCCCTCGAAAGAGTGGTTCGCTCCGCGAAGCTCGATATCTTTGCTCAAGTCGTATCCGCCGGCATCGCCGCCTGGAAGTGCAAGATAATTCTGCACATGGACCTGCTCTCCCTGCGCAAGAAGGGCAAACCGCGCCAGGGGATTGGCGTTTTCTCCGCAAATCAGGGTGCCGAGCTTTCCGATCGGAGTATCCAGAACCCGAAGCGATGATCCGTCGCCAAAACCCCAGGTGAGTTTCTCGGCATAGGTGGGCATGATTTTTCTGTGCTTGAGGAGAATCGTCCCGTCGGGTCCGATGATCAGATTTGTGTTGTAGAGAGTTCCCAGCGTGTTCTCCGGCCGCTCGTTGATACCGATGACGAGGCAGGCGCTTGCCTCCCGTGCGGCCTTACATAGGCGATCGGTCGCCGGGCCGGGAACTACGACGGCATTTTTAAGGAGCTCCGTGAAATAAGGAGTTGTTTTGAAAACATTCCCAAGGCGATTCCAGTATGGGTAGGCTGGAATAAAAACCTCGGGAAAAGCGATGAGATTCGCCCCATTTCGAGCCGCTTCCTGGATCAACGACAGTGCCTTGTCGATCGTAGCTTCTCGATCGAGAAAAACAGGAGCAGCCTGGACGGCGGCTGCCCGAAATTTTGGAAATGTATCGCTCATAATTACACTGCAAACCCCTGCGGATGGTCTTCACTCATCGCAAATGGAGCCCCAGACAAACAAGGAATTTACTAGTTAACAAGAAACATGAGACATTCATCAACAAATTGCCAGAGAATAGTATGTTTTTTTTCATGACAATAATTTATAATTTACCTGCTTCCCATGCCTCTGGGTGGTGAATTTGTTCTTCACCATGCACAAGTCGACTCCGGGCCAAAAAATCAATTTTGCTGTGTTTATGGCCTATGCCACGTATGATGAATTCCAGGCGTCACTCTCGATAAGACTTTGATTTTTATGTGAATACAAATATTTTGGAGTGTAGACCCCAAATTATTTGTGACTTTAAAGTTGCAAAAAATTCCTTGCGGAAACATATAGGAGTACAGGATACAATAATCGTTTATATGAGTTCTCTATCCTACCTTGATATCTGGGATTGAACTTTCCATATGGCACTACGGTCTCTTCCTTCAAGGATTCGCGAATCAGTTTTTAGTTGGGAGGGGAATTTCATCCACGGTGATTTAATTTTTTTATTCTTGTGAAAGTTTTCACAAATCCGAGATTTTCAAAAGTATGGGGGGAAGTATATGAAAAGGCAGTGCCGTATATTTTGCGTTGTATTTTTTATCGTTACCATGGGATGGGTTCTATTCCCGGAAAATGAGGTGAACGCCTACCGTGACGGTCGGTGGAATCAATCTTATTCGACAGGGCTAAAGCTCTACGCCACCCATTGCGCCGCCTGCCACGGCAAGAACGGCGAGGGCGGCATCGGTTTACCTCTCAATCTTCAAAGTTTTCTCTCCGTCGCGCCCTCCGGGTATATACGCAAAACAATTTTCTACGGACGCCTTCCGCGACAGATGATCGCATATGGCCCGATTTTGAAAAAAGCCGAGATCGAAGCCATCGCCTCCTTTGTCCGGGGTTGGCAGGTCAGCGACTACAAGGGCCTCGACATCAACCGCGTTGCGGGTTCGGTATCCAACGGAAAGCTTCTGTTCGACGGGATGTGCATCGGATGCCACGGACTCAACGGTCTCGGCGGCCCTCAAGTGGGAGGCGGCCACGTCACGAATGCCATCGCGGGCTACCCGGGGCCCTCCCTCAATAACCAAGGATTCCTCAAATCCGCCACTGACGGCTACATCAAGGCAACCTTGATGTCCGGCCGTGTGGGAACTCCGATGGGGTCTTATCTGAAGGGCAAGCAGGGTTTCGTGGAACTGAGGGAACAAGAGATTAACGACCTCGTGGCCTATATCCGATCCTGGGAGAAACAGGACGGCGGGCCGCGCGATCATTGGAGGAGCGAATAATGCCAAGGTTTAACAGGCGAAACTTTCTGCAGGGCTCCGCCGCCGCCCTGGCCACCGGCCTGGCGATGGGCGGAAGCCTCACCCGCAATAAAGAAATGTTCCAGTTCGTCGGAGACGCCGACGCCGCGGCGTCCGACACCCGCAAACTGGTTCCGACCCAGTGCTCCTATTGCGGTGTGGGCTGCCACACCTACTTCGTTGTCGAGAACGGCAAGATAGTCGCCTCGGTCCCCGACAAGGACTCGCCCGTGAACCAGGGGCTTCAGTGCATCAAGGGACTGACCGCCGCCGAGGCTCTATACGTTGACCGGCTGGACAAGGTGCTCATCCGCAAGGATATGTCCAACCCGCTGACGGGCTATGTATCCAAAACCAAGGGCCGCTTCGACGATGACGTTTTCCGGGAAGCCAGCTGGGAGGAGGCCACCGAAATCGTCTCGGACATGATCGTCGCCGTCACGAAAAAACACGGCGGCAACTCCATCGGCGTCTTCCAGTCCGGCCAGCTCACAATGGAAGAGCAGTGGCTGGACAATATTTTCTACAAGGGCGTACTCCAATCGAACACCATCGAGGCCAACGCCCGGATGTGCATGACCTCCGCAGTCACCGGGTATATCCATAGTCTCGGCAGCGACCACCCGCCGACGAATTACTCGGATATCGAGGAGGCCGACTTCATCAACCATTGGGGCCACAATCCCCGTGGTGCGCACCCCGTGCTCTTCTGGCGAGTCGCCGCCACCAAGGAGAAGAGAAACATTCCGACCATGATCGTCGATCCACGCTACACCGGCAGCATGGACGGCTATGCCCAGATCAACCGGCAGAACAGCCTCTCTGTCACCATCCGCCCGAACGGCGATATTTCGCTTCAAAACGCCATCGCCCATGTACTGATGAAGGAACACCCCCAGGCCGTGGACGAGGCGTTCATTCGCCAGCACACCGATGGTTTCGAAAAATACCGGGCGGGGATCATGGCCCGCTACAGTCCCGAGCAGGTCATCGACCGGACGGGCATGGCGCCCTCCGTCGTCCGGCGCATCGCCAAAACCTGGGCGGACGCCACACTCAAAGGAAAAAAACGGGGCCGGGGCGGCGTGGTCACCTTCTGGGGAATCGGCTACAACCAGTCGATTCACGGCCAGCACCGCACGATCAACCTCATCAACCTCCACCTGCTTACCGGCAACATCGGGCGTCCGGGCGCCGGCCCCTTCTCGATGACGGGCCAGCCCAACGCCATGAGCGAGCGGCTAATGGGAGGCCTGACTGGGCGCCTTCCCTTCAACGAGGGGCTCAAGAACGCCAAGCACCGGGCCCACATCAACAAAGAATGGGGCTTGCCGCCGGGCCGCCTCGATAAAACAGCCAAGACGAAGAATAAAGGCATGGCGATCGGCATGTTCGAGCGCGCGCTCAAGGGCGAGGTCAAGGTGATGCAGCTCGCCTACGCCACCCACATCGACCTGCCTGAGACGAACACGCTTGTTCGCCCGGCGCTGGCCAAGACCTTCACCTACATGGCCGAGGCCTACCGGCACGCGCCGAACCTGCTCTACGCGGACGTGGTGTTTCCCGCCGCGACGCACGGGGAAAAATGGGGCGTTTACCAGAACAGCGAGCGCAAGATGTATATCACCGACAAGGCGATGGAGCCGCCCAAGAACTGCATCCCCGACCTCGACATCATCATCAAGGAAGGGAAAGTCGTCGCCAAAAAGCTCGGACTCGACCCGGACAAAGTATTCCCCTACAAGCCGGGGAAAGATGGGCTCTATGATCCCGAGGATATATTCCGACACATTCTCAAGGCGAGCGCAGGCTCCGACTCAAACCTGACCGGAATCCTCGAAGTGGAAAAACGCGATGGCATCTCGCCCTACGATCAGCTACGCAAACTCAAGGGCATCCACTATCCCGCGCCCACCTACAAGCATGCGAAAAAAGGTGGCATCGAGCGCAAGTACATGAACCAGGAGGATTGGCCGGACAAACCCTACGGCGCCTTCCGCCGAAAGAACGGAAAAGCAAAGTTCAAGCTCACCGAGCAGGACTACTCCCGGGCAAAGGAGATCATCGCCAAGCTCGACAAGGTGGGCAAGGACCCCAACTTCTACGTGATCGACAACTACAAGGTGCTCGTCGAGATGCGCGACAATGCGCTCACTCCCGAGCTCCCGGATTTCGAATTCCACGGCAAGTCCATCGCCGAGACCAAGAAAGCCGACAAATATCCCTTCTGGCTCAACCTGGGGATCGTCTTCGAGCACTTCCACACCACGAAGACCATTCGCGGGGCCACCACCAGAAGACTTGTTCCGGAGCAGTATGTCGAGCTGAACCCCAAGGACGCGACACAACTCGGTATCGAGGACGGCGAGTGGATTCGCATCGTCTCACCGCGAGGAAGCTACGAGGGCCGCGCCAGCATCGGCACCAAGAGCAAGGTCAGGCCCGCTCGGAACAAAGTCATGCCGGGCCAGATATTCTCACCGTGGAACCTGTCCGTGGCCGACAGCGCGGACCCGAAGAAGAACAAATGGCTCGTGAACGCGGTGGCTCACCGCGCTTTCGATCCGGTTTCGGGCCAGTCAGACTATAAGCATTTAAAGGCCCGGATCGAAAAGATTTAAGCGCTTCACTGGGCCCGGGGAGCGAAGCACCACTCCCCGGGCCCGTTTTATTGGGGAGCTTCGATGCCGTCTCAAATCAACAGACGGAAATTTTTGAAAGCGGGCGCGGCGGTGCTGGGCGCGGCGACGCTTTTCGTCAACGCCGGAGGCCGGGCTATCGCCAGGGTTGCGGCACGGGTTCGGCCGCTCCTTCGGCCGCCGGGGGCGCTCCCCGAGGAGGAATTTCTCAAGCGCTGCATCCGGTGCGCACGCTGCGCCTCCGTCTGCCCCAACACCGCCATCCGCATGAAAGGTTTCGGCTCCGGTCTGAAGCACCTGAACACCCCTTACCTCAGGCCGCGCGATCAGGCCTGCATGCTCTGCATGAAATGCACCCAGGTCTGCCCGACGGGAGCCCTGACCCCGATAGCCTCCGCCGACGAGGAAGTCCAATCGCGGGTGAGGATGGGCCGCGCATTCGTGGATAAGTCGATGTGCTACTCCTATCAGAAGCGGACCTGCGGCGTGTGCATCAGGGCCTGCCCGTTTCCCGGCGTAGCGATGAAAACGGGTCTCTACGAGCAACCCATCGTTACGGACGCCTGCGTGGGTTGCGGGCTCTGCGAGCGCGCGTGCATTCATATTCCCCAGGCCATTCGAATCGTACCGGTGGAGGCCTGAGATCATGCCCAGATGGCCGAGAAGAATTGTCCAGACGGGAACGATAATATTTCTCGTTGCGGTTTCCGCCCTCAATTACGGCGGGATTCTCTATCAGCAGTTCGGTAAAAACGCCTTCCACACGATAAGCCTCATGGGGACGCCCTTCGAGCGGGCTCTTTATTCTGTTTTCTCCGCGGGCGCCGCCGCGTTTCCCCGGCTCATCGATTATTCCTCGATGATCACCGGTGGGTTCGGATCTTTCTCCATCCTCGGCCTCACCTTCATGGACCCCGTGGTCGCGGCGGAAACCTTTTTGCACTCGCCATCCGCCTGGAGCGCCATGCTTGGCGGGGTCGCACTGACGCTATTGATCGCCGTCCTGCTGGGGCGGGTGTTCTGCGGATGGCTCTGCCCGGTGAATACTGTTCTCGAGGGGATCGATTTGCTCAGGAACCGTGCCCTGCCGCGCATGGGATTTACTCCACCGAATTGGGCCGCTCCCCGATGGTTGAAATGGGTCCTTTTCCTGGGAGTCGTTTCGTTGTCGCTCGTTGCGGATGTCGCTCTTTGGGTGCAGGTTCTACCCCATGTCCAGATTGGTCGCGATGTTTTTTCCCTGATCTTCTTCGGGGCGTTGACGGCGGTGGCGCCGCTTCTCGCCATCATCGTTTTCGCCGAACTTCTGATCTCCCGGCGCGTTTGGTGCCGCTCGCTGTGCCCGACGGGCGCCGTCCTCGGCTTGGCCGGCTTCTTCGCCCCGCTCCGGATCAGGAAAGCCACATCTCCCTGCCGCTCCGGGTGCACGGCCTGCGCGGGAGTCTGCCCGATGGCGCTGAATCCGGCGGAGCCGGTTTCTCAGGCCGAGTGCCTTAACTGCGGTCTCTGTCTCCCGGTCTGCCCCGAAAAACTTCTCCGCCTCACCCCGGCACGAATCATCCCGGCGGCACGGCCACGGCGGGTGACACAGTCACGGCCGGGGAGCTACTCCGAGCCCATCCCCGCCATCAGACGCATGACTTTCATTTTCGTCGCAGGGGTATTGGCCGCGGCGCTGCACGGTGCACCGGTGGAGGCTCACCATATGCGCGCCCAGCCCCACTACGGCTATGCCGAGAACTACCCCCAGATTCCCACGAAAGAAACGCGGACACATATCGGTGGCTTCGATGTTATTGTCGTCAGCTATTTTTTCGAGGGGCTTCGCCGGGAGCGCTCGGACACGCCCGACGACGTGCAGTTTTTCATCGGTTTGATGGACACGAAAACCCGCCAGAGCTATACGGGGCCGCTTTCGATTGAGCTTTTAAGGGACGGGAGACGCATCGCCGCCTTCGAACACAAGCGGCCTCTCGAGGAGGCGGCCTACCGGATTCGCCAGAAGGTCTCGGGGCCCGGACAGTATGTGCTCCGTTTGGCGGGGGGGAACATCCGCGGGGAGGTCGCGGTGGAAGTCGAGGGAAAGTCTGCGCCGATTGCCCCCTGGGTGGTTACCATCGGCGCCGTTTTGCTGGCCGCCCTGATTATTCTTAACCGTCGCCAGCGAGTCAGATTCCGCCGGCCGAAAGAAAATCATGTGGCATCTGACACGTAAGACGGTTCAGACGCTTGTTTTCATTTCCTTGATCGCGGCTCCTGCTCTAGCGCTTTATGACGTGGGGGCGCACACACGCGCCCTCTACGGCCCTCCCGAGTACTCGCTCAATACCCGGCGAATAAGGGGAGGAGGCGCGGTTCCCACTTTTTTTGTTGACGAGATGGAAGCCCTCATCGGGCAGAGGCCGAGGAGCGCCCGGCCCCTTTCGGGATACTTTGCCGGAAGCCCATGGGCGATGAACGTCAGCGGATATCTCGTCATCGAACCCCTGAACGCTCTGGGCGCAATTGCTGCTGGCGGGGGCGGCGCGGGTAAAATCCTGCTGGCGGCGCTGCCCTTCCTGGTGTTGACGGCGCTGCTCGGCCGGGTGTTCTGCGGTTGGCTGTGTCCGGTTCATTTCCTTCTCGAGATGGTGGACGGCCTCCGGGCCCTGCTCGCCAGGCTCGGAGTGCCGGTCCGCAATTTCAGGCTAAGACGTACGATAAAGTACGCCGCCCTCGGGCTCGGGGCGGTGGCGACGCTCGGGCTCGGGGCGCAGATGTTTCCCCTGATCTATCCGCCGGCCGTTCTGGGGAGGCAGATGTTCGAACTGATCTTCTTCGGTGCCTTCGGAGGAGGGATATTTTTCCTTGCCGGGCTTGCTCTCGCCGAAATTTTTCTTTCGCGCCGCCTTTGGTGCCGCTACCTTTGTCCGGGAGGGGGACTTTATTCTCTCCTCAGCCCCCTCCGCGTGTTGACGATTCGCCGGGTTGAGTCGCTCTGTGACAACTGCGGGGATTGCGACGCGGTGTGCGCTTTCGGTCTCTCGCCAATGACCGACGCGACCGGGATCGAGTGCACCTCGTGCCTCGAGTGTGTCCGATCCTGCCCGACGGAGGCGCTTGGGCTACGCCTCGAATTCTTGCGCGGCGGATTGGAGGAAAGTACGGCCAACGATCCCCCCGAGGATAGAAAAGAGGCCGCATGATGCCTTCGCTCGGGAAAAAACCGCCAGAGGGAACGAGGCGGGCGCGGCGTGCGTTTTTGCGCAAAATCGGTTGGGCGGTGTCGGCGCTGGCTGTCGGAGGGGTCTCTTGGTTGATGCGGGGGCGCGCTCACCAGCCTTTGCGGCAAAAGCTGGCCGAGGAAAATGCCTTCGCCGTTTATGTGAGCGGTCCACTCAGGCCTCCCGGCTCGGTGGAAGAGGGCCTGTTCAGGAAGCGGTGCACGGGTTGTTATCTCTGCGGCGAGGTCTGCCCGGTCAAGGCGATTCGCTTCATCGAGGGAATCGGACCGGCTTCGGTAACGCCGGTAATCTTTCCCGGCAAGCGCGGGTGCATGCTTTGCATGAGGTGCACCCGGGTTTGCCCGACCGGTGCGATTGCGCCTCTCGATGAATCACAGGCCAGCGAGGTCCGCATGGGTGTGGCGATCCTCGACAAGCGGACCTGCCTGCCCCATATTCACCGGGGCCGCTGTGAGGCCTGCTTTACGGTGTGCCCCCTGAAGGGGGAAGCTATCATTCAGCGGGGGCTGCTAAAGCCAGAGGTCGTGGCCGAAAAATGCGTGGGCTGCGGGCTGTGTGAGGAGGTTTGCCCGGTTCCCACCAAAGCGATTCACGTTCTTCCGCCCGATGCGGTTGAGCGGCCCGCGCGGAAACTCGTCTGAAGGAGGTAGCGGCTAATGGCCACCACCCCCGAACGGCAAATCAACCGAAAGACATTCTTCAAGGAAGCGCCCAGGGCGTTTTTGCGCGCCTTCGCCGAGGGAGCCGCCCCCGAGCGGCAGGCCGCCGACGGGGAGCCGGTGCCTCGGCTGCGCCCGCCCGGGGCCGCGCCCGAGGCGGAATTTCTTGAGCTCTGCTGCGGTGTTGCCGCTTGCGCCGAGGCCTGCCCGGCGGACGCCATTCAAATTCGCCCGATTGAGGGGGAGCCGGACCGCGCTGCCCCGCTGATCGTACCCGCCGAGGCAGCCTGCATCCTGTGCGATGAACTCGACTGCATGTCGGCCTGCCCGAGCGGGGCGCTCACCCCCGTCCCGCGCGGTGAGGTCCGGATCGGTCTGGCCCGCGTCGACGCCGGGCGCTGTTTGTCCTGGGCCGGAATCGACCCGGGATGCAACTACTGCGCGGACCGGTGTCCGGCGGGGCGGGAAGCGATTCGCATCGATAAAAACGACGCGGGGCACGGCCCTGTCGTGGAGTCCGCTTGTACCGGCTGCGGGGTGTGCGAGTACTACTGCCCCGCGAGTCCCGCCGCCATCCGTGTATTCGAGATCGCGCAATAAAGCGGGAACGACAGCCCGCTCATACCGGGCGATCCTCCTCGCCTCTGGTTTCTTCAATTTCCGCCAGATAGAGTCCGACCCGTGAAGACTGTTTGGACGAACCCGTCTCTCCTAAATTCCCTGATTAACAGGAAAAATACCGGGAATTATCAGGGGAATACACTCTTGCCCGGGCATCAATTCAGGACAATTAGCAATTCGCCTCTCGGGCCCAGGATTACACAAGCTCGAAAATCTGAACCAGCATCGCGCCCTTCAGCGTACCGTCGCTCAAATGTCCAACCAATACTTCTTCGTTCTTGCCGGGACCGCCGCTCAACGACATATGAATATGAACATAGGGCTCGGGTTCATCCCATGTCACATCTCCCAGCGCTGCGGGGGGTTTGTCCGGCCACGTGATATTTCCATAGGCGACGAGTTCCCGCCAGTCCTTAAAATGATGGCGATTAACATCGTAACCGTTCATGCTGTTGAACCCCGAGATCATAAAGGTCTCGGTCAACGCCCCCATGAGGAAAACCGAGCCCGCCCGGATATTCTTCTCTTTCACTAACTTGTTGAGTTCCGGGAAGAAATCGTCGCCAGCCTCGTACCTTATTTCGAACACACGTCCAACCTTCATTTCCTTTACCGTAATTGCCATTTCAAAATCCTCATTGAGATAGATCAAAAAATTGCAGGGCGCGAATCTCTATTCAGAGTTCCGCCGTCACTTCATCATATACGCGTTCCAGCCCAATCCGAAAAGTTTCCTTTCGTTGCTGGAGCCAGTATTCCCCGCGGGAAGTATCCGCCCGAAAAAATTTTTGAAATAATTCATCTTCAACCGCTTCCTCTTTGGACAATCCCTTCTTCACTACTCCTTCCATCGTTCCTTTGATGGCGACCATGCGCTCCTTTTGCCGGGCGACCACATCTTTTCCGCAGATATCACCATGCCCGGGCACGATGGTTTCAACTGGCAGGCTTTCTATCCACTCAAGGGCTCGAATCCATTCTCCCAGGTTCGCATCCCGCATCCCTCCCCCTTGATGGCTCACCACATCACTTGAAAACAACACGCCTTCCTCTGGCACGTAGATAGCGGATGTGGCCGGGGAGTGACCGCCCATGCGCCGAATCTCAAACGTCAACGGAGGCAGGTGAAGAACCATGCTGTCCTCAAAACAGAATCGAGGAAGCGGAACAACGGCCCGGGTTATGGCGTCTGCTTCTTCGGTATGGCCAAGATCACGGAGCGTTTCAACGAAAATTTCCTTTGAAAAAGCATTGTCACCCTTGGAGATTTCCTTGTAGGCGAACTGAGGCGCCACAAAATCCACGTCCTCTCCAATTCCCTCGATAAAGGATGAGCCCGTCGTATGATCGCCGTGATAATCGGTGGTGATAAGGTAGCGGATTCCCTTGGGGCTCAATCCCTTGATCGTGTCCTGCCAATCCTTCGAATCCGAGGGCCTTACCGGACTATCTATCAGGACCACGCCCTCATCCGTGACAGCGGCACTTACGTTAGCCCAATCGTATTTCGTTTCTACATAAAGACGCTCGCCCAATCGTTCCATCGACTCCCCTCCCCGGTTTTCGAAAAAAAAAAGAACTATGAGCGAGCCTCCACCCTGGTGACCACCAATCTTCCCTTCGATGAGGTGGATCGAGGTATTCGGCTCCGAACTGTGCTCCGCAAAAACACCAAACACCCTCACGCTGCAAGGGGAATGAGAATGGCTAGTGTTTTTGCGAAGCAGAACAGGAATCCGCCCGCTTGACTTTCGTTTTATTTTCGTCTACAGATCGTATCCCCCATCTGGAGGTTTTTATGCAGGTTAAGGCGGTTTTTCGAGCGAATCCAGTCCGGGGACACAGACTGCCCCTCTTCCTTGTTCGCGTCCTGGCGGGACGGCCCACGGGTTTTCCATCCCCCGCCGATGACTTCATCGAAAACCGCCTCGACATCAACGCCCATCTCGTGAAGCGCCCCGCCGCCACCTTCTTCGTCCGGGTCCAGGGAGACTCGATGCGGGATGCGGGAATCCACGACGGAGATATCCTCGTGGTCGATCGCTCGCTCGAACCCGCGAGCGGCAAGGTTGTCGTGGCGGCGGTGGACGGAGAACTCACCGTCAAGCGACTCGAGATACGGAGAGGCACCATGCGCCTTCTTCCCGAAAACGGCGACTACCGCCCCACCGAGATCACCGACGGAATGGAGCTAACCGTCTGGGGGGTGGTGACCAGCGTGATCCACACCCTCTGAGCCATGTGCGCCGTCGCCCTCGTGGACTGCCGCAACTTCTACGTCTCCTGCGAGCGCGTGTTCAATCCCAAGTTGATGAATCGTCCCACCGTCGTCCTCAGCAACAACGACGGGTGCATCATCGCCCGCTCGGAGGAGGCCAAGACGGCCGGCGTTCGGATGGGCGCCCCCTACCATGAAGAAAAGGAGCGCCTCGCCCGGATGGGCGGCGCCGTGCTCTCATCGAACTATGCCCTTTACGGCGACATGTCCACCCGCGTGATGTCGCTCCTGGGCGAGTTCTCTCCAAAAGTGGAGATTTACTCGATTGATGAAGCATTTCTCGATTTCGGGAATCTTGCGGGCATTGACCTCATGGACCATACACGCTGGATGCGGGAGAGGGCTCTCCGCTGGACAGGCATCCCCGTGGGCGTCGGAATCGGCCCCACCAAGGTCATTGCCAAGGCGGCGAACAAACTCGCGAAGCGAAACGGGGGCGTTTTTGCGCTGCTCGAAGAAGGCGCTATCCGCACTGCGCTTGCGGGAATGGCGGTCGAGGACATCTGGGGCATCGGCGGAAGGTGGGGAAAGCGGCTGCGCCGGATGGGAATCGAAACCGCTCTCGCGCTCCGGGAGGCCGAGCCCACTCGCATCCGCCAGGGCTTCGGTGTCGTGGTGCAGCGGATTCTCTATGAGTTGCGGGGGGTGTCCTGTCTGTCGATTGAGAACGCGCCGCCCGCCAAAAAGGAGATTTGCGTCTCACGCTCTTTTCGAAAGCGGGTGGGCGCCATGGAAGAACTCTCCCAGGCCGCCGCGAGCTATGCGACGCGGGCAGCGGAGAAGCTCCGGCGGGATGGGTCCCGGGCGTGCGGCTTGAGCGTCTTCATTCACACGAATCATTTTCGGGAGGGGGAGCCGCAGTATAATGGCTCGGGAAGTGTGCGTTTCGCCCATCCCACGAGTGATACGGGGCTGCTCATCCGGGCGGCCCTCGCCGCGCTCCGCCGCATCCACCGGCCGGGGTATCTCTATCACAAGGCGGGGGTGCTGCTTTTCGATATCGCGCCTGCAAGGCGTGTGCAGGAGGAGATGTTTGACCGCCTCGATTTCTCCCGCTCGGACGCACTCATGTCAACGCTCGATGCGCTCAACACACGGATGGGCCGGGCCACCGTGCGCTACGGAGCGGAGGGATTTGAAGCCGCCTGGCGCATGAAGGGAGAGATGCGCTCCCCGAGATATACGACGAGATGGGAGGAGTTGGCGAAGGTACGGGCGGTGTGAAGGCGGTCAGGGATGTTTTGCGTAAAAAAATTGCCTCTTACCTCCTTCTTGATTCCCACCGCACTCCCAAGGTGAGATCAGGGTTGGAGAGTTCCTTTATTACGTCCCTTCTCTAACTCCTCCCGCACCGGACTATCTCGCCCTCTCAGACGCGCCGTCATCCTCAAAGTCGAGCGCGCCGGAGAACTTGGACAATGCTCCGTTCGAGGACTACTGTGACGCCCGAAACGGAGAGAATGGCCTATCTGTTTTCCATCAGATGATTCATTTCCTCAATCGCATCCTGGAGACGGTTTTCGCCGTCGAATTTTTCAATTTCGAAACCGATCAGGAGCGACGAGGGCGCGGCTTCGATGGGCTCTGTCCAGGCGACGCGTATCCGGCAATTCTCGAACACCTCGCCGAAGACATGGAATTCACACGTAGCAGCTCCCTCGAGCTCGGGATCCCTGTCCAGTATCGCCTTGAAGCCGCCGCCACTTATATCGATGGGGACGATGCATAGGCCAGTCAATTCCGGGGCATAGATGATGGCGGGAACTCCGTAGCGGGCGAATCTGCGGTTTTCATGATTCATTTCCATTCGTGATTCGCCCTCCTTCCGTTGCGGAACGAAACTGCGACCTGTCCATGGTGAATTACTACTCGCCACCCACATCTCCAAAAAGAGTCTCTATTGTCGAACTTCAGAGGCTATCATAAACTGGGTATTTAAGAGATTTCAGTCGGATAAAACCACCAAGAAATTCGCTGAGACTGGGTGCGGGAGGGGAGTCCGCAGCGAACCCCTCTCTTCAAGTTCATTGTTTAACAGGGAATTATCAAGAAATAAGCTATTGTTTGGTTTTCACCTCCGCAAAGACGACAATTCCCCGTGCACGGGCTGAATTACCCGGAGCCGGTCGCACGGAAAGGAGATATTGGCTTGGAATGGTTATTTGAGACTATAATGTCTTTATTCAAGGAGTCATCTCGGAAGTGCCGGCTCGCCTCGCTTTGCGGTTGGGGTCCCATCCTCCAGGGAGGTGCAACTCCAGGGCCTTTTGGTGAGGCGGACCCTTGGATCTGAAAAGCGTCACCACGCAAAAGAAGAAGGTTAAGCCGAGGGCGGGGCATGAGTTTCATTTGGTTTTGTTATGATGCCGCATCCGATAACGCCCGGCCGACGATTATCCCTTTGCTTCAGCGATTTGGTTAGGATTGTTTTATTGCGGATGGGCAGTTGCCCTCCGAGAGGCAAACTCGCGTCTGGGTAGCGGGCGTATCGATTGCGAGAGGGACTAATGAGATGAGAAAGGAAATCGAGTTTCAGAGCAAAGGGACGACGTGCCGCGGATGGTTTTATACGCCGGACGAGGGAAAGGGGCCCTTCCCTGTCGTGGTCATGGCCGGCGGCTGGTGCTACGTCAGGGAAATCGTGATGCCTCATTACGCGGAATTTTTCGCCAAGGCGGGCATGGCGGTTATGATTTTCGACTACCGCCGGCTCGGCGCGAGCGACGGAGAGCCGAGGCAGCATCTCGACCCCTGGGCCCAGATCGAAGACTACAAGAACGCCATCAGTTACGTCCGTGCCCTTCCGGAGGTCGACCCCGAGCGGGTGGGGATATGGGGGATCTCCTACAGCGGCGGCCACGTACTGATTGTGGGCGCCACGGACCCGAGGGTGAAATGCATCGTGTCCACCATTCCCGTCGTGGACGGTTACCGGAACATGCGGCGGGTGCACGGCATACAGGGATTCCGCAGGCTCATGGACGCCGTCATGGCGGACCGGGAGCAACGCTATGCAGAAGGGGGGAACCGCGGGCGCATCGATTTCGCCGCGCCCGATCCCGCCAATACCGTCTGCACGTGGCCGTTGCCCGAGACTTACGAGGTGTTCATGAACCTCAAGAAAACTGAAGCCCCGCTCCACGAGCATTGGAGCACGGCGGAGTCCACGGAACTCTTGATGAACTATACGGTTTTTCCCTACGTTCCCCGGATTCTGGACATTCCTACTTTGATGCTGGTCGCGGAAGGAGACGACCTCACCCTTTGGGACTTGGAGACGGACGCATTCAACCAGATTGCGGCGAGCCAGAAAAAACGGTTCGTCATCCCTGAAACCTCTCACATGTCACTTTATAGCAGCCGCTCGAAACTCGAGATCGCGGCGGGGGTCGCCACGGAGTGGCTCTCCGACCATCTGGTGAAACCGTATTGAGTTCTCTCGAGATAAAAGTGTTCATGTGCCGAGGCGGGTTCTCTTATAAGGGTGTCAGAGTTGCCGGCATCTCTAGAAAATCCTGAGCGGGCTCAGAAGTGAAGATGTATGAAAAAATATTTGAATACATCGGCGATAAGTTCGATCAATTCGTCGGCGAGATCATAGGCACCTGCCTCATCTCCAGCATTGGCGTTCAGAAAAATAGGCCTCATGCGAGAGCAGATGTGCTTGTAGCAGGAGGATTATTTTGACGAAAAAATGTTGAATTTTCTGAAAAAAAAGACGCTATTAAGAAAATTGATAGACCAATCCTGTGGCTGTGTTATTTACCGGAGGACGACCTGATGGCTCTCACACTGGGGGTTCGTTTTCAGCCGAGTCAAAACCCTGCAGAGATCGGAGAGGCGGCGGCGGAATGCGAACGCGCCGGCTTCGATGCCGTTTGGATGACCGACACGCCCCTCCTTGCCGGCCGATGGGGGGACCCCTACGTTTGCCTTGCTCTCATTGCATCGCGGACCGAGCGGTTGAGGTTTGGAACCGCCGTGACCAATCCCTACATGCGCCACTTTCCCGCAGTGGCGGGATCATGCGCAAGCTTGCACGACCTCTCGGGTGGACGGTTCATTCTCGGTCTCGGAGCGGGCGCATCGGCCGCGAGGGAGCTGGGCTTCCCCTTGGGGAAGCTGAAGCAGTTGTGCGAGTTTACCAGTGTGCTCCGCCGTCTTTTTCGCGAGGGCGCGTGCGAGATCGACGGAAGGCCTAAAGAGCTTAACCCCCCGCGAGCCGTCCCGGTCTACATTGCTGCAATGGGGCCGAAAACCATCGAATTTGCCGGCGCCGAAGGGGACGGAGTTATTCTCCAGGTCGGAGCGAATCGGAAGACACTCACATGGGCGATGAATCTCCTGCGGACCGGGGCGGAGAAGGCCGGGCGGGACGTCTCGGAGATCGACGTTGTCGTCTCGGCCCAATGCGCTGTCGATCAGGATCGGAAGGCGGCCATTCGGAGGGTGCGCCACCTCATCGGCATCTATTTTTACCTCGCCCCTCACGTCCTGAAGATCGCGGGCCTGCCCGGCGAACGAACTCCGGTCAACACGAGTGTTTACCCCGATCTGACCCACGCGCTGGACCTCGACGAAGCAGCCCGCGCCACCGAATTTATCCCCGACGAAGTGGTGGAATCGCTCGGTCTGATCGGATCGCCGGATGAGTGGGTGGACCGCCTCCTCATGATGGAAGAGGTCGGCGTGAATCACGTTCAACTCCGCGGACCCGAGTCCTTTTCTCTGCCCGTCGGCGAGATCGCCTTTTGCAGGGATGAGGTCATACCCCGCCTGCTGAAAGCTCAAGGAGGTGTCCAGTGACGAAGACCCATACGCTCCTGCGGGGGGCGGAAATTTACGCGCCGGAGCCGATCGGCGAGCGCGATGTGCTCATCTGCGGCGAAAAAGTGCTTACGATTGAAGAAGACCTCGGGCGATTTGCCTCTCTTGAAGATGTCGAAAGCATCGACCTCAAGGGGACGAGGCTCGTTCCCGGCTTCATCGATAACCATGTCCATGTCCTGGGCGGCGGCGGTGGTGGCGGGCCCTTCACGAGGGGGCCGGAGATATTCCTCTCCGACCTCGCAATCTGCGGCATTACGACGGTTGTCGGCATCCTGGGAATGGACGGACTCAGCCGTGACCTCTCCTCCCTCCTTGCGAAGGTCCGCGCTCTCACGGCGGAGGGGTTGACCGCCTACATGTGGTCGGGGGCGTACCAGTACCCGCAACCCACATTGTGCGGGGGGGCGCAGTGGGACCTTCTCTATATCCCGGAAGTCATCGGGACAGGCGAAATCGCCGTCGCGGACGAACGCGGAACGCACCCAACCGCCCATGAAGTCGCCCGGTTCACCGGGGAGACCGCCTACGGCGCCCGGCTTGCCGCGAAGGGGGGAGCTGTTTGCATCCATATGGGAAACCGCCGCGAGGGATTCGAACCACTCCTTGAGGCCTGTGAACGCTGGGGCGTGCAGATCGAACGCTTCCTCCCGACACACCTGAACCGCACGCCGGAACTCCTGAAACGGAGCATCGACTTCGCCTTACAGGGCGGGTACATGGACTTCACAACGGCGTTCACGGTGGAAGGAGGCATTCCGACATCGATTTCGGCGAGCGAATCCGCCGTTAGGTCCCGCGACGCAGGCGTTCCCCTGAATCGAATCGTCTTCAGCACGGACGGGAACGGCGTCCACTCCTTCTTCGACGATAAAACAAAGGACGGCCCCCGGACACTGATCTGGCCCGTGTCCTCGCTCTGGGAGGAGGCGCGCCGTCTCGCCACCGATTTCAACTGGCCGCTGGAGGAAGCGATAGCACCCATCACCATGAACCCGGCCCAAGCGCTCGGCATCAAGAAGGGGAGCATCGCTCCCGGCCGCGACGCCGACCTCGTCGCCCTCGACGCCGATCTGCGGGTGGACTCGGTATTCGCCAAGGGAAAATCCCTTGTCCGCGGGGGTGAACCCGTCGCCAGGGGGTGGTTTGAGAGAGAAATATAGGGTAGCGGCCCTCGGCGAAACACCTGCGAGATGAAGATGTCCCCACTCTCCTTTTTTCGCCTGGTGATTTTTCACAACGGGGGCACACCAAGGGAGAGCGGTTCTTCGATTCCATAAAGCCTTTATTATCAAGTTAAAGCCGTATTTCTTCTTCTTTCAGGGATATCCCAAACAATCGTTCCTTTGTACTTGATTGATCCCCCCCCAATTCAGGACTATGCTATCTGATTAACAATAACATGCGATGATTTTTCTCGGATGAATATGCCGTGAGGGGGGGGTTCCTTTCCCTTCTGGAGCCAAGGCGATTTATTCCGATGGGAAAGCATTCCTCCGCGTTTCCTGGTTGGCGCAAAACAAGTTTCAACAAGCGTCAACGTTTACATCACAAGGATTCCCGTTAGCTTCCAGTGCACATTCGTAAGCGCTCGTGTCGCTTGGGGATCAAAGAGGAGGGGAGAGCATGTATAGCGATAAATTAAACCGAATTTTTTTTAGACGAATAATAAGTCTTACCCTTGGGCTGGTCTTCGTTTTCGTTTCGGGGGCGATGGCCGCAGAGGCTCCAGTATTTAAAGGACTCGCCGGCGGCGAGAAGGCCCGCGTGCAAAAACTGATCGCCGGAGCCGAAAAAGAGGGTGAGGTAGTGATGCTCACCAATACGATGGGTCCCGACGTGGCTCAACCTCTTTTCAAGGATTTCCAGAGATTCTACGGCCTGAAGAATGTGAAGCTTCGACACACCATGAAGCGCTCGGGCGCTGTCATCTCAACGCTGAAAAAGGACATCAGCGCCAGCCGACACACGTTCGACATCATCCAGGTGGGCTCCCCCGTCTTTTTCTGGCAGTTGATGCGACGTAAAGCACTGATGAATTACGCCTCACCCAACTATGGGAATTTTGTCCCCACGGTGACCGGTTTAAAGATGGGCGCGGTGGCGAAGCCAGGATATTTCATTTCCAGCCATGTGAACGTGTTCGGGATCGTCTGGAACACCAAGTTCGTCAAGAAGGACATCAAAACGTGGAAGGATGTCCTCGACCCGAAGTACAAGGGTAAGGTCATCGTCGCCGATATCTTGAAGTCCGCCACCATCGTCAACATCTACGGTGGTCTTCGGAAAGTTCTTCCCAAGTCGTATTTCGAGAAGCTGGCGAAGCTGGATCCCGTTTTCATTCTTTCCCACCGCTCGCACATCCGGAAACTCGTGGCCGGGGAGAAATGGATCAGCGTCATGACCTCTACGGGCCTGGCCTACAAAGCGGCAAAGAAGGGGGCTCCCCTCAAGGCGATCTTGCCTCCAGGCGGGACAGTTGCTCTTGGATATCCTTTCGGAATCCTCGCGAAGTCGCCCAACCCAAACGCCGCGAAGCTTTGGATCGATTATCTCCACACACGGCGCGGCCATATGAGGTATCTGAACGCCAAGGGCTTCGCAAGCGGCCTCAAGAACGCCAAAGTCTCGCCTCTGGTTCAGTCGTTCACGCCGTCCGTCGGGACGCTTGAAGCCATCCCCATGGATTGGTCCAAGGTCGGCCCCAAACAAGTGAAAGAGTGGCGGGCGGAATACAAGAAGATTTTCTACGGGAAATAACCAGAGTTCCGGAAATTTCATGGGAGCCGGGCGCGGGGAGCGGCATTCCCCGCCGCCCGGCCTCGGAGGTTCCCCCGTTCCAACGCATTTCCCGGAGGAAGGGAGTTGGTCCAACTTGGGGCGGTATCGAAAGAGCGGCAGCTTCCCCTGAAATTAAAGAACCTCACGGTCGGCCATTGTGTAATGGTGGGGGTGGTCCTGGTGGCCGGCTTCATCATTCTGTACCCGCTTCTGACGGTGATCCTGGGCAGTTTTCAAATTGCGGACGAGTGGGGAGAATCCGTCGGCTATAGTTTTCGGAATTTTAGGCGTCTGTTGGAACCCGAGTTCCTGGAGGTAATGGGAAACACCCTCATCGTCTCTTTGGGAACCACCGCTCTTGCGGGGTTGTTGGGCGTGATCCTGGCCTGGATCAGCGCCCGAACGGACTCCTTTGGAACTCGAGCCTTCGAACCTTTTAACCTGATCCCCTTCTACCTTTCGCCGCTCATCGGCGCCATCGCCTGGACCTATCTCGCTTCCCCATCGGTAGGACTCCTCAATCAATGGACCATAGCCGCGCTGAACCTCTCCGCCGCCCCATTCGACATCTACTCGACCCCCGGCATCATCTGGGTGATGTCTCTTTTTTACACTCCTTACATGTATCTTTTCACTGTGGGTTCTTTCAAAAAAATGGACCCCGCTCTCGAAGAGGCCGCACGGACGACCGGGGCGGGAATCATCGGGACGACCCTCAGGGTTACGGTCCCTCTGATGCTCCCAAGTATCCTCTTCGGTTTGAGCCTCACTTTCGTCACAAGCATGGGTCTCTTCAGCGTTCCCGCGGCGCTGGGGATACCGGTCAAGATTGAAGTGCTTGCCACGACGATCTACGCACTTGTCGAAGCCGATTCGCCGGACTACAACATGGCCTCCACCCTGGGGATGGTCATTCTTTTCGTCACCCTGATTACTTTTTTCATCCAGCGGAAGATTCTCCTTCCGCGGGAGTTCACCACCGTTACCGGGAAAGGATACCGCCCAAACGTTATCCGGCTGGGTAAATGGCGTTATTTAACCTGCGCATTCCACCTCTTCTACCTGCTGGCGGCGGCGGGCCTGCCCATTTTCGCGCTCCTCATCGTGTCGCTCTCCAGGCTCTGGCAAGGTTCGCCCGATTACACGGACCTCACGCTGAGTCATTACTTCTGGGTTCTGTTTGAGTACCCGATCACCCAGCGCGGAATCATGAACAGTCTCTTCCTCGCCTTTGTCGGTGCAACGGCAGGAATGGCGCTCTGCTTCGTGCTGGCCTATACCGTTAACAAGTTGCAAGGAAAACCCAAGGCGATGCTCGATTTCATAGTTACGCTCCCGATCGGCATGCCTTCCGTCGTCCTTTCAATGGGAATTCTGATCGCCTACATCAAAACCCCTCTCTACGCTACAATCTGGATAATTTTGTTGGCCTATATCACACGATATATTCCGGTCGGCGTGAAGAACGTATCTTCGGTCCTTCTTTCCCTTTCTCAGGAACTCGAAGACAGCTCCCTGATGTGTGGAGCTTCCTGGTTCACCACGATGAGGCGGATCCTGGTGCCTCTCGTCAAGCCGGGGCTTCTTGCCGGCTGGATGATCCTTTTTCTCATTTTCATGCGGGAGCTGAACGCCTCGATACTCCTCTTCTCGGAGGGAAACGAGGTGATGTCGGTCATCTTGTTTCTCCTTCTGGAAGACGCGCCGGCGCCCCAAATCGCGGCCTATTCGATGATTCAGGCGGCGATCATGCTGGTCATCATGTACGGCATCCGGTCATTTGCAGATTCCGACGACATTTCGGCATAAGAAGCGGCTGTGCTCCGCAGATACTCTACCCTGTCCTGATCCAGCGAAACTTTAACCTATAATTCCGTTTAAGATTCTCACTACAATATCGAGGTTTTTTTTCGGCAAAATGACGCTCTCCTTTTTCAATGGAATGTGATGCAAAATGTTCGAATCACAAGCCAATTTGAAAAAGGGACTGAGAATCATTTGGGGGTTTGGACACATCGGAATATTTCAGGCGCCCCGCTTACGCCCTTTTTCACTCCAGAATAACGCCGGATCTTTCTGCTCCCCGTAGCCCAGACGATCGTCCAGCCACACGAGAAACCGGTTCAGAAAACGAAGGCGCCACTTCACCAACCTCTTGGCGATCGTGTGGTGGATACCCCGGCCTTTGTTGAAAGGGCAGGATCTGAAGCAGATGCCGCAGTTCGTGGCCACGTGGGCGAAGTGATGGCGGCATTTCTCGGCGTTGAGGTACCACTTGAGTACGCCGTTATTGTTCGAGATGTTGGGGCCCTCTGTTGTTCGAGGTCCGGTGGAAACGGCTCCAACCGGGCAGGCCTCGGCACACTTCTCGCACACCTCGCAGAACTCGATGACACCGAGGTCCACGCTCTTCTTTATCGCTCCGAGGGGAAGATCGGTGATCACCTTGCAAAAGCGCACCCGGGGGCCGAACTCGGGCGTGATTACGGTTCCCAATCGCGAAGGCTGGCCGAGCCCGGCGTCCACGGCCAGGGGCACGTTCAGCGCGGTGTCGTTCAGGGAGGGGATCGCCCGGTAGCCCAGCGTGCGGATAAACTGAGCCATCGAGGAAACCATCGCGGCCATCTGAGAATAATTCTTGTGGGTTTCGGACATCATGATTGCCGTGGGAGCGGTACGAAACATCTCGTAATCCATGGAGACGCCCATGACGATCACCTGGCAGCACTCCTTGGGGATCTCGACCGGGGGATTCTCGTCTCCCCCCGGCAGGTAGTGGTGCGAGTACACCCAGCGCTCGTCGAGTTCGGTGAAGCCGACGAGATCGGCCCCGAGAAAGCGGGCCACCTTCTCCACGGACAGGAGCGTCTCGGCCGGATCTGAAGCGTCGAAGGCCTCCATGCCGGGAGGGAGGGTGCGATTGTACTTCGCATCGAGATTCTCCCAGACGGTGAGACCCGAGTTGGGCCGGTTGATACGCGTTCCGTGGGCGGAGACGACGGTCGCGGTGGCGAAGTCAAAGGCCCAGTCCCGGCGGGTGAAGCCAGGCACATCGTTGTCCAGGTAGTTTCGGATGGAGCGGTTCTCCCGCTCGCCGCAGGACTGCAGAGCAGAGTCCCAGACAACCCGCATGAGACCATTATTCTTCTGATTGAATCGCTTGTAGTCCGGGAGCACCTCATAGTTCACCGCCACGTGAATCCTCCTTGTGCTGACGCCGAAAAAAGATCTCTTCCCGATCTGGTAGAACAACAGAATCTATTATCGGATATATTACTCCTGTTTTTTCAACCCGAAAACCGCCTGTGGAAAGTAAATTCGTAATCAGGCGGCGACTGGCTACTTGTAACCGGAATTCGTAATTCGTCCTGATCGGTCTCCATCTTCGCAAAATCAGAAATTCGCCACCCACAACCGGCCAGCATCAGTTTAAGGAGTGCAGATCTACGAATTCTCTAATTGACTGAGCCAGGGCACCCGGGTTCTCCACCTGGAGAACGTTCCCAGCCTCCACCTCGTAGATGTTCACTTTGGTTTCTTGATAGCAGACGGCCACTTTTTCCGCCTCGGGCCGGGTGATCTGAGTGGAACGGTTGCCGATGACAAAAGCCACCGGACAAGTAACCGTCCGGGCGTAGCGGGTGAGGTCGTCGGGGATGTGAGCGAGTCCCTGGGCGACTCGCAATGGATCATACTTCGGCCCGTATTTTCCATCGGGAAGGCGCCGGAAGTTGTATTGAACCCGGTGGCTAATCGCTTCGCCGGATAGAGCTGGATATCTCTCCTGATTGTATCGAACGACTTCCTCCTCGGTGTCGAACTCCCTCGGAGCGGAGCGCATCCTCTCGGCATTCTGCAGAACGGAGTCAACGATGGGAGCCACCTGGAAAAAACTCTCATAATGGGGGCCGGCGGCCAGGAC
This sequence comes from bacterium, assembly GCA_030922375.1. Classification (GTDB taxonomy): domain Bacteria; phylum UBA8248; class UBA8248; order UBA8248; family UBA8248; genus UBA8248. Next base: position 5,029 of record JAVEPB010000170.1, on the reverse strand, counting down.
CACGGCCTGAGTGAGGCGGGGATATGTGGCAGCGAAGATCTGAGCCACCCGCCCTCCCAGGGAGTGACCGATCAGGATCGCCTGCCCGATCTCCCGGGCCTCCATGAAGGCCCGCAAGTCTTCCGCGTACTCCTCGCCCGTGTAACCGCCATCGGGTTTGGAGGAATCCCCGTGGCCCCGCTGCTCCAAGGCATACATGTGGAAGTCGGGAGAGAGATGGGAAGCTGTGAATTCCCACATGCGGCCATAGCCTGACGACGGGTGCAGGAAAACCAGCGTGGGGCCACTTCCCTGCCATTCGAAATAGTGCATATGCAACCCAGTGGAAAGATCGATGTCTTTTTCGACGGGTCCTTCGGTCATTCCGTTCCTCCTGCGATTTTCTGTGGCGAGGTTCAAGAGAATGATCAATTATAGATGGAATCCAGACTTGGCGCCTCCAAACTCCTTCTTAAAAATATCATTGAAGAAATAGGACAAAACTGATCGGGGAAATAAGGGAAAAGTATTTGGCTCGATAGTCATCTTCGCACAACGGGTAATTCACGACCCAGAACCTGAGCAAAAAAAACACAATGCATTCCCATCGAGAGCATTTTGTCGCCGGGCAAAACCAATTCAAAAAAAGGAGGGGGCTCCCTTCTTGCCATGTCCGAGTGGCCTTAAGTACACTTTGAGTTTTGGGCATCCGGCAGTGCTATCCTCCCGTTTGGCAGCCAGATGAGGCAGCGATGATTTACGAAATCGAAACTATTCATCTCGCTTTGCGGGGTGTGCCTGAATATATTGAACTCTTCTCGGAGACTGTCGAACGACGGCAGGCGATCTCCCGGGTGGTGGGCTTTTTTCATTGCGACATCGGCGAACTGAATCGCATTATGCAAATTTGGGAGTACGAGGACACCGCGCACCGCGACACAGCGCAGGCCGAATTGGCAAAGCAGCCGTGGTGGCCTCCTGACGCGCGACATTTCATCCAAAAGAAAAAATCCCGATTGATGCAGACCGCCCAATTCCTGCCCCGGCCGAGGACGGAAAACCTCGGCAATGTATATGAGGTGCGGACCTATGTCGGGCAGCCGGGAAAACTGGAAGACGTTATTCAGCATTGGACGGATCTCCTGCCCGGCCGGGAGAAACTCTCCCCCTGCGCCGCCTTTTTCCACGACGCACCCGGGCCAAATGGAGAGTGGGGGTATATGCATTTCTGGCCATACAGAGACTTGAATCACCGAACCGAGACCCGTGCCAACTCTTCAAAGGCCAACTGGCCGCCGGGGACCATTCCTTACGCACGAGCCGTCGTGGAATCTCAAGTTTCGGAGATCTGGGTTCCGGCCAGCTTTTCTCCCATGCATTAGCAAGCTGCGGAAACACTTAAGCCGCTCTCGGCAACTCCGTCCTGTTCAGTATTTCGAACGAATTTTTAGGCACTTAATAAAAAAGAACTCAAGGGCCGGCTGAATAATTGGACAGGACGGTTTCCAGGCTATGCAAATCACAGGTCAATTCTGGAGGTTTGCCTTACCTGGGTATGACCGAAGCGAGAAGATACGAGCCAGTTCCTCCTTCGATCACAGTGTTCTCCGCCTTAATCGGAAGGGTGTCCAGGTAAGCCACCCGGTCAACGGCCGAGGCGCAGCTTGATATCTCCAGCCTAACCCGGTGGCCGGGCTGAAAGAGATTGCTTGTGGGCACAATCTCGATTTCGAAGACCTCCTCTTGGTGAGGTTTAAGCGGAACCGATCGGGTGTGAGGGTGCCATGGTCTGCCGAGCCGCGTTTTTTCTTCATCGAGTTCGCGGTGCGAGGCACGGAGGCAGCCCCGGGTCAAGATTCTCGTCTCGCCGCCGGGGGATTCATCGAGCAGCGTCACAATCCAATCGGTATCCTCGACGCTCGACCTCGCTACGAGGTGCATGGATAGAGGCCCGGTCAACTCCATTTGCGAAGACATCGGTTCGGTCCGGTAAACGAGGCGTGGATTTCCGTAGCGCCACTCTCGGTTCATGGGATCGTTGACATAGGTTCGCTCGCCCGTGGCGCCTCCGTTTTCCGAAAGGCTACCCTCGAGCCCGCCGGAGGCCCCTCCGAGGAAGAGTTTTTTCCACTCCGCACGCGCCGGCGGCCATTCGGTCTCACCGCGCCAACGGTCCTCGCCCTGGATGTAGAGTTGAATCGGCGGTCCGTCCATGACACCCGTGTCCATTCCCTTCAGCCAATGGTCGTACCAGCGAAGAGCCTCCCGGTGATAGGCGGCGAACGGCCGCCAGGGATGGGGCTTGGGTCCGACGAGCATCCGCTTCGGGATATCACTCACCCCCTCCCAGCCGGCGAATACGCCGGGCAGGTGATCCCAATAAAACGACCAGTCGGAACCGAAGTAAGTCGGGATATTAATCTTGTCGATGTGAGGCTGGGGAGAGACCGTCCAGTGGTGCTCCCCGTCAAAGGGATATTCGAAGCCGAGACCCTCCCGCATCATCTCCTGAAGACCGGACAAATCCTTCGCGCGCCCGCTGGCAAAATGCAGATTGCTCATGGCCGAGAACCACATCCACATATAGCCGGTCTGGGGGATTCCGCCGGGGTAGTAAAGATGGCGGTATTTGTCCGTCCAGGCATCGTACGGGAATATCGCCTTGAGGGGCCCCGGCTGGTGAATGGCGGCCAAAAGCATGACGAGAGAAAAGTATGAGCATCCCACCATCCCCACCGAACCGTTACACCAGGGCTGCGAGGCCGCCCAATCGATCAGCTCGATAAAATCCTGTTGTTCGATGGGACCACGATTGTCGAATTTCCCCTCCGAATCGTTCGTTCCCCGGGAATCGACCACGATGTGAACATACCCGCGGGGCACCCAGAACTCGGTGATGCCCGCTTCGTTTTGACCAATAGGCACATCGGTAATTTGAAGATCCTTCGTGTAGGGCGAGATCGCCAAAAGGGCCGGGAATTTTTGGCCGGCTGCCCTCGGACGGTAGACGTCCGCGGCGAGACGTACCCCGTCGAGCATGGGGATACGAAGGTTGGTGTCCGCCTGGATATTATAGATGGGCTCCGATTGCTCATTGACCTTTGGCGGCTCGTCGAACGGCCACTGAGGCCAGACAGCCGGGTGGATATGCCGAACGCGATCCGGATCTGAATTTTGTGGATTTGCACCCATCACAGATAAATTCCTTTCTATGTAATGTACTTGGCTTCTGTTTCCCCGCGGGAATTTTCCGCCCTGCCGCCAAGTGTTTAATTCTTATGATTTCATGAATTTCCCTCGCGCTTAATCCACCAACACCTCGAGCCGCCGGAGTGCCTCGGGGGGGAGGACCGTGCCGCCCGAGGCGGCCGCGTTCTCAGAGATGCGCTCGAACTTGCCCGTCGCCGGAATGACGGTCGAGACGGCCGGATGGGCGAGGACGTATTTCAGCAGCGCCTGGCCGGGGGTGGCGGCGCCCAGGGGCTTCATAAAATCGAAAGCGCCCCGCTCGCTTGCAGCGTGAAGCTTCCCGGGCCCCGCCTCGGTGGCATAGCCCGTGGATGCCGGGGCGCTTGGTCCGGGCAATATATCCGGCGCCAGGAGCCCGAGCAGCGCACGCAGTACGATAACCCCGATGTTCATCTTCTCGGCGAGGGGGAGCAGTTCCTCGGTGCAGGTACGCTCGGCAAGCGAATAAAAGATCTGCACGGTGTCGTAGGCGCCGGTGCGCATCGCCTTCATCATCTCCGAGTGATGGGCCGGGTTTCTGGATGTGAGCCCGATGAAGCGAACCCGCCCCTTTTTCCGATATTCCTCGATAACGGGCCCCACTTCGCGCCAGGCCTTGAGGGAGTGAATCTGCAGGAGGTCGATGGTGTCCACCTGGAGGCGCTCGAAGGATCGTTCGATGCTCTCTCGCGCGGCCCCGGCGTCGGCCGCGCCCACCTTGGTGGCGATGATCGCCTCTGAGCGCCGGGGGGCGAGCGCCCGGCCCAGCGTTTTCTCGGACTCCCCGTAGGCCGGCGCGGTGTCGAAGAAGTTGATGCCCCGGTCGAGGGCTTCGTCCTCGCGTGCCGCCAGGCGGAAGGTCTGTGAGGTACCCAGCCCGATTTCGCTCACTTTTAGGCCCGTCCGGCCGAGGGTGCGGTATTCCATGAACTCGTTGTCCGTCCTTTATGTCAGGTTATCGTGTCCTGAGACGGGGATCCAAAACGTCGCGCAGCCAGTCGCCGACCAAATTAGTTCCCAGGACGGTGAAGGTGATGGCCAGGCCGGGAAAGGTGACGATCCACCATGATACGTAGAGGTAGGATCGCCCTTCGCTCAAAAGCCCGCCCCAGGTCGGCGTTGGCGGCGGCACGCCTAGCCCGAGAAAGCTCAGTCCGGCTTCGATGATGATCATTCGCCCCAGATACAGAGAAGCGATGATGATGATGGGCGGGAGCACGTTGGGGAGCAGGTGCTGGATGATGATCCGGGGCGCTCTTCCGCCCACGGCCTGAGCCGCGACGACGAACTCCGTCTGCCGGAGGGAGAGGACGTTGCCGCGGACGACTCTGGCATAGATGGTCCACAGCCTGAGAGATATCACCGCGATGATGAGCACCAGGCTGGGTCCCAGGATGGCGATCATCGCAAGCGCCAGGAGGATAAACGGAAATGAGAGGACGAAATCCACGAGGCGCATGAGGAAATAATCCACCTTGCCTCCGTAATAGCCCGCGATCAGGCCGATTACGAGGCCGATTCCTCCCGAGAAGAATACCGAAAAAAATCCGACGATGATCGAGACCCGCGCGCCGTAAATGACCCGGCTGAAAAGATCGCGCCCGAGATGATCAGTGCCCATGAGGTAGATGTGCCCTTCGCCCTGCCAAAGGGGCGGCTTCATGACCCGTGTGAGTGATTGTGACCTGCCCCCGTTAGTGATACCACCTTCTCTTAGAGTTCTGGAACCATGTGGACATGCCCCCGTTTCGGGTCCGGGTCCTATGCGACTTTTCCGGTCTGCCGGGCCCCAGGGGCCCGGCACGATGATGCGAACTCGTTG
>JAVEPB010000169.1 GCA_030922375.1 bacterium | reverse complement strand
CTCGAGGGCGAGGTAGGCGTTCGCCAGGGTCTGGGCCTGGATGCCCTGGGTCGCATCGACGATGAGAAGCGCCCCCTCGCAGGCCGTCAGGCTCCGGGAGACCTCGTAGTGGAAATCGACGTGCCCCGGGGTGTCGATGAGATTGAAAACATAGCTCTCGCCCGAGGCCGCCCGGTAGTCGAGGCGGACGCTGGCCGCCTTGATCGTGATTCCGCGCTCCTGCTCGAGGTCCATTGAGTCAAGCACCTGCGAGGACATCTCGCGATTGCTGAGCGCTCCCGTGACCTCGAGAATCCGGTCGGCGAGCGTGGACTTCCCGTGGTCGATATGGGCGATGATCGAAAAATTGCGGATTCGCTCTGGGTTCACGGTCTGATCGGCACACCTGATAAAAGGGCGATGACCCGGGAGGCGGCCGGGCCGAAATCGAGACTTCCCTCCACCACCGCCTCGTACCGCGCCGGGAGGTTCGCGGCCTTTTCGGCGCCCACGCTATATCAGAGGGAAACCGGGGGGGTCAAGACTCGCGCCCCGGCGAAACCGCCTATTTGACGGTCCAAATTGATTGAGCCGCTCACCCCGCGATGGTAGCATTAAATTGAAAGAGGAACATGAACCCTCTTTCCGCAAGCCCCTCTTTTTTGGGCAACACAGGACACCCGGTGAAGATGAGAATCTCCCCGCTTATCCGCGCCGCAGCCGCAGCCACCCTCATCGGCGCCGTTGCGCCCCCCGGCGGCCATGCCGCCGTGCTCGAACGCGGCCGGGCCGCCGCGACGAGACCCGTCTTCGGCGACCGCACCTTCGTCGAGGCCGTCAAGCGAATTCGCCCGGCCGTGGTCCATATCCGGGCGAAGCTGCCCAAGTCCACCGGGAGCGGCCTCATGGGTTTCTTCGGGCGCGGGCCGAAACGAGAGCCCTCCCTCGATTTCGGCGAATCCGACCTCCGGGGAAGCGCCCAGGTCGGCGCCGGCGTCATCATATCGAAGGAGGGCTACATCCTCACCAACCAGCACATCATCAAGGACGCTGCCGAAATTCTGGTGAAACTCCACACCGGCGAGGAGTTCACCGCCCGCGTCAGCGGGGCGGACGAGAAGTCCGACCTCGCCCTGATCCGAATCGAGACCAAAGGGAAACTCACGCCGGCGGTGCTGGGCGACTCCGACGCCGTCGAGATCGGCGAATGGGTGTTCGCCGTCGGGAGCCCGTTCGGTCTCGCCCACTCCGTTTCGGTGGGCATCATCAGCGCCAAGGGGCGTGATCTGAATCAGGGGCCCTACGACAGCTATTTACAGACCGACGCGTCGATCAATCCGGGCAACTCGGGCGGTCCGCTCGCCAACAGCCGGGGCGAGGTGATTGGTATCAACACGGCGATTTTCACGCGCGGGCGGCGCCACAAGAGCCAAGGGGTGGGCTTCGCCGTCCCCATCAACCAGGCCAAGTCCGTTCTCGACGACCTTCGCCACAAGGGATACCCCATTCGCGGGCGGCTGGGCGTCTCGGTCGGCGAGGTTCCCGCGAAGGAGGGAAAGAAGATCGGCCTCACACGCTATCAGGGGGCGCGGCTCGCCCATGTCGTCAGGGGCGGCCCGGCCGACAAGGCAGGCCTCCGGCGCGGCGACGTGATCGTCGAGTTCGGCGGTAAAACCGTCGTCACCTGGCAGACCCTCCCCCGCGTCGTGGCCCGCGCCCGTCCCGGCGAGGAAACCGAGGTGAAATACTACCGGGGGGGCGAGCTCAAGACCCTGCGCGTGCGCATCGGCCGCCGCCCGGACCGGCCCGGGAAGCCGCGCTCTCAAATCAGGAACGCGCTGGGCATGAGGGTCGAGGAGATCACCCCCCGCCTCGCCAGCCGGTTCCGGCTGGAGGCGAAGCGGGGCCTGATCGTCACCGCCGTGAAGGCGGGGGGCCCGGCCGAGCGGGGCGGCGTCCGCGCGGGCGATGAAATTATCGAGGTTAACCACACCGCCGTCTCCACGCGGGCCGAGTTCGACAAAATTATCCGCCGGGCGGAGGGCAAGAGTTCGGAAGCAGAGGGCTCGGCCCTTCTGTTGCTCCGGCGCGGGGGGTCGGATTTGTTCGCGGCCGTCAGGTTCAGCCGATGATCGGCCACTGCCCGGACCGGTGGCCAACAACTCCGCGGGACAAGCTTCAATCCGCCAGGGCCGCCCGGCATTTAGCCATCCGGCTACAGACGCTGGCGCTGCTTGCGGCCTTCTCTTTTTCGGGCCTTCCTCCCGTATTGCCCGGCGGGACAGTGTACGGATGGTTCGGTCCGACCGGTTCCGCGGAGGCGGCCACCGCCCCCTCTTCCCTCCGGGGGCGCCGGAGGCGTAAGGGACGCCGGAGTCCGGTCGTCCTCGCCGTCGAGCGCGCCGCGCCGTCCGTCGTCAACATCTCCACCCTCCAGGTCCGCCGGAGGGCGAACCCGTTCTCGCAGATGAAAAACCCGCTCATGGACGATTTCTTCCGCGACTTTTTCGGGGGGCGAACCCGGAAGCGCCGTGAGCAGAGCCTCGGCAGCGGCGTCATCATCCGCGCCGACGGCTACATCCTCACGAACGAGCACGTCATCTCGCGGGCGACCAAGATTCTCGTTCATCTTTCGGGAGACAAAGTCTACCCCGCCCGCATCATCGGCTCCGACCCGGTCAACGATCTGGCCGTCATCAAGATCGACGCCGACATCGCCCTGCCCTACCTGCCGATGGGCCGCTCCGGCGATCTGATGATCGGCGAGTCGGTGATCGCCATCGGCAACCCTTTCGGGCTCCAGCACACCGTGACGACCGGGGTGGTGAGCGCCCTGGGGCGCTCGCTCAACGAAAAAGGGCGGAACCAGGGGCGAAACCCCTCGGACTTCATCCAGACCGACGCCTCGATCAACCCGGGCAACTCGGGCGGGCCGCTGCTCAACGTCTTCGGCGAGCTGATCGGGATCAACACGGCGATCTTCTCGAAGGCGCAGGGGATCGGCTTCGCCATTCCGATCAACCGCGCCCGCCGGATCGTCGACGACCTGATTCACTTCGGCAAGGTCCGCAAGGCCTGGGTGGGGATCGTCCTCCAGGACCTCACTCCCCGGCTCGCCGCAAGGGTCGGCTACCGCCCGGGGCAAGGCACCATCGCCGCCCAGGTGCTCAGTGGCAGTCCCGCCGACAAGGCGGGCATCCGGCGCGGGGACATTCTCGTCGATTTCGGCGGAAAGAAGATCGTCACGCGGGAGGACTACCTGAACGAGTTGTCCGGCTACACCGTGGGCTCCGAGGTGGGTGTGAGCTTCTGGCGGGAGGGGAAGGTGAAAGAATCCCGGATCCGCTTCTCGGCGATTCCCGTCGCGCTGGCCGACGCCATCGCGCAGAACTGGCTCGGCCTCCGGGTCTCCTCCATCGACGATCGGGGGGTGCGCCGCTACAGCCTCCGCACGAGGAGCGGCGTCGTCGTCACCGCCGTGGTGAGCGGCGGGGCCTCGGACTCGATCGGAATCCGCCCCGGCGACGTCATCCGCCAGGTCAACGGACAATCGATCGGGAACGTCGAATCTTTCAGGGAGATGGTGGTGCGCGCGAGGGAGTTTCCGCGCGTTCAGCTGATCGTCCAGCGGCGAAACGAGGGCTACAACGTCACGCTGGAACCCTGAGGGGGCTCCGCCCCGTGGGTTTCATGCCGGAGGCGCTTCATACCTGAGGAACTTCACACCCCCGTCCCGGAGGGTGAGGCCCGCCAGGGTCCCCCGAGGGCTTTCACCCAAAGAAACTTCGTCCCGGATTCTTAACCACCCCCGTCCCGGAGGGACAGCCGTCCGCACAGATCGAGGGCGAATCGGTCGGTCATCCCCGAAATATAATCGCACACCATGCGGGCCCTGCCGTCGATCTCCTCGCGCCGGGCGACATGCTCCGGGAGCCGGTCCGGCTCGGACATATAGGCCTCGAACAGATCCGACACCGTCTCGCGGGCTTGGTTCTGAATCCGGAACAATTGCTCGTTTCGGTACATCCGCCGCATCAGGAACGCCTTGAGTTCGGCGTTGCGGGCGGCCATCTCCCCGCTGAAGGCGGCGGCCCCGCGCCCCCGCGCGCGCACGTCGGCGATGTCCCCGAGGGCCAGGTCGTCGATGCGGCGGCGCGTGGCTTCGACCAGGTCGCCCACCTGGGCGTTGATGATCCGGCGGATGGTCTCGTGGCGCACGGCGTCGGGCTCGGCGCCCGGAAACACCCCCCGCGCCGCCTCGTAGTGCTCGGCCCAGAGCGAGGTCTCCATCGCGTCGGCCTCGGTGAAAAGCGCCGAGCGCATCGCGTCGTCGAGGTCGTGGTTGTTGTAGGCAATCTCGTCGGCCACATCGACCACCTGGGCCTCGAGGCTCAGCGCGATTTCGTTCGTGAGGCCCGCGGGCATCGCCCCGGTGTAGGAGGCCATGTGCTTAATAATCCCCTCGCGTGTCTCCCAGGTGAGGTTGAGCCCCGGAAACGCGGGGTAGCGGCGCTCTAAGACCTCGACGATGCGGAGCGCCTGGAGGTTGTGCTCGAACCCGCCGCCCCCCGCCATGAGCTCGTCGAGAATCTTCTCGCCCGCGTGGCCGAACGGCGGGTGGCCCAGGTCGTGGGCCAACGCGACCGCCTCGGCCAGATCCTCGTTGAGAGAGAGCGCCCGCGCGGCCGAACGCGCAATCTGGCTGACCTCGATGGTGTGGGTCAGACGGGTGCGGTAGTGGTCGCCCTCGTGATTGACGAAGACCTGGGTCTTGTACTCGAGCCGCCGGAAGGCGGTGGTGTGGATGATCCGGTCGCGGTCACGCTGAAAGGCGGGGCGAAACGAGTGCTCGGGCTCTGGGTGCTCGCGGCCCAGCGAGGCGGCGCTGTGCGCGGCGTAGGGGGCGAGCAGGGCCCGCTCCCTCTCCTCGAGCCGGGTGCGCATGGTGTCGTTCAAGGCTGGCTCCTCGAATACTTTAAATTTCTTTCGAGGCCTTGCAGGCCGCGCATGTGCCGCAAATCTCGCAGGACTCATATGCCCCACCGGCCACGGATCTCGTATGCTCCCCGCAGGGGCTCCGCGGGCCTCGCCGGCCCCTATTCGGCCTTCGCCGGTATACCCGCCCGCCGGGCGGCGAACAAGTATGCGCTCGCCAGCGCCCCCCACGGCTCCCACTGTTGAGCGGCCTCGCGTGCGCGGCGCTCGTCCACCCGCACCTCGCCGAAGCAGTATTGCGCCACCACTTTCTGCACTCCGAGATCTCCGCCGGGAAGCGCGTCGATCCGCCCGAGCGCCCGGTAGAGGGCCTGCTCGGCGCTCCAGCGGCCCACCCCCCGGAGAGCGGTCAACCGCTCGACGGCCTCCTCGAGAGGGAGCTTTCTGAAATCGTCCGCCTCGAGCCCGCCCTCGGCCGCCGCCCGCGCGACGCCGATAACGTACTCGGCCTTTCGCCCCGAAAACTGCATCCCCTTGAGGGTGGCCGCCCGCGCGCGCGCCAGCCGTTCGGGCCGGGGAAACGCCCAGTGCACCTCATCCCCCAGCAAGAGTTTTTCTCCCCACCGCTTCACCAGCCGCGCCCGGGTCCGCCCGCCGAAAGTGAGGTTCACCTGCTGGGTCGTGATCGCCGTGATGAGCGCCTCGAAGAGGGTCAGGTAGCGCACCGGCCGCAGCCCCCGGAAGCGCCGCGCGAAGGGCGCGAGGACGGGGTCGCGCCGCGCCATCCGGTAGAAGGGCTCGAGGTCGAGATCGAAAGCGAGCAGGTGGCGAAGAGCCGCCTCCCCCGCCCCGAGGAGCTTCTTGCTCATCCGGCCAGGCGCACGCACCCTCATATCGACCGCGCTTGCACCGGCCTCCTCGCCCGGGCCCACGTCTCTGGCCTCGACGAGGACGAGGGCGTCCCCCACTTCGATCACCCGCCGATACACTTCGCCGTCGTAGCGGTTCACCAGCTCGTCCTCGGAGTGCTGGTAGCGGCTCACGCTCTCGTCGAAGAGAAACGGCCCCTGCGCCCGGAGGCGGCTGCCGGCGGCGCCCACCGCTAGCTCATCATCCGGCGGCTGACCGAGATGGTCGCGCAGACCATGAAAACCAGGGTGCACCCGGCGAGGACGAACAGGTGAAAAAGAAAATCGTCCACCCGGCCGAAGATGATGAGGCCGCGCACGATTTTCACAGCGTGGGTGAGCGGGAGCATCTGCGAAAACAGGCGGAGCCCATCGGGCAGCCCCCTCAGGGGAAAAAACGTCTCGGCGAAGAAAAACATCGGCATGACGATGAGCGAGAAATGAAAGCTGAAAAAAGAGAAGCTCGGAGCGAGACCCGCCGAGACGAGTCCGAGCGAGCCGAACATCAGGCCCACCAGAAAAATGATCGGTATAACGGCCAGAGCCCACCAGAGCGAGCCGATGAGGCCAAAGAGGCTGAGCACGATCATCATCAGGGTGGCGCCGATGATCGCCCGCGTGCCGCACCAGAGCAGGTCCCCCATAACGATGTCGCCCAGCGATAGCGGGGCCGACATCATCGCCTCGTAGGTTTTCTGAACCCGCATCCGGTTGTAGGCCCCGTAGGTGGACTCGAACGTCGAGGTCCACATGGCGATCGACACCACCAGGCCGGGACCGATGAACTGGGCGTAGCTGATGCCGTTCAGTGTGGGTACCAGCCTTCCCAGGCCGTAGCCGAAGGCCAGGAGGTAGAGGACGTGCTCGCCGAAGTTACCCGCCCACTCGGCCACATAAAACGAGCGGTACTGGATCAGGTGGCGGAGCCAGACCCTGAGGGCGCGGCGGCTGGGAACCATGTCGGGGACGATCATTCGCGCAGCTCCCGGCCCGTCAGTCGGAGGAACAAGTCCTCTAGCGAGGCGGGCCGCCTGAGAAACTCCCGCTCGCCCGCCGAGACGAGCCGATCGACCGTCTCGGCCCCGCTCCTGCAGTAAAGGTAGAGGGTGTCGCCCGCCCGCTCGATCTCGAGACCCAGCCCGTTCAGGGCGGCGGCCGCCGCCTCGCGCCCGGCGCCCCTGAGCTCGATGACCTCCTCGCCCACCCGCTCGCGCACGAGTTCGGCCGGCGGTCCCTCGACGAGGACCCGCCCCTGGGCCATCACCCCGACCCGGTCGCAGAGCTGGGCCGCCTCCTCCATGTAGTGGGTGGTGAGCAGAATCGTCAGCCCCCCGCTCTTGAGTTCGCGGAGGCGCTGCCAGACGAGATGGCGCGCCTGGGGGTCGAGGCCGGTCGTCGGCTCGTCGAGGATCAGAAGCCGGGGGCGGTGGATAAGGGCCCGTGCGATGAGGAGTCTGCGCTTCATCCCGCCCGAGAGGTTTTTAATCTGCTCGTCCCATTTATCCCTGAGCTGGACGAAATCGAGGAGCTCCTCGATCCGGCTCCGGGAGCGGCGGCGCGAGATGCCGAAATAGTTGGCGAACACCCACATGTTGTTGTAGACGGAGAGTTCGTTGTCGAGGGTGTTTTCCTGGGGGACGATCCCCATCTCCTCGCGGATGCGCCGGCTCTCGGCGGTCACGTCGCGGCCGAGGACGCTGAGCTCCCCTCCGTCGGGGCGGACGGCGCCGTGTATCATCCGGATGGCGGTTGTCTTTCCCGCGCCGTTCGGACCCAGCATGCCGTAGCACTCCCCCCGCTCCACCCGGAGGGTGATGCCATCTACTGCTTTCAGGGCTCCGAAGGATTTCGAGAGGCCGCGGGCGTGGATGTCCAGTTCGGCCACCAATGCACCTTCTTCTAAAATCGGGTTGTTCGAGACCGGGCTAAACGCTCCTGAGCCGCTCGGCCTCGGCCACGCGCTCTATAGAGATCATAAAGGCGGCGGTTCGGAGCGTAACGTTTTTCTCCTTGGCGGCGGCGTAAACCTTCTGCGAGGAGAGGGTCATGATTTTCCTGAGTTCCCCGTTCACGCGCTCCTCGTCCCAGCTGAACTGCTGAATGTTCTGCACCCATTCGAAGTAGGAGACCGTCACCCCCCCGGCGTTGGCCAGGATGTCCGGGATGATGTAGACGCCCTTTTCCTCTAGGAGGCATTGCCCGATCGAGGTCAGCGGGGCGTTGGCCGCCTCGAGGAGGATCCGCGCCTTCACCCTCTCGGAATTGTCCCGATTGACGACGCCGCCCATCGCCGCCGGGACGAGGACGTCCACGTCGAGTTCGAGCAGCTCCGCGTTCGTGATCAGGTCGCCCCCCGGGAATCCGCCCAGGTCGCCCGCCTCGGCCCGATGCGCGAGGGCGGCCTGGATGTCGATTCCCTTATCGTTGTAGTAGCCCCCCGTGATGTCGGATATGGCTTTGACCCGCACCCCGAGGTCGGTAAGAAAGGTGGCCGCGAAAGTGCCCACGTTTCCGAATCCCTGGACGGCGGCCGTCATAGTGGACGGATCCCATCCCTCAAGCCGGGCGATCTCCTCGAACACATAAACCACCCCGCGTCCGGTCGCCGCCTCCCGGCCCTCAGAGCCGCCCAGCGCGATTGGCTTGCCGGTCACCGCGGCGAGGTTGTAGCCCTGGCGGCCACTGATCTCGTCGAAGATCCATGCCATGGTCTGGGCGTTGGTGTACATGTCGGGGGCGGGAATGTCGCGGTAGGGGCCGAGGAGCCGGCTGATGCGGGAGATGAATTTCCGGGTGAGTCGCTCGATCTCGTAAATGTTCAGATTGTGGACATCGACGTTGACCCCGCCCTTGCCCCCGCCGAAGGGAATGTCCACCAGAGCGGTCTTCCAGGTCATCAGGGCGGCGAGGCCACAGACCTCATCCATGTCCACGTCGGTGGCGTAGCGAATCCCCCCCTTGAAGGGACCGCGCGCGCCGTTGAACTGGACGCGGTAGCCTGTATATACGGAGAGTGTGCCGTCGTCTTTTCGGATGGGAACTTCGACCCGGACCTCGCGGAACGGAGTGGACAGAAGGCTGCGGATTTCGTCATCGAGCTCCATCGCCTCGGCGGCCTTATCGAACTGCGTCTGGGCTGTCTGACCTATGCTAACGTGTTCGTCGGCTCCGGCCTGCATAATCACTCCCTTTTATCGATACGATGCCTTCGGGCGAAGATGGCAGGGCGGCCCTAATGGCCAGAACACATGCCTCCGCAGCAGCCTCCCCCGCCCGAGAAACCGCCGGTGTAGGAGGAGCCGGGGCTGTAGCCGCTCTTCGCCGCGCCGACACCGAACAGGGAGAGTTTTTTGTGAACTTTCCGCGAGGCGCAGTGAGGACAATCGACCGATGCGGCCGCGTCCGCCGAGGGAACCAGTTTTTCGAAATCCGCCTCGCACTCGGCGCACATGAACTCGTACATGGGCATTTCGGTTCTCCTTTGGCTATCCAATCTTCGGGCAGTTCTATTCCAATCCGCAGGAAATTTCTCAAGCCCTGCCGGGGGCTTCCAGCCGGAGACCTCCGGCCGGGGGCCTGGGGGCCCCGCTAGGTGACAGCTATAGCTGTCACCTTTAGGTGGCCTGCGAGGCCTTGTGCCAATCCGCCAGGAATTTCTCAAGCCCGATATCGGTCAACGGGTGCTTGAGAAGCTGGGGGATCACCTTGGGCGGCAACGTCGCCACGTCGGCGCCCATCCTGGCCGCCTCGAGGAAGTGGACCGGGTGGCGAATGCTCGCGACCAACACCTTAGTGGCGATATCGTAATTCTGGAAAATCTGGACGATATCGGCGACCATCTCCATCCCCGGCTGGGAGATGTCGTCGAGCCGGCCCACGAACGGGCTCACGTACGAAGCGCCCGCCTTCGCGGCGAGGAGGGCCTGGGAGGGGCTGAAAATCAGGGTCACGTTGGTGTTGATGTTCTCCTCGCGGAGCTTCTTGACCGCCCGAAGGCCCTCGGGGCCGATCGGCACCTTGATCACGACGTTATCGTGAATCGACGCCAGCTCGCGGCCCTCCTCGACCATCGGCTCCCAGGCGGTCGCAATCACCTCGGCGCTCACCGGGCCGTCCACGATCTCGCATATCTGGCGAATCCGGGAGTGGATATCGGCCCCCTCCTTGGCGATCAGGGAGGGGTTCGTCGTCACCCCGTCCACCACCCCGAGCGAGGCCACCTCTTGGAGTTCCTCGAGGTTCGCGCTATCGGCAAATATCTTCATGCTTTTCCCGCCTCCTGATGTTCATCGGCCGGACACCGGCGCGCGCCTCTATCCGGTGCGCGGGTGCGGGCAGTCGGCCCCACTGATTGAACAGATTACGTGACAGCCCCTGAAAATTCAAATAGTAACACTTTCGCCTCCCGTCCCAGCCTATTCGGGCGGCCCCCCGCGCGCCGAGAACTCCCCGGCGCATTCTTCCCCGCAAAAACGATGTCGCTCGCGTCCCACCCGCCGCGGGATGCCGATCCCCGACGGAAAATAGGTCCCGCACTCCGGGCAGACGATCATCTCATCGTCGGCGACCTCGCCCCCCCCGGAGCCATCGCCCCCCTCCTCCCCGTTCACCTGCCTCTGGATGCTTCCGAAGATGCCCTTCAGGGCGTAGAAGATCGCATAAAAGATCGCGGCGTAAATAATTATTCGCAAGATCATTTAAACTGCCCCATGATCGGAAAGCGGCGGAGACGCCCGGCGCCTCCCTCAACTGGAGCCTCCCTGGACTGGAGAACCCCATGCCGGACGAGCGGCCCTGGTACGAAACCGGCTTCGACGCCGACTACCCCCTCATGCAAACCTTCGAGGAGGCGATGACCGAGCTTCAGGCTTCGGCGGCCGAATGGCTCCTCAACATGCCCCTCCGCGCCCGGATACTCGATCTGTGCTGCGGCTACGGACGCCACAGCCAGTCCTGGCGCGAGGCCGGCCGCCGGCCGGTGGGCCTCGATTTCAGCGCCGACCTGCTGGCCCTCGCCCGCGAGAGCCAGCTCGGGGGCGATTGGGTCCGGGGCGACGTCCGCCGCCTCCCCTTCCGGGCGGGGGCCTTCGACGCCGCCACCTTCATGTTCGTCTCGTTCGGCTACTTTGACACCTCGGCCGAGGACCTCGAAGCCCTGCGCGAGGCGAGGCGCGTGCTCCGGCCCGGCGGCGGGCTCTTCCTCGACATCAAACTCCCCGCCACCCTCAAGGCCGACCTGCCCCCGGACGGCCATTTGAACATCAAAGGCGCCGAAGTCTTCGAGGCCAGCCGCATTGTACAGACTCCCGAGGGGGAGCGATACGAAATCCGGCGAAAGCTGCGCCGCCCGGGCGAGGCCGAGCGGAGTTTCTTTTATTCTGTCCGCCTCTACGAGCCGGACGCCCTCGCCGCCCTTTTAAAGGAGGCGGGCTTTGGCCGAATCAACCTCTATGGCGATTACGACGCCTCCCCCCTCGCGCCCAGCCGGCCCCGCCTCGTCGCCGCCGCCTTCAACCCGGTCTGACCCCCTCCGGGGGACGGGTACGTAACCCCCCGCGGTGGCCGGGTGTGAGAGCCTCTGGGCTCCCACCCTTGGGGCGGGGTACGGGGAACCCTGGCGGGGGGGGCCCCAGGGTGCCACCAAGCGGAAGGTCCCCCCCCCGGGGCGGATACACCCCCCCCGCAGTTTGCGGGGCGGGTGCAACTGGGGGCACTGTATAACCCCCCCCGGGGGGTTGCACAAGTAGCGCCCCCAC
>JAVEPB010000168.1 GCA_030922375.1 bacterium | reverse complement strand
GCGCATCGACCCCGCCGAACGAAACGATGTCGGTCACCTCGGGCTTGCCGTTCGTGAGGGTCCCTGTCTTGTCGAGAATGATGGCATCGAGCTTGTGGGCGGTCTCGAGCGATTCGCCCCCCTTGATGAGGATGCCCGCCTCGGCGCCCTTGCCTGTCCCGACCATGATGGCGGTCGGGGTGGCTAGCCCCAGCGCGCAGGGGCAGGCGATCACCAGCACGGCGACCGCGTTCACCAGGGCGGGCGCGAATCCGGCATTGGCGTACCACAGCCCGAATGTCGCCGCCGCGATGACGAGGACGACGGGGACGAATATTCCCGAAATTTGATCGGCGAGGCGCTGAATTGGGGCCTTCGAGCCCTGGGCCTCCTCGACCAGCCGGATGATCTGGGCCAGGATTGTGTCCTTGCCCACCTTCGTCGCACGGAAGCGCACGGCGCCGTTTCCGTTGATCGTCGCCCCGGTCACCATGCCGCCCGGGCCCTTTTCCACCGGGATACTCTCGCCGGTGATCATCGACTCGTCCACCGAGGTCTGGCCCTCTTCGATCTCGCCGTCCACCGGGAATTTCTCCCCCGGCCGGACCTGGACCAGATCGCCCTCGACCACCTGCTCGACAGGAATCTCGCGCTCCTCGCCTCCGCGCAGGACGCGGGCCGTCTTCGACTGGAGGCCCATGAGCTTCCGGATGGCGTCCGAGGTGCGCCCCATCGCCCGGCTCTCGAGCACCTTGCCCAGGAGGATCAGGGTGATGAGGACGGCCGAGGCCTCGTAGTAGACGAACAAGGCGTCAAGGCCCAGCGCCGTCACCGTGAGGCTGTGAAAATAGGCGGCCGAGGTGCCCAGCGCCACGAGGACATCCATGTTCGCCCCGCCTCCGCGCAGCGAGTGGAAAGCGCCCCGATAAAACCGCCAGCCCGCGATGAACTGCACCGGCGTCGCGAGGACGAACTGCCACCACCGGGGAAGCTCCCAAGGCTCCCCGCCCGGGAGGTGTCCCCTCATCTGATAGAGAAGGGGCGCCGAGAGCAGCGCCGAGGCGACGAGGAGCCAGAGCTCCCGCCGGGCCTTCTTTTCACTGGTGGCGCGCTCGGCCTCCTCTTCCCCTGCCGAGACCTCGTGGGCGGTGTAGCCCGTTTTCTCCACCCGCCCGATCAGCCCCTCGGGCGAAGCCACCCCCGCCCGGTAGCGGACGAGCGCCCGCCCGGTCGCCAGGTTCACGGTGGCCGACACCACCCCCTCTAGGGCGTTAAGCCGCTTTTCGACCCGCGCCGAGCAGGCGGCGCAGGTCATTCCGCCGACGGCGAACTCGGCGGATTTTTCGGGAACCGAAAAACCCGTCTGGACGATGCGCTCTGCGATGCCCGAGGGGGTCACGGCCTCCGGGTCGTAAATAACGCTGGCCCGCTCGGTGGCGAGGTTGACACTGGCCTCGGAGACGCCCTCAAGGGCGCCGAGGCGGCGCTCCACCCGCGCCGAGCAGGAGGCGCAGGTCATCCCCCCCACCGGGATTTCGGTCTTGACGAGGTTTTTTTCGGCCGCCTCTACCATTTCATATCCTCAATTAAAACAATAAATTGGAAAGTGTTAGTCAAGGTTGTTTGTCGCTTTTGTCCACCCAGGGGAGATTCTCCACCGCCCGGCGACAATCCAGTTCGAGAGCGCCCTCGTCAAGGGTGCTCCGGGCGATGATGTGGGCGCCCTGTATCTGGCCGAAAAACGAACGGGCGATCTCCCCGCTCTCGGTTTCGGCGTCGAGCGCCCCCTCGGCCTGGGCCTCGCGGACCATTACCGCGATTCCCTCGATCACCCCCGCCCAGACTTCCTTGAGCCGGAGGCGGAAGTCCTCATCAATCCCGCTGAGCTCGAGCGAGAGCTTGCCGATCGGGCAACCACAGCAGGGAGACTCCGCCCGGGGCATATGGGAGTAGAGGGCTGCCAGACGCTCGAGTTTTCCGCGCCCGACGGTCTTGCCCTTGAGAACGGGGTCGATGAAATTCAAGTGAATGAGCCGCTCGTAGTGGCCGATGACGGCGAGGCCGAGGTTTTTTTTCGTTCGAAAGAAATAATAGAGACTCCCCCGGTTCACCTCCGCCTTCCGGGCCACGGTGTCGAGAGAGGTCCCCTGATAACCCCGGAGATAGAAAAGATCGGCCGCGGCGGCGACAATCTGATCGCGCGTGCCGGGCGCCTCTTTTTTCCCTGCTTTCACAGCCGCCTTCACTTCCACCTTCACTGCCACTGAAACATCCTCCTGGAAAGAAGATAGGCCCATTTAGTTAGTTAGTCAACTAAATATTTTAGCGACAAATATATTGAAAATTTATCTCTTTGTTAACAATTAGATAGAATAAGTAAGCAATAAATTTTCTAGGGTTAATTCTCGCTAAGAGCGCCCAAGTGGGCCGCCACCGAGGAGGTCAGCGCATCGAGGTTGTACCCCCCCTCGAGTAGGCTGACGATGCGGCCCCCGCACACCTCGCCGGCAACCTCTTTTAGAATCCGAGTCATCCGGGCGAAGGACTCGCTCGTCAGCCGGAGCCCGCCCAGCGGGTCGCCTTTGTGGGCGTCGAAACCGGCCGAGATGATGAGAAACTCGGGAGCAAAGCGCCTGAGTGCGGCCGCCGCCTCGCCCTCGAATCGCGTGAGGTAGGCGTCCTCGGGCGTTCCCGGAGGAAACGTCAGGTTCAGCGTCGTATCCACTCCCTCACCTTCGCCCCGCTCGTCCTCTAGTCCGCTTCCCGGATAGAGGGGATGCTGGTGGAGGGAGACGTAGAAAACCTCCGGGTCCTCCCAGAATACGTGCTGCGTCCCGTTCCCGTGGTGGACGTCCCAGTCCAGGACGGCCACCCGGCGCAGCCCGTGTTTTTCCTGAATATAGCGGACGAGAATCGAGGCGGTGGCGAAGAGACAAAACCCCATGGACTGAAACGGCAGGGCGTGGTGGCCGGGCGGGCGCAGCGCGCAGAAGGCGGCCGGGTAGAGGCCGCCCGCCACCTCGTCCGCCGCCGTCAGCGCCGCGTCCACCGCCCGCAACGCGGCCGGGTAGCTTCCCTCGCTGATCCGCGTGTCCCCCCCGTCGAGCGCCCGAAAACCGTGCTCATGGGCGGTGCGGACGAAATCGTGATGCCCGGTCTCGTGGACCCGGAGGACCCAGTCCGCCGCGCCATGCGGAACGATTGGCCGGTGCTCTAGCCGGGGGGCGCGCTCGCGCATTATTTCGGGGTGAAGGCGCTCGGCCCGCTCGATGCACTCGACGTGGCGGCCGGTGTCGTGACCGAGCGATGACTCGTCCCAGAAATAGGCGATTTGGGCCAAAAAACGCTCCAGCGGGCGGCAAGCCCTCTGAGGGAGGCGGGTTCTGCGGGCGGCAGCGCGGACCTAGACTAGGCGGACGCGCGGGTCCAGATAGGAATAAATGAAATCGACTAGGAAATTGAGCGAGACGAATATCAGCGCGGCGATCGCTATTGAAACGCTGAGCAACGTGAACGCGGTGGGTGATATCCGCCAGTTGATCCTCATGCTCGAGCCGCTCTTGCTCGGCGGAACAACCAGCGAAAAACTCGCCGAGGGCCGCAAAGTGTGGCAGCTTCCGCCCGTCGAATCCGGGGAAGCGGTCAGGATATACACTGAATCGGCGGACCCGTGGATCCGGGCGGTGGCGGTCGATGCCGCCGGGCACCTCATGGCGGAGGAGCAGGCCGCGTCTTCGGCCGGAGCCGGCGCCGCCGGGGAGAATCGAAGTAAATGGACGAGCCGCATCAACGCGCTGGCCGGAGACGAGGACAGCTATGTGCGCGAGGCGGCGGTGAGCGCACTGGGACGGGTGGACAACTCGGGCCCCCGGGAGTGGTTGGACGCCGCCGCCGGCGACGCCGAAGAGCGCGT
Organism: bacterium; assembly: GCA_030922375.1. Classification (GTDB taxonomy): domain Bacteria; phylum UBA8248; class UBA8248; order UBA8248; family UBA8248; genus UBA8248. The sequence continues at coordinate 2,392 of JAVEPB010000168.1, read as the reverse complement.
CCGCAGGCAGGGACGGCGCGCCTCGGGCGAAGAAGGGAAATACGATATCCTCTCCACCATCGAGAAGGCTCTCTTCCTCAAGGGGGTTAACCTGTTTGAGTCGATGACGGCCGAGCAACTCAGAATCCTCAGCGATATTTCAACCGAGATACATATCCCCTCGGGAAAGATCATATTCGATGAAGGAGACCCCTGTGACTATCTCTACGTCATCGTCGACGGGGAGGTGGAAATCACCAAAGATATGGGACATGAGGGCGAGCAAATACTGGCCACGCTGTCTCCACCGTCCTCTTTCGGCGAAATTGCCCTCTTCGGGGACGAAGGCCGCTCGGCCGGCGCCCGAACCGGAAAAGACATCACCCTGCTGGGCATCGAGAAAGACCCACTCCTCACCCTGATAGAGGCTCATCCGGCGATTTCCATCGCGATCATCTACGAGCTGACCTCCATCGTCCGGAATCAAGACGCCGTGCGGACCGCCTCGACTCACCAGGATGGACCTGATTCCCCCAAGGAGGACTGACACCCCAGGGGGCCGAGCCCTCTTTCGAGGCCCTGTTTCTTAGGCCCCGCCGCCCACCAGGAGCCCGTTTCCGCCCGCCCGGAGCCCTTCTCCAAGATCAGTTCGGTTGACGAGATATGGGGCGAAACCTATAATCCTGCCTGCTTAATTTGCAAGTAATTCCGCTCACGCAACTCCAGGAGTATCTACTCGAATGGCATCACGAGAATTTCGCCCCCCCGAGGAGAAAACCTCCCCGGTTCTTTTCTTTGTTGTGGGCTTGCTGATGGTCGCGGTCTCCTTCTGGACGGTTTGGGACGAGATCTTCACCCGCAGGCCCTGGAAAAACCAACAAATCGAGTTCAACCGGCTCGAAAGCCAGATCGTTCAAAAACAATTGGACAAGAACCGCCTGAAAACGGGCGCCGAGGTCGCCAAAATCGACGCCGAGATCAACAAGATCGGCGCGGCCCTGGCGGGCGACGCCGAGATTCCCCGTCTCAAGGAGAACCTCGAGAAGCTCAAACTCAATGCCTTCGAGAAGGTACAGGAGTTCGCCTTCGCGAAGGCGAATTTCGATGAAGCCTACTTCGAACTCAATGAGGGCATCCGCCACGGAAAAGACATCACCGAGATTGCCAAACACGTCGAGGACCTGCAGGGACAGATCGCCCGCCTCAAGCCTATCGCCGAGAAGGCGGAGGCCGACCGCGACGCGGCGAACGCCAAAATCCAGGCTAAAAACAAAGTGCTCGACGATCTGAAAAAACGCCGCCGCGAGGTCGCCCGGGAGGTGATCGGCCTTGAGCGCCGCCTCGAGGCCATCGGAAAGCGAACCCTCGAAATCAAGCAGATCGTCCTCCCGGCTTACGAGCGCAACAATTTCGGTGAGCCCGTCCTCCGGGCGGATCGGTGCCAGACCTGTCATCTGGGCGCCAACCGGTCCGGGTTCAAGGGTATGAAAAAGCCCTTCGCCACCCACCCCGACAAGAATTTTTATCTGAAAAAACACGACATCGGCCAGATCGGGTGCCAAACCTGTCACGGCGGCCAGGGCAACGCCCTCAAGACCATCGGGTTGGCCCACGGCGATGACCCCTTTTGGGAAGACCATCTCCTGCCCAAGTCCGAGATCGGCTCGAAGTGCTACGCCTGCCACGTCAACACCTTCAATCTCGAGAAAGCGCCGATTCTCTCGCGGGGGATCTCACTCGTGCGCGAGCTGGGCTGCTACGGTTGCCACACTATCCCCGGCACCGAGGATTTGAGAAAGCGCGGGCCCGACCTCTCGCGGATTCAGGAAAAGGTGAACACCGGCTGGCTCGTCTCATGGATCAAGCGTCCGAAAAGCTACAACCCCCGGACGAAAATGCCCTACTTCAGCCTGAGCGACCGCGAATCGCTCGACATCGCCACCTACATCTGGGGGGCGAGCCGCCGCGAGGCCGCCGCCCAAAAGATAGAGGGCCTCGGCGACGCGGCCACAATTTCGAAGGGCAAGGCGCTGTTCGAGTCGGTGGGCTGCCAGGGCTGCCACGTCCGGGACGAGAAGGACGACAACCCGGGCCCGCCCCTCAAGGGGGTCAACGGGCGCCCCCTCGTCATCCGCAACCGCGATTTTGCCCCGGCCCTTGGGAAAATCGGCGTGAAGGTACAGCCCGACTGGCTCGTTCGGTGGATCAAGAATCCCAAAAACTACTGGCACGATACAGCGATGCCGAGCCTCCGCCTCTCGGACGGCGAGGCGAAATCGATCTCCGCCTACCTCATCAGCCTCTCCGGCTCCGCGAAGCGGGCGGCGCCGGCCAAGCTCGACGACGCGGCCGCCTTCAAGCGCGGCGGAAAACTCGTCCGGGAGCGGGGCTGCCAGGGCTGCCATGCCATCCC
>JAVEPB010000167.1 GCA_030922375.1 bacterium | reverse complement strand
GAAGCGCTGGCCGGCCTCATCGAAATCGACGGGGGAGATATCCATCTCAATGGGGCCGAGGTGTCGAAACTTTCGGTGTCCGCCCGCATCGCCCAGGGGATAACCCTCGTTCCCCAGGATCGAATTGAAGAAGGAATCCTTCCGGGCCTCAGCCTTTCGGAGAATTTTGTCCTCGGGCTGCATCCCCACATTTTCAAGCGGCACGGAATCTTCGAGCAAGACACCGCCAACGAACTGGGCAGAAACGCCATCAGGGAATTCAATATCCTGGCTAAAAACGAGCATGTCCCCTCTGCGCACCTGTCGGGCGGAAACATTCAGAAATTGATCGTGGCCCGTTCGATGATGCTTTGCAATAAAACCGGGAAAAATTTAATGATCGCCAATAACCCCACCCGCGGCCTCGACATCATGGCGGCATCGTTCGTTCATGGTCGCCTAGATGAGCTACGCTCCCACGGGGCCGGGGTATTGCTGATATCGGAAGATCTGGATGAGCTTTGTCTAATGTGCGACCGGATTATCGTGATCCATTCGGGAGAATTTTTCGGCTCCTTCGACGGTCCGGATTACGACATTTACCAAATCGGCCATCTCATGGCCGGCCAGAAGTTGGAGATGGGTTCATAAATGGCGAGTCCCGGCGCATCAAGGCTAGACGAACGGCGAAATGTGGCCGCCGAATTTTTGATCACCTATTCCGCGGCGGTCGCATTGGCCCTGCTAAGCGGCGCTATCTTTATTGCCGCCTTCGGCGGAGACGTGCTTGTTGCGTTCGGAACCGTTCTCCATACATCTCTCGGAACATGGGGCGGATTTGCACAAACCCTGAATAAGTTCTGTCCCCTTCTCCTCGGTTCGCTCGCAGTCGCCTTCGGGATGCGCGGTGGCCATTTTAACATCGGCGTGGACGGACAGATATACGCCGGCGCCATCGGGACGGCCGGAACGGCGTTTGCGCTGGAAGGGTTGAATCTCCCCTGGCCGGTTTTCGTTCCGCTCGGAATGCTGGGAGGCATCCTGGCTGGATGTTTATGGGGTTTCATTCCGGGAATTCTTCGGGCCCGATTCCGGGTAAGCGAAATATTCGTAACAGTAATGCTGAATTTCATAGCTCTATATCTGGTCGATTACTTGGCCAACGGCCCGTGGAACGACCCCATGGCGGGGGAGGCCATCTCGCTTCCGATTCCGGATTCCTCCGTATTGCCCCAGGTCATGCCGAAGTCCGGTGCCCATTTCGGATTCATCATCGCGCTGGCGGCCGCGGTCGGCATGTATTTTCTTATGACCCGGACCATCATCGGATACGAAATACGCGCGGTGGGAAACAATTCAAGGGCCGCCCGCTTCGGCGGAATCAACGTCAACCGGGTTACCTTGATAATCATGCCGACCTGCGGCGCCCTGGCGGGCCTCGCCGGCGCCATCGAAGTCTCGGGATTCCACCAGAGCCTCCTTCTTGGCATTACCGGATCCGAAGGCGCGCCAAACTACGGCGCGATGGCCATCCTCATCGCGGTCATCGGCCGTAACAACCCGCTGGGGGTCACGGTGGCGGCCGCCGTATTCGCGGTCCTGCTGTCGGGTTCCGATTCCCTTCAGCGCAGCATCGGTCTCCCAGGCGCGGCGGTTTTCGTCTTTCAGGCGATCATCGTTTTGACCGTTCTATTCGTCGAAGCCCGCCGGAAAATGTCGGCCGGGTAAACTTCTCCGGGCCCCTCTATTTCAACCGCCAACGCCCGTTCGATTAACCAGCCAGAACGACGGCCGCGATGGGTCCGCCGCCGGGAGGGCCTTGATGCTCCGCACCGCCGGACACATACACCATCGGATCGCCGATTACGGAGGAAACCACAGCGTTCACGACCGATCGGGCGTGCCGCGTATTGTTGATGTCCGAATCGTCCAGCATCGTGTGCCGGCGATCGCGAATTATGCCATCTGGGGAGGCCTCGCATTTCGCGAAGACATTGATGATTTTATCGCGCTGGCCGGTGGACAGCGCCCAATCGAATGAGATCCCGGCGTTCACGATGGCATCGCGAACCGCGTCTCGATCAATCGCATCCTTCATGACACTGTGACCAACGACCAGATCCCCGCCCCAGACCGGGCTGTTTCCGATTATCATGACCTCGTTGCACATCAGTTCGATCCCGGCCGAGGTGGAGGCGACACCCGACTGGAGCGACCAGTCATGACAAATGACATCGTCGCTCAATTGGCTCTCTTCCATCTCACCAGCCGCGAGAGCCACTCCCAGCGCCGAGGCGCCGCGCGAATAACCCATGGATTTGTAAGTATCCTCGATACAAACCGTTTGCCCGCACTTGAAAGCGTCCGAGATGCGATCTCCGGTGAGCAGCGGGCACTTCACCTGGACGAAATGCAGATCCTCCACACTTTCGATTTCCGCCTCCTTCATCAATTTCCGGACGAGATCGGCCGTCACATGGGCCTGGGGCATCCTGCCTATTTCCTCAGGAAGAAAGTCTCTCGTATGGCCCGAGGCGATGGCCAGGCGCTTGGAGCTTCCGTCTCCCTGCCCGCTTTGAGATTTCGCAAATACAGAAAAATGGGGAGTCATTACCCCTTCGGTTCCGCCGGACATGATTAGTGCGATTTGCTCTTCAACCTTTTCGCGCGTTACTCCCATCGTTCTCGAAAAATAATCGGCCAGCACGAAGTTACTGAATCCCCGGGAAAAATCATTTACGCAACCGTTTCCTTCGGTTTTCCCCATAATGCAGATAACATCTTCCGGCCGGCATTTGCCGTCCTCGATCAGAGCGACTACTCCAGAGATATCATCGGGAGAATCCATCGACACACGAAACAAATCAGCCTGCATATTTACCTCCCTTTCGTTTCAAAACACTTCCAATCGGAAAATAGAAAAATCAAAAAGTCCAATGAAATCCGTAGCATCCCTTCCACGACTCTGCGCAAAGCGAATTTACAATTGTAACCTGCCCCAAATACTTGTCACGCCCCTGTCACAGCCAAATAGAAGGGGAACGTAAACAGCAACTTACAACCACGCAACGGATGTTGAATCCTTTGTTACAGTAGATACCGACCCGCACACAACGGATATGGAATCCGTTGTTCCCTAGCTTCTCGGTGGCCACGGCACTATAGCGGCACTTTTCCCTCAGAATGAGGTGTATGTCGTCAGAGTCTTTTGGACAACAAGCGCTTATAACTAAGAGACACACGGGCAGTTGAGGTGGCATCTAGGCCACCATGGTATTGAGGTTCTCCTGCTTCCTCCTTTTGAGCGTTTCGCGTTTGATTTTATCCCTCGCTGAAAGGATTTCGTGGTGCCGGCCGAAGTAGGCATCGGCCGGGGTGACGTTATCGAGCGCCTCGTGGTAGCGATGATTGTTGTAGTGTTCGACAAAGCGGGCGACTTCTCCTTCGAGCTCCCACGGATAGTCGTAGCGCCTCAGCGTCACAAGATTTTTCATGGAGCGGTGGTAGCGCTCGATCTTACCCTGCGTCATCGGGTGATACGGAGCGCCGCGGATATGCCGGATGCTCTTGTCTGACAGATAATCTTTCAGCTCACCCGAC
>JAVEPB010000166.1 GCA_030922375.1 bacterium | reverse complement strand
AGGCCACATAGTTCATTAGGATATCGTCCGCCGGCACCTGAGACGAAAGAACCATGGCCTCCGGGCTTCGCTCCGCTTCGCCCTGCGGCCATGGTTCCAGAACTCTAAGAGAAGGTGGTATCACTAACGGGGGCAGGTCATAAATATAAGCTTTACCTGTAGAAATAGGGCAAAAGAGTAATTTCGGACAAATCCCTCCGGGCGGCCGAAACCGGCGAAAATGCACTTTGAGGGCATTTTCTCCGCCTGGGGCCCATCCGGCCCTCTCTCCCCTCCTTCGCCTTGAGCCCGGCAAATCCCCCGGTGACAATTTCTCCCGGGGCAGCCAGCAAGTAAATAAACTCCCTGGAGATTTTATTATTGGTTAAATCATTAAGACGATCCACAGGAAATCCGCCGGATGAAATTTGAAAACCCGGGGGAGTGGGGAGCGCCGCCCCGGCGCGGCCTTGTATTCGGGGCGATTTTCAGACTGCTCCAGTGCGTCCCTCTCGCCCAGACTCGCCAATCGGTGTATATTCCGCCCAATGACCGGATTATTTTCTTCTTTCGGCCTGGCGGAGATTCTTGCGCTGGGCGCATCGTTTACCTATTCACTCACTTATATTTTCCTGCGCCAGGGACTTCGCAGCGGCTCCCCCCTTGCGGGTGTTTTGATCATGGACGGCATCGTGGGCAGCCTTGCCCTGATCGCCGCCACCGTCCACGGCACCCTTCAGACCTCCTCGCTGATCCCTCTCCTTTGGTTCGCAGCGGCGGGGTGCGTGGGACAGGGGCTGGGACAGATGGCCTCTTTCACCGGGATCCAGCGGATGGGCGTGAGCCGCGCTGCGCCGATTCAGGGCGCTTCCCCGATATGGTCCATTTCTCTTGCGGTGCTCTTCCTGGGCGAGAGCCCCGGCCTTTTGGTATGGATCGGTGCGGGCACCATCGTCATCGGAATCGGATGGCTCTCCCAGCCCGAAGAAGGCCAAGGCCACAGCGCATGGGAGTGGTTTCAGGGTGCTGTGATTTTCCCATTTTCTGCGTCGATTTTATTCGCCATCATGCCGGTGCTGGCGAAAATGGGTTTCACCTTTCAAAACACACCCTTTGTGGCGATAGGCACCGCGTTTGGAACCGCGACCGTCTTCCTCCTCGGGGCCCGGTTCGGTGCGGGGCTGGGAGGTGAGATACAAGCCAACCGGCGTTCCCTCATCTGGTTTTCAATGGCGGGCCTGAGCACTACGGCCTCCGCGGGTCTTTTCTGGACCGGACTGACGATAGGAAACGTCTCCATCCTGATGCCCCTGAGCCGGCTCGCGCCGCTCTGGGTGGTCCTTTGGAGCTATTTATTCCTGGGACACATCGAGCGGGTCACCCGGCGAATCGTTTTTTCGGCCATCCTGATCGTATCGGGAGGAGCATTGATCATGGCGTTTAAATAGCCGCGCTGCCGCATGGCAGCTGACGGCGAAGAACGGCAGCGGCCCCCGAAAACCGGGGCTCGGAAATCTTTCGCATATGAGGAAATATCGGGAAGAGAAAATTTACGGGATTTCAGGCCCGGGCCGGAGAAAAGGAACTACATGCCCAGATAATACTTTTTCACCAGTTCATGGCCGGCCAATTCCTCGGTGTCTTTCCCCTCGAACTCAATCTTCCCGTGGACGATGATGTAGCCCCGGTCGGCGATCTTCACTGCCTGGTTGAAGTTCTGCTCTGCCATGAGGACGGTGAGGTTGTATTGCTCCTTGAGCTCCTTGATCTTCATAATCACGCGGTTGACCAGAATAGGAGCAAGGCCGACGGAGGGCTCGTCGACGAGAAGAATCCGCGGCGCTGACATCAGGGCGCGCGCCACGGCCAACATCTGCTGCTCGCCGCCGCTCATGCTTCCGGCGAGCTGGCGCTTGCGCTCCTCGAGGACCGGAAATGCCTCGAAGCAGAATTCGAGATTGCGGTCGATATCCTTTCGCGCCTCGGGCCTGTAGGCGCCGAGGAGGAGATTTTCCTCGACGGTGAGCATGGGAAATAGCCGCCGCCCCTCGGGGACGAGGGAGACGCCCAGATTGACAATCTCCTCGGGCGCCTTTCCGGTCAAATCCACCCGCTCACCGTTGATCTCGAGGAAGAGTTCGCCACCCATGGGCGGGAGAATCCCCATGATGCATTTAATCAGCGTGCTCTTCCCGTTTCCGTTCGTCCCGAGGAGGACGACGGTCTCCCCGTCGTTCACCTCGATGGAAATATCGTGCAGGACTTTAACGGAGCCGTAACCGGCATCCAGATTTTTGACGACGATCCTATTCGCCAAGGTAGGCCCTCTCCACATCCTTGTTGTTCACGATTTCGTCCGGCGTGCCTTCGGCGATCTTCTCTCCGGCATCGAGGACGACGATGCGCTCCGAAAAACTCATGACGGCGCGCATGATGTGTTCAATCATGATGATGGTGATCCCCTCCTCGTTCAGCTTGAAGAGGATTTCAAGGATGCCGTCCACCTCGGAAGCCGAGAGGCCCGCCATCGCCTCGTCCGATATGAGGAGTTGGGGCTTGGCCGCCATGGCGCGGGCGAGCTCGAGCCTGCGCATGTCGATCTGGGTGAGGTCGGCGGGAAGAACGTCCGCCCTGTCGGCCAGCCCGATTTGATCGAGAATTTCCATCGCTTCGGGGACGACGTCGGTGCCGTGCGAGCTCGAATGAGCCGCGTACTCAAGGGGGATGCACAAATTTTCGAGGAGCGTCATGCTCGTAAAGGGTTTGGGGATCTGGAAGCTCCGGGCGATGCCGAGGCGGGTGCGCTGGTAGGCGGGCATCGCGCAAATATTCTTTCCGGCGAAGATGATATTTCCCCCCTCGTTGTGGAGCGCGCCCGAGATACAGTTGATCAGTGTGGTCTTCCCCGAGCCGTTCGGGCCGATGAGGCCGAAGCGCTCGTTTTTCTCCACGTGAAGGTTCACCTCGGTGAGAGCGTGAAACCCGCCGAAGCGCTTCGTCACATCCTGAATTTCGAGCAACTTCTCAGCCATCAGGCCGTCCTCCCCGAGTTCCGGCCGCTCAGCTTTCGGAAGAGCCCCACGATGCCGTCCGGCGCGAATACGACGAAAGCGACGAGCAAGCTTCCCACGATGAGAAGATTTATTTCGGCCGAGAGGGTGACAATGGCGATTTGCTGCGCGGTCGCGACCAGGACGGCGCCGACAAGAGGCCCGAGCCAGGTCGTCGTCCCGCCGATCATCGGCATGGCCAGGCTGTTGACGGCGTAGTCGAGATGGAAAGCCGAGGTCGGCTCGATGTAGACGACAAAGTAGGAAAACGGGGCGCCAACGATTCCCATCATGGCGCCGCTCACCGTCGTCGCGAACAGCTTGAGCTTGAGGATTGGCACGCCCATACACTCGGCCGCCTCCTCGTCGTCGCGGATGGCGGCCATTCCCCTTCCGACCCACGAGTTTTCGATCAGCCAGGCCGTCGACACCGCGGCGACGGCGAGCGCCGCCATGACGAAGAAAAGAAATTCGTCGTAGTTGGAGAAAAACGGAACGCTCCTCGGCTTGAGGATGGCCGTGCCCGCGCCTCCGCCCACGAACTCCCAGTTAGAAACCACCATCTGGAACACGATGGCCAGCGCCAGCGTACCGATGGAGAAAAACACGCCCTTAAGGCGAAGCGTAAGATATCCGATCCCCAGCCCCAGGAGGCCCGATACCGAGCCGCCCGCGACGAGCAGGACATAAAGCGGCGGTTTCCAGAGCTTGATCATCGCAACCGCCGTGTAGGCGCCCATCGCGAAAAACGCCGCCGACCCGAAATTCACGTAGCCGGTGTAGCCGCCCAGGATGTTCCATGCGGTGGCCAGGACGATGTACTGGAGCACTACGTAGGCCGCCTTGTAATAAAAACGGTTCTCCATCGAGAGGGTGACGAGGAACGCCACCACGATCAAAGCCGTTGCCACGATCAGGAAGGTTCTTTTTCCGCTCATCAAGGCGCTACCTCCCGAACAGGCCGGACGGCCGGACCGCCAGGCAAATCAGAAGGATGCCGAAAGAGACGGCCAGCGCCCACGAGGGGCCGAAAAAAGAGGAAGTGAAGCTCTCGGCGACGCCCAGGACGAGGGCGGCCAGGAGGGTGCCGCTCATGCTCCCGAGACCGCCCAGGACGGTGACCGCGAACACCCTGCCGATATACTCGCGCCCGATGGTCGGCTCGACGGGACCGATGATGATGAGCAGGGAGCCGGCAACGGCGGCTGTGGCGATGCCGATGCCGAAGGCGACCGTCTTGATCCGGATGGGGTTCACACCCATGAGCTGCACCGCGAGGCTGTCCTGCGCGACGGCCATTACGGCCCTGCCGAAAAAGGTTTTCGACAGAAAAAGATAAAGAATGTAAGAGAGAATCCCGCCGACCAGGAAAGGAACAAACAGCCGGTAAGCGATCCCTATCGGACCTATACTGGTGGACTTTCCGATATAGAAGGCCTGGACGAGGCGGTAATCCACCCCGAAGGAGATGATCAGGACCACCTCGATCAGGAAAAAGAGGCCGAAGAAAAAGACCAGTCCGCGGAGGGACTCCGCCCCGGTCTTCTCGAAGACGTTGTAATAGATCCGGTAGACGGCGACCCCCAGAAAATAAAAGGGAAGAGCGAACACCAACCCCACCAGAACGGGGTCCACTCCGAAATGACTGTTCACGTAGAACGCCACGTACGAGCCAAACAGGATGAACGCCGGATGAGCGATGTTCACTACGTCGAGGAGGCCGAAAGACAGCGAGAGGCCAATACTAATCGCGGCGTAAAACCCGCCCAGCAGGATACCCGCGACGAGCGCGTTCAAAAAAAATTCGAAATTCAGCATTTATTTTCCCGTGAAACCGCACGGAGCCCGGAGGCGCGCACCCTCGGCGGGTGCGGCCTTCCGGTTCTCCGATGTGCTTGTTCCGTTATTTCGCTTTCGCGTACGGATAAATCAATTTACCTGACTTAAACTTCTCCGGATAAATGACCACCATTTTTCCAGCCTTAGTGAATTCCTTCATCTTGTGGCCTTTGATGTTCTGAAGCTGAACCTGGAAGGTCCTGGAGGTCGCCCACTCGCCGTTCTTGCCGAACTTCACGTCGCCGACAACGGTTGAGTGGGTGTTATTCCGGATGTAGGCGCCGACCTTCGCCTGATCAAAGCTCTTCGTGGCCTTGATCGCATTACCCAGCAATTGCACGTAGGCATAGGCGAACGGCGGAAGGTAGTAGCCCAGCGGATCGAGCTTCTGGGCGGGGGCCTGGGCCTGATATTTCTTCAGGAACCCCTCGATTCCCGGGAATTTCAAGGTCCTCTCGGGCGCCCAGAACCAGTAGTTCGTGATTCCGTTGAGCAGGGGCCCGAGGTTCATCTGAATCGCCGTGTACTGGAGCCCCACCATACCGCCGCCGAAGAGCTTGGGCTTCAGGCCAATCTCGGCTGCGGCCTTGACGATTCCGACCGATCCGCCCGGATACGAACCCACAAAAAACATATCCGGATTCGTGGCCTTGACGGCCCGGAGGATCGGCGTGAAATCGGTCGTACCCGGGAAAGGATACCTTTTGTCGTATACGACTTTGATGCCGAATGCCTTGGCGTTCAGCCGGGCGCCGTTCACGGCGTTGCGGGCGAACTCGGAATCGGCGGACAGAAGGGCTATCGTTTTCGGTTTGGGACTCTGTTTCGCGGCGATCTTAAAAAAGCCCCTGGACCAATCCAAAATAGGTTCCGGTCCAGCCGGCATGATTTGGAAATAGTTGTTGTACTTGAACTTTGCGTTCGCATCGAGCCCGAAGAGACCCATGAACACCATTCCCCGCTCCATGACGATCGGCAGCGCGGGAACGATCAGATTGGTTCCGTAGCCCGAGACGGCGAAGTCCACCTTATCGACGTCGATTAGTTTGGCGTAGATGCCAGGCACGTTGGCGGGCTTGGTCTGGTCGTCGTAGTAGACGAGCTCGACCTTGCGGCCCAGAAGCCCGCCCTGGGCATTCACATCGTCTCGCCATATTTGCATCGCCAGCAGCGCCGCCTTCCCGGCCGGACCCAGCGGGCCGGTCAACGCCATGCTAAAGCCGAGCTTAAAAGGCTTGGCCGCATGCGCCGTAGGAGCGAAAGAGATGACGAATACAGCGAGCAATGACAATGCAAATAATACAAACCCGTATTTTCGACTCATAATTCATCCTCCCTGAATTTTCCAAACCAAGTGGAACATTGATCGAAATTTTCGCCTGCCGCGCCCAAAAGGCACCGCTGCGCCTAAACCGGTACTTCTCAACGAACAAGCCCAGAACTAATCAAGGGATGGTGTATTCTAACACAATAATACCTGAATTTTATGAAATCAAATCCACCAAAATCAGGGATTTCGGCCGAATTTAATTTAAAGATTTGGGATTTTACCCGAATACGGGAATACCTCCGCGCGATGCGGCCCTCGGGCAGGTCGGGAGATGGATTCACGCGGGGAAACGGAAGGCCCGGCTTTTTCCTCCAAAAGGGGTTAGGGCTTCCAGGCCTCCGGAGGGTCGGCCGCCGTCGGAGGGTGGCCGTCCCGCGCAAGGCGATCGCGGAACCAGGATTCGTTCACCCGGTTGGTATAGGGATCCATGATCGCCATGTCGCAAAAAATTTCGACACTGTTGCCCGACGGGTCGGAGATGTAGAAAGCGTGGTTCTCCCCCCAAAATCCGTCGCCCTCCGGGTGGGTGGGACTATGGATCGACGGCCCCCAGAAAATTTCGATTCCCTCTTCCTTGAGGTGGGCTTCCCAGGCCTCAAGGGCGCTCCGGTTTTCGACTTGAAAAGCGATATGGTGGAGCCCGGTTTGCATGGTTTCGAACGAGCGCCCTACAGGAGGCTCCGGCCCCTCGCCTTCCGGCCAAAATATCAAATTCAGGTCATGGTGGAGCGCGGTGCATCGCATGAAGCAAAGACCGAAGGGGAAGTCTCCCACCGTGCCGGGGGGATAGATTTCCGAAATTGTGAAACCGAGTTTGTTGACGTAAAAATCCTTCGCGGCTTCGAGATCATGCACTTTAATGGCAGCGTGCTGGAGTCCCATGAACCTGGGGGGCTTTTCGTGCATGAGGGCTCTCCCTTGCTTAAAATGGACGGTAATGAAGAGCGTGAATCGCAGCTTCCGGGCCACGTCATCCAACCCGTTGGGTCGGGGGGGGTACCTTCATCGCCTCCCCGGGAGGACGAATCGGATTATCTGGTTTTCAAGGATGCCGGTTAAGAGATCGCCTTTAAAATCGTGCGCCGGATGAAGACTGGGGTCACCTGCCGGCGATAATCGCCGCTGGCGCGAATATCACTGAGGGGCTCAAGGTCGTCGAGGGTGCCCGATAGCGCCGCGTCGATGGCGGCCGGGGCCAGTTCCACTCCCTTGAGGGCGTCCTCGGCCGCGGTGAACCGCCTGAACACCGCCTCGACGCCGCCCAGTCCGATTCGCGCCTCCCCGCAGGTTTTTCCATCCTCCTCCGGGGCAACCGCCACGGAAATCGAGATACAGGGCTTATCCTCTTTCGACCTCGTTGTGAAGCGAGTATAGGCCGTTCTGAGGCCCCCGGGCAGCGGGTCGATCTCGACCTCGGTGAGGAGTTCATCCTCCACCAGCGCGGTCCCGTAGTAATCCGTCCAAAACTCCGAGGCCGGAATCGTTCGCTCCCGGCCATCCACTTTTTTCGCCTTCATATTGGCTTCTAGAACCAGCAGCGCGGCGGGCGGGTCCGAGGCCGGCTCGGCGAAGATGATGTTTCCCCCGATGGTCCCCGTGTTCCGGATGCGCACGGTGGCGACATTGCGGAACACTTCGGTCAAAAGCGGGAATTTCTGCTCGATGAGGGGGGAAGTCTCGATGTCCCGGTGAGGGGTTCCCGCTCCGATGCGGACACCGCCGGAAGGGCCCTCCTCAACACCCGAAAGGGCCTCGACGCCCGAGATGTCGATAATGGCTTCGGGTTCATACACCCCCGACTTCATCAAAATCGAGAGCGCGACGCCCCCCGAGTAGATTTTTCCCTCATCGCCGTATTTCCGCATCGCGGCGAGGGCTTCATCGACGGATTTCACTGCGATGTATTCAAAAACCATCTACCATCCTCTTTTGCTTTTTAACCGCCCGCCGCCTCTTTTTCCCGGAGAGCGGTGAGAACTTTTTCAGGGGTGACGGGAAGGCTGGTGATCCACACGCCCACGGCGTCGTAGACGGCATTGGCGATGGCCGCCGAGGTGCCGAGTTGAACCATTTCCCCCAGCCCCTTGGCGCCGTAGGGGCCGCTCGGGGATTCCGTTTCGATCAGGACGGTCTCGAGCGCGGGAACGTCCTGGGTCGTCGGCAGCTTGTAATCGAGCCAGTTGGGATTGACGGGCTGGCCTTCATCCACGGCAAAATCCTCGATCATGGCGTAACCCACGCCCATGAGAACGCCGCCTTCGATTTGGGCCATCGCTCCCGCCGGGTTCACCACCGTTCCGCAATCGTTGGCGCTGATGATGCGAATAACCTCGACCTCGCCGGTCTCGGTGTCCACCTCGACCTCGGCGAGCTTTGCTCCAAATGAATAGGCCGCCGACCAGTTCCCGTATCCCGTCACGGGGTCGGGATCCTCGCTCGGCGAGTCGTAACTGGCGGTGGCATATACGGCCTCGCTGCCCTGCTTGTTGTAAATTTTCATATAAGCCTCGGAGTGTGAGACCGAGTTCTCCGGCGCGCTTTCGACGAATATCCTTCCCTCGCGTGCGTCGAGGTCCTTCGCGTCGCACTCGAGGAGTTCGGCCGCCCCCCGGAGGAGCATCTCCCTCGCCTCGATGGCCGCGAGCCGTGTGGCCTGCCCGTCGATGGCGGTTGTGCGGCTCCCCCTGGTGCCCCATCCGTAGGGGTTCACCGCGGTGTCGCCGTTGATGATGCGCACGTCTTCCACCCGGACGCCGAGGGCCTCTGCGCATATTTGCGCGATGCTGGTATTCGAGCCGTTTCCCATCTCGATGGTGCCCGAAAGGACCTCGACGGTACCGTCCTTGTTCACCTTGATGAAGGCGCCCGCCGTCTCGGGGCCCATGGCGCGTGCTCCGGTGAAATGGACCGCCGCGCTCAAGCCGTAGCCACGCTTCGCGCCATTGGAAGAGGGACGCGCCTCATGCCAGGGCACTCGCTTGATCGCCTCTTGAACGCACTCGTGCACGCCGCAACTCGAAATCTTGGCGCCGATAATGGTTGTGTCTCCCTTCTTCACAAGATTTTTGAGACGGAACTCGGCCGGGTCCATCCCGATTTCGCGGGCATGGTGTTCCATCGCCACCTCGGTTCCGAAGGAGTAGCCGGCGTTTCCGATGCCGCGCATCGCTCCCCCGTAGGTGGCGTTCGTGAAGACGACGTTCGCGTGGTGGCGATAGGCCTTGAAGTTGTAAAGGCTGCCGCCCATATGGGCGGTGATGGCGCCGACGGCGGGCCCATAGTCGGAATAGGCGCCGTTGTCCACGGTCATCTGCATCTCGCGGGCCAGGAGAATCCCATCCTTGTCCGTCGCGATTCGAGTGGTGTGGAACTGATTGGTCCGGAAGGTGCCGAGGAGGAACTCCTCCTCGCGGTCGTAATAGAACTTGACGGGCCGGCCGAGTTTTTTCGCGGCGATTATCGAGAGAAAGTCGATGTTGAACTTGCTCGTCGCCTTGCCGCCGAATCCGCCGCCGACATAGTTGGTGATCACCCGGACCTTCGACTCGGGAATATGAAGCAGTTTGGAGAAGTATTGATGGCTGAGGCTCGGACACTGGGAAGAGTTATATACGGTCAGGTCGCCGTTCGGGGACCATTCGGCGATCGAGACGTGGGTCTCGAAGCAGCAGTGCGCCTGGCGCGAGGAGGAGGTCGAAAGCTCGCTAACATGCGCCGCTTCGTCGAAGGCTCGCTCCACCTCACCGAACTCCATGTGCTTGGTGAGGGCGATGTTGTTCGGATATTTATCGTGAATCAAGGGGGCGCCTTCCCGCATGGCCTCGAACACATCGAAGACCGCCGGGAGGTCCTCATACTCAACCTCAATGAGATCGAGCGCTTCCTTGGCGATGTCCTCGTCCGTCGCGACGACGGCCGCGACCGACTCGCCGATGAAGCGGACCTTCTCCCGCGCCAGGGGAATCAGGTCGTAGCAGACGGGGGTCACCCCCCACACCAGATCCTCGGGCATGTCCTCGCCCGTGAGGACGAGCCGGACGCCGGGGAGTTTTTCGGCGCGGCTGGTATCGATATTCTTGATCCTTGCGTGGGGAACTTCACTGGCCTTGAGCTTTCCGAAAAGCATTTTCGGAAGCTGAAGATCGAGTGTGTATACGGCCCGGCCGGCTACCTTCTCGGGAGCGTCCACCCGGGGAACGCTTTTTCCAACGTAAGCAAGCTCTGACATAAAAACCTCAGCCCTAATGCCGCCCCGTCTGGCGGAAAGTTTTCAAAGTGAAAAGATTACTCCCGGATCCCGAAGAAATTCCGGGGGGGACGCCGGGAGCCGATGCCACCCCCCAAAACCCCAAAAAATAGACATTTCAAAAGTCTAGCGACCCCGGATTGCCGAAACAAGACTTATTCCACTCACCCTCTCACGCATGTCTCGCCGCCCTGCCGCAACGTAACGCCAAAAGGGCATAAATCTATTTACTACAAATACTTACAACAAAATGTTTCGTTCATCCCCGCCAGTAAAGGGATTCTTTGAAACCAGGTTTTAGAGGAGAAGGCCACGTGTTCGATCATGGTCTTCATATCATCCACCTCTCTTTCGGGGCCTCATTCTTCGTAGGTCCTGACGATCTCGACCCCGGCCCCGGGGTCCGGCGCGGTCCGGCCCTCGGCCACCGCCCGGACGGCGTCGATGAT
>JAVEPB010000165.1 GCA_030922375.1 bacterium | reverse complement strand
ACGGTTCAGGCGATCCACAACCGCGACTTCCCCATTGTGCAGGCGGCGGTGTTCCTCATGGCATCGACGTTCGTGATAATCAACATGTTGGTGGACATCATCTACACCTACCTCGACCCGAGGATTGAATTGCGATGAGCCACGAAGGGATCGCCCCGGCCGCCCGTGCGCGGGATTTCGAGAATGAGCTTCCGGATCGAAACCGCTTGACGGGGCTGGCGAGTTCGTTGCGGAAGCAAAAATCCGCCATGCTGGGTCTGGCGATCTTGATAGTTGTGACGCTGATGGCGCTGACGGCCCCGGTGATATCGCCAATGAGTCCGACGGCGAATTCGCTCTCGCGGGTGTTAAAGCCCCCGATGTGGAACGGCGAGGGCCACGTTTTCATCCTGGGGACGGACCACCTGGGTCGCGACCTCCTGAGCCGGATCATCTACGGGTCGCGGGTATCGCTGATCGTGGGGTTTTTCTCGGTGGTGTTTTCGGGCGCGATTGGCTTGTTTGTGGGTCTTGTGGCGGGCTATTTTGGGGGTAGGGTCGATTACTTGCTGATGCGCTTGGTGGATTTTGTGCTCTCGTTCCCGTTTATTTTGCTGGCACTGTCAACAATCGCGATCTTGGGTCCGAGCCTTCAGCTGATCATCGTGATGCTCGCACTGCGGCTCTGGACGGTTTACGCCCGCGTGGTGCGGGGTGCGGTTCTCTCGCTGCGCGAGATGGAGTTCGTGGTGGCGGCGGTGGGGATCGGGAGCAGCCATATGCGGGTGTTGTTCCGCCATATCCTTCCGAACGTGCTGGCTCCTGTGGTCATTATTGGCTCGCTCTACCTGGGGCGGATGATCATCATCGAGGCGGGCCTGAGTTTCCTGGGCCTGGGGGTTCCTCCGCCAACACCGACATGGGGGGGGCTGATGGCCGAAGGTCGTTCCTACCTGTACGTGTCGTGGTGGATCGTGGCGTTTCCGTGTCTGGCCATCACGCTTACGGCGCTGGGAGCGAACCTGGTGGGGGATTGGCTGCGCAACGTGCTCGACCCCCGGCTGCGGGTCCGGTAGGAGAATTTTCGTCCGGGGATTCATTGAAGAGCATAGCGATTTCCATAATAAAGCGTGTGCATGACAATTTGCTGATCCGGTGGCCATGGTCGCCTGAAGCAGACCCCGGCAATATGACTGTCACATAAATTTCTCAAAGTCGCCTGGGCGGGCGAAACCGTGCATGGCAAATTGTTAATTCACCTTCACGCCATCTCCTTTTCTGCGAACAGCGAACCGCAACGTCTCTTCCAAGCCAAACTTGAACCAGGAGAAATATCCTGAAAAATCATTCGGTAATTGGATAAGAATGTCTATTCGTTTCGGCAAAACCTGAAATTTCTCGCCCGCAATCAGAAGCCATGAAATTGAGAAACAACATTATTTATGCATATCGATTCCGGGAAAAAAAGGCCCTCTGGAGCCAAATAATTGATTTTAAAGCCGCTAAATCCACCTGAAACTCATTAGTTGGAGATCAGCATGGCTGGCGGACCGAAGGCCCGGAGTCAGAACGAAGCGTGGTGACTGCCGGCGCTGCTATTGGGAAGTCAGATCCACTTATATATTAAGCGTCAGATGGGTCGGTAGTCGGGGAGATCGATTAAATAAGACTCTATCTATCGAGAGTCATGTCATACGCGACTCCAAAGCCACTTTCCTCAAGATTGCCCTGCTTGAAACGTGGGCTTGGAATCCTGCGGCTACTTTTCCGCTCCTGCAAGTTACTTTGGTATGCTCGGAAACGCACCGTTCAGCCGGACATCGTTCGCGCTCGATCGCGGTTCGTCCCGGATAGCGGTTATGCTGCGATTAGGATGAGTCATCTATTTTAAATTACCATTTTGTGCTTATATTTTGTCAGGGGAGGAATAAGCATGCCGAAGATATTTCATCATAACGCTTTGATGGTTTATTGGAGGGTCGGTTAATGGTTGACATGAGACTGACGGACGAACAACTGGAACTCCAAAGTCTTGTCAGGGGGTATTCCAGAGAGGTGCTGAAACCGATTGCCGCCGAATGCGACCGAAAATCTCAAAGCGACCCCGCGGGGTGTTTTCCGCTGGATGCCCTCAAGGCCGCATCGAAGCTCGGGCTTCGGACACTGGGGCTTCCCAGGGAACTCGGCGGAAGAGATATCGATACACTGACTCATTGCATCCTGCTGGAAGAGGTCATGGCGGCCGAGCCGGGTTTCGCCGCTACGTTTCATCAGGTATGGAGACTGGCGCAGCACATCGGCAGGGAGGGGACGGAAGAGCAGAAGAAAAAATTTCTGATCCCATTTGCCGAGGATGATACCTGCCTGATTTCCATCGGACAGACGGAACCTGAATCGGGAACGGACAACACGTTTCCCTATAGAGGAGTGGACGGCGGAATCAAACTCTCCGCCGTCAAGCAGGGCGGTGAGTGGGTGCTGAACGGAACAAAGCTCTTCGTCGCCTGCGCATCACTCGCCAGGATATTTATTATCCTCGGCAGGACCGACCCTCATGCGCCGGCGCCGGACGGGGCCACTCAATTCCTCATGTGGGGGGACACACCGGGATTCAGGATTGGCCGCACCCACGACAAGTGGGGCGGGGCCCTTCTCATGAATGCCGAGCTCATACTGGAAAATGTCCGGGTTCCGGAATCGGACATTCTGATGGGGGTAAACGAGGGTTTTTCCGACAAGGCGAGACACCACGGGAGAGGCGCCCCGATGGTCGCCACTTTCGGC
>JAVEPB010000164.1 GCA_030922375.1 bacterium | reverse complement strand
GGATGTGGCTATTGTCGCAAGGCAGCCGGAGGTTCTCGAAGAGACGAAATCCGAAATTGAGGGGGCGGGAAAGGGAAGAGTCGGCGCTTATGTGTGTGATGCCAGCGATGCCGACCAGATCAAGGCGGCCTATGAGTCGGTAACGTTCGATTTCGGTAAGGTTGATATTTTGGTTAACAACGCGGGCACTTCGATGGTCGGGAAGTTTGAGGATATTACCGATGAAATGTGGGAGGCCGATTTGAGCTTGAAACTTTTCGGGGCCATTCGGTTTTGCCGGCTTGCATTTCCTTCGATGAAAAAGCGCCGCTGGGGACGAATCATCAACATCGTCACTATCGGCGGGAAGGCTCCTGCCGCCGAAAAAGCGCCGACGGTTGTAACGCGAGCGGCGGGGATGGCCTTGACGAAAGTGTTGGCCGGGGAGGGCGCTCCTCACAATGTCCTAGTCAACGCCCTGTGTACGGGCCAGATCATCACCGACCAGACTCGGCGTTTTCACAAAAGAGCGGAGCCGTACATGTCTTTCGAGGAATATTTGATTAAACGAGGGAAGAGCATTCCCCTCGGCCGGTTGGGAGATGCCGAGGAATACGCCAACATGGCGTGTTTTCTCGCCTCGGATGCCGCTTCCTATATTACGGGGACCGCGGTCAATATCGACGGGGGTCTTTGTCCGGTGGTTTAATATCTTCGTTGCCTCTCCCTTACTGGCGCGAAGTAACCCTTGAGGCTCCGGCTACACGCGTTTAATGCGGGCATGACCCCGCCGCTTGAGAGGCAATAGGCTGGAGCGGTTTACCCGGAATTGTGTCGAGTCATCACGTCCGGGTGGTTTTCGGATTTATCCAAGTATGTGATTTGGGTATCTTCCGGAACGGCAAGAAGAATATTTTCACTGATGTTGTCCCGAAGATTCTCTATTTCCGAGCGATGAAATGAGCGTTGACTGATTTGGTTTCTTTGGAATTATGTATTTTGTTATTTTAAAAGGAGAATCAAATGGCAGGGTTCCCGGTAAACGAAAACCTCGAACCGCGAACCGACTCGTGGCGAATATCGCAGCATTGTTTCTCGGAGGAAATTCGGGCGAAGATGACGCTTCCCGAGAAACTGCAAATCTGCGACATCACCCTTCGGGAAGGCCGTCAGCTTCCGGGTGTTTCCCTGCGTCTCGAGGATGTCCTTCTCATCGCGGATAAATTGGTGGAAGCGGGTGTCAGCATGCTCCAAATGCATCACGACGATCCCCAGGAAATAGAGCAAGTCAAAAAACGCCATCCGGGGGTGATCGTCGAGGCGCTGGTCCACCCTACGGCAGTCCTGAATCCCGAATTGGCCAAAAAAGAGGTGGATCTCAATTTTGACCATGGGGCCGATTACACGACCCTGTGTTTTTCGTTTTCGCCCGAGCAAATGTGTCTTTTCGAGTCGATGGCCGGCGAGCGCATTACGGTTGAGCAGGCGATTGAGCGGGCCATGGGCTCCGTCGTTTATGCCCGCGAAAAAGCGGGCCCGGATAAAAAGGTGGGCTGTCTGATTCAGGACTGCACCCGGATACCCATCGAGCGGCTCGCGGAGGTGTGCGGGAAGCTTGTGGATGCCGGGGCGGATATGATCAAACTGGACGATATCAACGGGATGGCGATTTACCATGTGTACACCCACGTTGTCCGGGAGATGAAGCGGTTGCTTCCCGGCACCGAGATCGGACTTCACACCCATAACGACATCGGCTTGGCGACAGCCGCCCTGTATGCGGGTTTGGAGGGTGGAGCGGACTTGATCGATGTGTGCGTCAACGGGCTCGGTGAGCGGGCTCACATCGCGCCGTTGGCCGAGGTGGCCTCGGTCATACAGATTTATTACGGCATCGATTGCGGCATAAAGCTGGACAAAATGGCGGAACTATCCCGGCTGGTTTCCGACGTGATGAAATGGCCCATGACGGACACGATGCCCTTCGTCGGCAAAACGGCGTTTTCTCATCTCGTTGAGGTTCATTACTGTGTGCCGGATACGGAGGAGGGTTTCTGGGCGTATCTCTGTATGAAACCCGAGGTGTTTGGAAACACGATGCACAACCTTCTCGGGCATTATTCAGGGCCATGGGCCGTCAGGGCGAAGGCGAAGGAACTCGGCATCACAATCCCGGAAGGAAAGGAGGCGGATGTGATCGCGGGCGTGCGATCCCAGATTCGCTACCGCAAGCGCCAACTTACAAATTCCGATTTTGAGAAGATCGTCGCCGGTGTTGTCTGATTTTGAATGGCGATCCGAAAAATATACGGATTTTGAGGGGAAAAAAGGAGAAGAAATGAAGCTCGAAAACCAGGTTGCTTTCATTACCGGCGCCTCAGGCGGCATCGGGGGCGAGATTGCCATGGCGTTTGCCCAAGAAGGGGCGGATGTCGCTCTTGCCGCCCGAAGAGTCGAGAAGATGGAAATTTTGGCCGAAAAAATCCGCGGTCTGGGCCGGAAGGCGCTCGTTTTCCGCTGTGATGTCATGAACGACAGTGACATTCTAGATGCCCTTCGTTCCACGGAGAAAGAGCTCGGGCCGATAGATGTTTTGGTGAACAACGCGGGTATTGTCAGCTTCGAGGCCGTACACGAATTGCCGGACGAGGTGTGGGACCGGACAATGCAGATCAACGCCAAGGCCCCGTTTGTGGCGATTCGTGAGGTATTGCCTTCGATGATCGGCCGCAAAAAGGGCAAGATAATTAATGTCGCATCGGTGTCGGGGAAAATCGGCCTCGCCTATCGCAGCGCCTATGCCGCATCGAAGCACGCTGTGCTCGGGTTGACGCGGGCGCTTTCCGCCGAGGTGGCTCCTCTCGGGATCACCGCTAATTGTATATGTCCTACTTTTGTCGATACCGAGATGTTCGTGGAAAGCATTCAAAAATGGGCGGACGAAACAGGCAAATCGTATGAGGAACAGCGAGAGGAACTCCGCAACCGCGTTCCGATGAAGCGGTTTATCGATGCGGCCGAGTGTGCGCCATTGGCGCTTTTACTGGCCTCGGACGATTCGAATGGAATTACGGGGCAAGCTATCAATGTGGACGGCGGGTTCGTTCAGTACTAGTTCGTCGTAAAAAGGGAAGTTGCCAGACGCCCGAAAAAGGACAAATCGGTCGAATTCTACAAAGGGGAGATCGTTGCCGCATAATATCGGTCAAATAATATGGAAATAAAAGAAATGACACTTGAAGATTTAGGATATACCGGAGATTTAGAAAACTTCCGAAAAGAACAAGAACTTGGCTCATTTGGAGTTGGGCGTGTTATTTCTGAACACAAAGTAGGGTATGGGGTAAAAACAGACAAAGGTGATTTTGAGGCAGAGATAGTTGGAAAATTAAGATTTTCTGCAGAAAAAAGGTCTGACCTTCCCGCTGTGGGAGATTGGGTTGCTATTTCAGAACATGATGATCATAAAGCGCTTATTCATGCTATTTTCCCAAGAAGAACAATAATTGAACGAGGTGCGGTGGGGAAATTTGGGGAAAAACAAATTATTGCAACAAATATTGATTACGCCTTCATTGTACAGGCAGTTGATAGAGACTTCAGAATAAACAGAATGGAGAGATACTTAACCATCTGCAACGCTTCTAACGTTAAGCCAATCATAATTCTTAATAAAATTGATTTGATAAATGGCTCACAATTAAAAGATATTCTTGATAGTGTCCAAAAAAGAATTAAACATGCACCCCTAGTTGCAATAAGTAACGAGACTCGAGTTGGATATGAAAAATTACTCAAATTCATTGTAAAGGGGAGTACCTATTGTTTGCTAGGGTCATCAGGTGTTGGCAAATCAACCTTATTAAATAATATTTCGGGTAAAGAACTAATGAAAACAAACTCCATAAGCTTACGCACCAACAGGGGACGACATGTTACAAGTCACCGAGAATTAATTGTTCTTGAAAATGGTGGAATTTTAATAGATAACCCAGGGATGAGGGAGGTTGGCATTACCGACGCAAATACTGGACTTGAGATTACATTTGATACAATTGTTAAACTATCCCAAAATTGCAAATTCAATGATTGTACACATATTCATGAAAATAGTTGTGCAATTTTGGAAGCAATTGAAAAGGAAGAATTAGATAGAGATTCGTATGAAAACTATCTGAAAATGGAAAAAGAGAAAACTCATTTTGAATCAACTTTGGCAGAGAAACGAAAAAAGGATAAAGATTTTGGGAAAATGATTAAAATCCATAAAAAGAGCAAGAAATGGAATAAGTACTAGGCACGACAACGTCAATGCAACTTTGTCCCCTGAATGGTGGCACTACGCATATATTTGCCGGTTTTCTAGAATTATTACTTGGTAATCGAAGTCACCAAGCGAACACACGAATGCGTCGAAGCAGCCAACCTAAATCCGATTTCATTTTTTTGCGGGAGAACATTCATGGATAAGCTCATCATCACCAATTGCGCGGCCGATACATCGATGCATCCCGGGGTTCCCGCGAGATTCGCCGACTCAAATACCTTGGCGGCGTCGGTCGAGGAGGCTTCAAGAGCCGGCGCCGCAATCGCCCACATACATGCCCCGCCAAATAATTTCGATGCGTGGGAATCTCATTCGAAGGCGATTCGGGATAGATGCGGCGTTATGCTCCAGTACGGAATTTCCACTCAGTCGGTCGAACAGCGCCGGGAAGTGATTAAGAATAAACCCGAGATGATCTCGGTAGCGCTCAATGCCCACAGCCTCGTTTTTCTCAATCGGGATATGATGATGCTCCACCCGCGCGAGGAACTCGAAGAGTTGATGCGAATGTGCAATGACAACGGTGTGAAGCCGGAGTTCGAGGTGTTCGGGCTCGGAGAGATGTGGCTCCTCAATGACTTGGCGGAAAAGGGGCTCATCGAGCCACCGTTTATATTGACGATATTTTTCGGGCGCCCGGGGGGATGCTGGTCTCCCGCGACCATGGAAGAGTTTCTCAACCGGACCGCGGGCCTTGTCGACGGGTCGGTGTATGTCACGAGCGTGACCGACCCGAATGCGATAAACATGCACACGATGGCCGTAATGAGGGGCGGACACGTCCGGGTCGGGAGCGAGGATGAGCCCTATCTGGCGCCGGGGGTTTTGGGTGACAACGGCGAGCATGTTGTCAGGATGGCCCGGATCGCGGGAGACCTGAACCGGGAAGTGGCTACCGTCGACGAGGCAAGAGATATACTGAAAATTCCCGCTTGATTGAAAGAGAGGTGCTCGGGCGGTGAAGATCGGAATAAATTAAAGAACCTGCGCCTAAACGGTCTGTTGAATTCCCGGGATCTGCTATGGGTTAATTTCCATTGCGGCCTTGGTGAATATCGTATCGAGAGATTGGATGTAATTTTGTATTTTCTTGATCGTTTCAGGAGAAATATCCTTATCACCATCAAGAAATCGAACGATGAGAAGTTCCGCTTCGCGCGCGGCGATCGTGACTTCGGGCAGTCCGTAGGAGCCGCCCGAACCCGCGAGGCGGTGAAAACTCATGCGAAATTCCCCGATTATCGTTGTGTCTTTGGGGTCTCTTTCCAGATTCTCAAACAGGGTTTCGAGGTGGTTCCGCTTTTCGGGCCAGTTGTTTACGTAGTCTTTGCGAAGGACTTCAATCGCGGCCTTGATGGAATCGGAATTCTTCGGCTCATTATTTGTCATTTGAATTTGCGTTCATGGAGGTGGATGAAATCAGCCCGGCAAAAACTCCCTGACGTCCTCGGGAAGCTTCATCGGGTCGAAGGGCTTGGTGAGCACCCCCGCCGCACCCATCTCTTTTAATTGGTTGATTTCCATTTGCTGTGCTTTCGCGGTCAAAAACACGATGGGAATATCCTTGCTGCCGGGGTCGCTTTTCAGGCGCTTCAGTGTCCCCGGGCCGTCCAGCCCGGGCATCATGACATCGAGCAGAATCAGGTCGGGTTTTTCCGACGCGGAAATTTCCAGTCCTTCCTCGCCTCCGGATGCAAGAAGAACCCGGAAACCGCCCACGGCTTGAAGGCTCATTTGAGCGACCGTTCGGATGTCGGCCTCGTCGTCGATCAACAAGATTTTTTCGCCAGCCATGGCCGAATCTGTCCTCATCTTATTGATGTGCGGGCCAAGGAACTCATTCAGCAACGAGCCATAAAACCCTTAGCAAGTCTACCACACGCTTCTTGAACTCTTTCCGCGATTCGGTCGAAGGTTATTCATTAAATGAAATCCGTCCCCATTTGACATCGTAATATCCTAAATCGGAAGATCGGGAGTTGGCTCCTCAAAAAAAATCTCCGCCGCCACATGCCATCCATATTTGGCCCAAGAGCTGGGCGAAATAACGATGAAAAAGATTCATGTGACGGCCCAGGGGTTTTGACTGGTTTGCCGTGGTGAGTTTTTCGGCGGCTTGGAATAAGATGAGGAACGTTTTGTCTGAATTCCCAGGGGAGGGATGAGTGATGCGCTTTCGGGAGCAGTCCGCGGGAGAAATCAGGACCCGTTTTCGGGCGGACCTGTCGGGTGGCCGGCCTCTTCGTTTTCCGGGCGCTTTTTCGCCGATGGTCGCCATGTTGATCGAGGATTTGGGATTTGACGGAGTCTACATTTCGGGGTCCGTGGTCTCGGCGGACCTGGGGATGCCGGACATCGGCCTGACCACCCTGAGCGAGGTCAGCCAGCGGGGCCGCGCGATTTCCCGGGTGACCTCGCTCCCCTCCATCGTCGATATCGACACGGGATTCGGGGAGCCGATGAACGTGGCGCGCACGATAGAGGAAATCGAGGAGCTCGGCCTGGCGGGCTGTCACATCGAGGATCAAGTCTTTCCGAAAAGGTGCGGCCATCTTGACGGGAAGGAGATTGTCGATGTCCGGGAGATGCAGGGGAAGATTCGGATCGCGGCCGAAGCGAAGTGCGACCCGAATTTCATCCTGATCGCCCGGACGGACTCCCGGGCGGTTGAAGGATTGGACAAATCCATCGACCGGGCGAAGGCGTACGTGGACGCCGGGGCGGATATGATTTTTCCCGAGGCGATGATGGACGCCAAGGAATTCGAGACCTTTCGCGAGGCGATCAATGTCCCGCTCCTGGCGAATATGACGGAGTTCGGAAAGTCGGAATTGTTGACGTACGGGCAATTCGAGGAGATGGGATATAACCTGATTCTCTATCCGGTCACGGCTTGGCGCTTGGCGATGAAGGCGGTCGAGGACGGGCTCAAGAGCATCAAGGAGGAAGGCACCCAGGCTCATCTGTTGAGCCGAATGCAGGACCGCAAGCGCCTCTATGAAATTCTTCGCTACGAGGATTACAGCCGGTTCGATGAGCGTATCTATAATTTCAGGCTGAAATAGATCCGTTTGTTCTATCGCGCGCTCTTCGCGCAACGGCTTCCGGGGCCGCCGCCCCAAAAATAGGGGAATACTCGCCGCCGGGCGAGTGTTAATCAGTCCGGGGCGGACCCCCCTGTCCGGGGCGGACCGGATCAGCGTTATTTTGAGGAGACGGAACGATTTCCATCGAGCTTGCCTGGTACCTGTCCTGCGACGGCGACACCGCCCACCTCGGGCAGGAGTCCGCCGACGATCCGCCCAGCCATGAGACCTTCACCCGCATCGCTCGAAACGCCGAGGCGAGCGGCTTCTCGACCATCCTCGTCCCCTCCCATCAGTCCAGCGCCCATTTCCGGCGCGAGGCCCCCGCCTGGGACTCCCTCGTGACCGCCGCCGTCATCATTCCCGCCACCCGGACGATCAAGCTCCTCCTCGCCCTCCGCACCGGGATCATCGAGCCCGCCGTCGCCGCGCGCGTCCTCGCCTCCCTCGACCAGCTCTCGAGCGGGCGCATCCTCTACAACGTCATCACCGGCGGGAAGCTCCAGACCGCCTTCAGCGGCGAGCTCGAGCACGACGACCGCTACGAGCGCACCGAGGAGTTCATGCAGATCCTCGAGGGCCTGTGGACCCATGAGCGTTTTTCCTTCGAGGGGAAGCACTACCGCATCAAAGACGCCATGGTCTCCCCCCGGCCCGTCCAGAAGCCGCGCATCCCCTTTTTCCTCGCCGGCTCCTCCGAGGTCGCCCGCGGGATCGCCGTCCGGCGGGCGGAGTATTCCGTCTTCTGGGGCCAGGACCCCGCCCAGGTCGCTGAGCGCGTCCGCGACATGGAGGCCCGCCTCGAGGGCACCGGCCGCCGCCTCAAGTACGTCACCCGGTTCCAGATCGTCGCCCGCGAGACCGAGGGCGAGGCCTACGAGGCCGCCCAGGAGCTCCTGAGCCAGGCCGACCCCGGCGTCCTCGCCCAGCGGGGCATCGACCCCGAGGCCGCGCGGGGCAGAAGCGATCTCCCGCCCATAGAGCGCACCCGCTCTGAGATGACCGGCCCCGCCCTCTGGGGGGGGCTGGGCCGCATCCGCTCGGGCTCCACCGTCGCCATCGTCGGCTCCTACGAGCAGTGCGCCGACAAAATCATCGAGATCGAGCGGGCCGGAATCCACCTCCTCATCCTCTCCGGTTTTCCGCTTCACTCCGAGTGCGGGCGCATCGGCCGCCACGTCATCCCCCTCGTCCGCGAAAAAGAAAGCGCCCTCGGCCTGGCGGGCGAGGACAGCTAGCGGCTTACTGGAGGCCGGTTAGCGGCGCTGGAAAGCGGCTTGCGGCGGCTGGAGGGCGGCCGGGAGTGGTGATTCGCCGGGAGTGGCTCCCGCCATTCCACCCGCCAATCCCCGGTTTGCCATCACCGCCGAAGGCCGATTATGATTACAAGGTGGTTTCCACGAAAATCCGCGCCCTGCGATAACGAGACCCCCGGTGAGGTTCGGACGCTCTCCGGACCGCTCCCTCCGGCCGATTGGGAGAGAGCCATGGAAATGTGGATTTTCCTGATATTCCTGGCGGTGTTCTCCCTCATCAAGAGACTCCCCGAGGACCGGAGAAGGGAGATGCTCCTGCGCATCGAGTACGAACTCTATAAACGGGGATTCATCGAATACAGGGATTGATGGGTGGAGCGGCGAAAACCACTCCCGGCGGAAGCTGCTCTAATGAGCCGCCACTCCCGGCGGGGCCGACTCTTAACGAGCCGTCACCCTCCGGCGAATCCTCTATTTTTCGTCCTCGCTCTTCTTCGTCGTTTCCTCTTTATCCTCGAACTTCACCTTCGACTCCGGCACGGTGCAATCTTTCTTGTCAACGGCGAACTGGCGCAGGTTGCGGTTCCGGTGGCGAAGGGCGGCGATCTCCCTGGCTTCTTTTCCTTTAAAATCCATGAAAAACAGGGGCACGATCAATAAAGCTCCCGTTACGCCAAGCGCGACGTTCTTGCCGGTGGTGGAGTCCTTCTCGCTGGCCAGCCGTATCATCTCGACCTCGTTCGAGGCGATTTCCGCCTTCAGGCTTGTGCAGCTTCGCTTCTCATCCCCCGGCTGGTAACTCAAAATCGGGGTTGGAGCCGTGCCCCAGCAACCGGTCAGCACCAAAGCCCCTGCGATGAGTACGCGAAGTCTCTTTTTCCACATGGCGGCCCCTTTGAAAGGATGTGATTCATTCAATTCGATTCGTATCGATATCAGGAGAATACCATATTAGGCGATCAGACGAAACTCCGCTAAGCCCCGACCATCCGGCCAACGAAGCGCGGCCGCTGGCATCAGGCGATAGGCGAGGCGCCATCATGCGATGCGCTCGCGGAGTTCGAGCTCGAAGGCGAAGTCGTCCGGGCCTTCCTCGACCGGCGCGAACGGCCCGGCGAGGGTGGCCAGGATCACCGAGTCCGCGTCGTTGAGGTCGAGGTGGGCGAAAAGGGGCAAGCTCCGCTCGGCGTCGGTATCCTTGACGGCGCGGAACATCGCGAGGAACGAAGCCTTCTCGGCGGCCGTGACGTGGCGGTAGGGGAGGGCTGCGGTGCGCCCCCGGTTCAGGAGGATGGTCTTGTCGGCCCTGTTCTCGGTCTCTCGCGCCTCCTCGAAGGCCTCCTCCCCGAGGACGTTCCCGAACTCGTAGCCGTAGGCGGGCTCAAAGTAGCCGCCCAGGAAAAGCTCGGCGATCTCGAGGTAGCCGTCCGCGTTGCCGGAGTCTCCGGAGGCGAGCAGCCGCCAGTAGCGGAACGATCGCGCCGAGGTGGTCAGGTAGCGGTGCATCGTATCGGCGGCCCAGGTCACCGTCTCGTCCACCGGCGAGGGCGCGTCCGTTGACCAGCTGTCACCGCTCTGTAGCGCCCCGTCGTTTCCGTTTCCGCTCGAGTCCGCCGCCGTCGTCCCCGTGCCTTCGTTTAAAGGCCAGTGGCCTGTCAAATTCGCCGCGTCGGTAAAGGTGCCCGCGTGAATCTGCTGAATCTCCGAAAGGCTCAGGACTTTATTGTAGACCCTGACGTCCTTCGCGTGGCCGTCCGCCCGCGTATCGTCCGAGAACACCCGGCCAATCGTGGCGGGCTGGGCCTGGTTGTGCATCGCGGTGTAGACCCCCGCGTTGTGGTCGGAGGCGGCAAGCTCCACCGGCGCCGCGGTCAGCGCTCCCCGGTAGACCTTGATGCCCGACGAAAGGCCTCCGCCGTCGTAGCTGGCGGCGATGAAAATCCAGCTTCCGGCGTCCCCCGCGTAGGTGGTGTCGCTCATCCGCGCGAGGCGGACCGCGCCCGTATCGTCGTAAAGAGCGAGCTCGTATTTCGTGCCCGTGTCCCCGAGGAGGCCGAAGTGCCACTCTCTTGCCGCGCCCGATCCCTTTGACATCGGCGCGAAATTCGACGCGGTGTCCATCTTGATCCACCCGCAGACGCTGAACGGCGAATCGGTGGCCGAATCACCGAAGGAAAGATCGCCGGTGTCCGGGATCGAGATGCCGCTTGCCGCGCCGTCCATGTCGGCCGAGTAGTCCTGTGGCACGGGCCCGCCCTGGATTTTCACGGTGGCGCCCGACGAAATATTGTGCCCGTGGAGGATTACGGCGTCCGGCGCCTGGGCCGAGCCGAGGTCGGCGGCGACGAACTCGGGGTCGGCGGGGGGCGCGATGGAGCGCCACTTCGTCGCCGGGTCGAGGTCGATCACCCGCGCCGGGGAGCGGAACCGGGTCGCCGTCGCCTGCCACCGGTCGCCCGCCTCGAAGGCGGGCGAGGACGAACCGTTCAGAAAGCGGACGTTCACCCCGGCTTCGAGGGCGATGTCCGTGAGCGCCGTCGTGATTCCCGAGGCCTCCCAGCCCCCGCCCGAGGTTGAGGCCTTGCGCCATTTGAAGGTCGCCGCTCCCACGTCGCCGCCTGAGTCGATCTCGGCGGTGTAGACCTCGGGGCCGTCCCCGGTGTAGCTCCCCGAGAAGACGACCGACCCCGGGCCGTTCGCCACGCGGGGCACCGCCCCGCCCACGAAGCCCGCCGCCGCCGAGGAGGCCGCGATGGTTGCGCTTGCGCCGATCATATTGCTGTAGAGAAAACGGTGACTCATAATCGCCTCTTTCGGTTGGGCGGCGGCGCTAAACCGCTCCGCCTCGGGGTTTTCGTCCGGTCCCGGGTCCGCCCCCGGGTCCGACCTTGGCGGCGTTCTTTTGTGCGGCCCGCTTTTCGGCTTGAAGCCCGGCTCTCAAGACCTCTTGGTTGAAATTCAGCTCGTCAAATGTGCACCGGGCCAGTAAATGGGGCGGCAGTCCGTAGATCCTGGCCTGCCAGTGGATCGTCTCGAGCAGCTGGGTCCTATCCCTCCGGATCCTGGCCCGCCGGAAACGCGGCGTCCGGACCGGCCTCCTCGGCCGGCGCCTGGTTTTCCTTGTTCAGTTCTGCGAGGGCGGCGACGATAGCCCCTGCGTCCTCGTGGGTTATTTCGTGGACGGAAAGCTCCCCCGGCAGGCACCCCCCCGGCTCCTTGTCGGTCATCGCCCCGCCGTCGGGGATGAAGCATCGCCTCAAGATGCAGTGGTACATCTCGCGGTTCATTCCTTCGTCATCCGGCGCTCCGCCGCCGGGCTTCCCGCCGTTCATATTCGCCGGTATCAGTTTCGGGTAGGTGGCCAGGTCCATGACGCTGGGCGCGCGCACAAAGCCCGCCAGCCCCGAGGGCAGCTCGACCCGCTTGCGCCCCATGTTCCGGTACTCGTTGATGTCCATCGTTCTCTCCCCGCTAGTGAAAGTGGTGAAAACAGGGCGCGCCGGGATGGCGCGCGGCAGGGGGTAATCTAGACCGGGCGGGGAAAAACGGCGCTACAGGAAATGCCGGGAAATTCGGGCTGGCTCGCCCGGGGACCGCTTGGGCCGGGGCGGGGGCTCTTGTGAGGCGCGGGTTATCCGGGGTTGGCGCAGTGCGCCGTTGAGGCGGGAAGACACGGCGGCGGGAAGGCGCTCGGCAGGAGCGGCTCGCCCGGGCCGGCTCGCCTAAACCGAGTCGGCGATTCTCCGGGCTTCCTCGAGCGCGGCCACGACCCGGTTTCGCTCGCGGACGAGGCGGGTGTAGAGGACGCGCCCATCGTGGCTATCGGGGCCGGAAGAGAGATATTCGGCCAGGAGCTGGAGGCCGGGCATCACGGCGGCGCCCGAGGCGGGGTCGTGGTCGAAGGGCCCCTGGCGGGTGTAGAGGACCGCGTTCAGGGCGTGGCTGATGCGCCGGGCGGCGCGGTTGAGCGCCTCCGGGTCGCCAGATTTTTCCATCAAGGCCTCGGCGGAATTTCTGAAGTGCGTGGCGGCCCCTGCAACAGGCGTGAGATCGAAGGCGCTCCCGGCGGGGGTGGCGCCTCCTGCAAGGGCTTCGAGGTCGGCGAGAGCTTCGTCGATCACCCCGGCCGTCGAGCGCGGATCGAGCGGGAAACGCCCGGCCGTGCAAAGCTCCAAGAGGGCGGCGGCGTAGAGGCGGGTGTGCTCGGTGAGGAGTTCGCGGTCCATCTTGTCGAGGGTGTCGGCCGGGTTATGCCAATACTCGGGAAATCCGCTGTCGGGGTGGTCTTTCTGGAGGTCGGGCGCATCCGGCGGCAGGACTGGAAGAAACGAAAACGAGGGAACGCCCACACCCCAGAAGGACTGGTCGGCCATCTTACGGGGAGGAGCGGGCTCGGTCTCCTGGCCTCCGATCCGGCTGACGGCGTCCTTGACCCAGGCGGAGATGTCCGACGTGCAAAACGGGCGGTAGACGGTGCACTGGCGACAGCCGGGCTGGTCGATGTTCAGGTAGGCGGCGCAGTTGGCCCTCAGGTCGTCGAACATTTGATCGGCGTACCAGGTCGAGCCCGAGAAGCGACCGTGCGAGTGGCCGTTCCACCAGGCGACGCGGAGGCCGCGCCTGAACTCGCCCCTGTGATTGTGCATGACCCGGGCCAGTTCCATCAGCGTGGTGTCGCCTGCGCCGTTGTCGTTGGCGCCGAACTGCCAGGAGTCGAGGTGGCCCGCGACGAGGACGTACTCCCCGCTCCCCGAAGGAGGAGAGATGGTGGCGACCGGCATCCGAGTACGGCGCCATTTTGTGTCGACCTCGGCGTGGATGCGAAGCTTGACCTCGCCGCGCAATTTGACGAGATCGATCAGCCCCTGGCCCTGCTCGCGCGAGAGGGTGACGACTGGTGTGACCGGAAGGCGGCCCACGCTCTCGGGGGTGGGCGAGCCCCAGACAGTCGAGACCGTCATCTCGTGAGCGTAGCCTATGTTGACGTATACCTGCCCGATAGCGCCGGCGCGCTCGAAGGCATAACAGCGGCCGGGTGAGAGCATCCGATCGGCGACGACGATACGCCCAGCGACGGGACCTTCGGGCTCCAGCGCCTCGCCCACGTAAACAGCGTCGCCCGACACGCCGGCCTCACCCGTCGAGGCGCCGAAGACGGCGGTGATAGCAGGGAAGTGCTCGGGCGCGGCGCCCAGGATGTCGAGCGAGGTCTTGCCGGGAATGCTGATCAGGGCGTCGAATTCGTGAACCTCCACATCGATGCCCAGCGCCTCGAGTTCGCCGGCGATATATTCGACCGCCCAGTTCTCGCCGGGCGTTCCGGTGTAGCGCTCCCACTGGCAGATGGACTCGAGGTGTTTCCAGAGAAGATCGGTGCTGACTTCCGAGGCGATGGACATGAGGGCTCCTTGTGGCCGCGGGACCGCGTTCGGGAGCGGCGCCGCAGGAATAGTAATTGGATGTATGCCGGAAGTTTACCGGGCCGGGCCGCGAAGCGAAAGGCTGGGTGAAGCGCCAGGCCGGACCGGGAGACCTAGCCAGGCCGGGCTCCCGCCTAGCTGATGACCCGGTTGATTTCGCTCTGGAAGGATTCGATGTTGATGGGTTTCGTCACGAAGCCGTCGGCCCCGAGTTCGATTGACCGGCTCCGGTCCTGCGCCATGACCTGGGCCGTCACGGCGAGAATTGGAATCTCCTTCGTGAGGGGGTCTGTCTTGAGGTTTTCGATGGCGTCGAAGCCGTCCATGACGGGCATTCGCAGGTCCATCAGGATAAGAGCGGGCCGCTCCCTCCGAGCGAGGTCGATCGCCTCCTTGCCGTTGTAGGCCGAGCGTAGGGGGGAGGCGCTCGACATCAACAGACGCATGTATTCGTGGTAGTGCTCCAGGTCGTCCACGACCAAAACCGATCTGCCGTCCCAGGGATTCTTCTGGGCGGCCCTCAACCGTGCCAGCGTCTCCGGGCCGTCGGACGATTTCGGCGCAGGCGAGACCCACGGTAGGGAAAAGGTGAATTCGCTCCCTCGTTCCTTTTCGCTTTCGGCCCAGATCCGCCCGCCGTGGAGCTCAACGAGCTCGCGGATCAGGCTGAGACCGATCCCTAGGCCGCCCGATCTTCTCTGATAGCCGCTTTCGAGCTGGTTGAAGCGCTCGAAAATACCATGCATTTCAGCCGAGTTCATGCCGATTCCGGTGTCCGAGACGCTGACCAACACCTCATCCTGGTTTGCCGCGGTTCGGATGCGGATCTCCCCGCCGCCGGGAGAATATTTGACGGCGTTGTCGAGCAGGTTCGTGAGCACCTGGCGGATGCGCACGGGGTCGCAAAACACCTTCCGGCAGGCGGGGTTGAGGTCGAGGACGAGGGAAATATTATCTGAAATCTGGGGCGCCCCGGTCTCCGCGATGTGCGTGACGAGATCGTTGACGGAAATTTCCTTCTGTTCCAGATTCACCTTGCCCGACTCGATCCGATCGAAGTCGAGGAGGTCCTCTATCAGATTGGTCAGGTACAATCCCGAATCCCGAATCTTGGGGGCAAGGCGCTGGGTGAACTCGTCGCTTGAATCGCGGATCAGGAGATCGCTGAACCCGACGACCGAGTTGAGAGGGGAGCGGAGCTCATGGCTCATGTTCGAAAGAAATTCGCTCTTGGCCCGGCTCGCGGCCTCGGCCTCTCCCTTTGCGATCAATATCTTCGATTCAGCCTCTTTGCGCGCCGTCATGTCGCGCGTGAGGGCGACAATGAACTCCTCTCCCCGGAGTTCGAATTTTCCGAGCCGAACCTCGACCGGGTAGGTGGATTTGTCCTTTCGCTGATGGATCCCTTCGACGGTGAAAATATCGCCGATGTCCATCGCCCGGAGTTTTTTCAAATGCTCGGAGAGGTCCGGGCCGACTTCGATATCCCTGACTTTGAGGGAAAGGAGTTCCCCGCGAGGGTAGCCCAGGCTCTCGCACGCGTACTGGTTGACATCGACGATATTTCCCTCGAAGTCGTTGACGAAAATCGCATCTCCGGCGTAATCCACCAGGTTTCGGAACCGCTCCTCGCTCTGTTGAAGCGCTCGTTCCGCCTCGGCGCGTTTGATGGCGTTTTCCTTGAACACCTGGACCGATTTCGCTATGTCGCCGATTTCGTTGTCCTGCCGGACCTGGGGTATTTCGGTGGAAGTGTCGCCCGCGGCGAGCCGGTCCATGGCCCATGCGAGTCTGGTGATTGGCCGGGAGATGCGCGTTCGGGTGAACCACAGCCCGTCGATGATGAGGAGTAGAAGCAGGACGGCGATCACCACCGCGGATTTAATCTCGAAATCCATCGTCGAGGCAACCGAGGCGTTTACGGCGTTCGACAATTTCGCCCGCGCCGCCTCGAGCTCGCTCTCCAGGTTTTCAATTGCCCGGAGGGCCAGCGTGTCGTCCACCTTGACGGCGTTGTCGATTTCCCGCGCGGACTTGCCCGCGATGAACATCTTCTCGGCGATGCCGACGACGCCGGAATAGGTCTTGAAGACACGGCCGATGACGTCCAGGGCGGCCGCTTCCCGGGAACTCACTCCGAGCGAGCGGTAGGCGATCGTGTGGGTGATGCCCTCACGGAGTTTATTGTGAATAAGAATGATCCGGCTACGGTTGCCGCGCAGAAGGTAATTTTTCAGGTTGTGAACCGCCCCGCCGTACCCGATCGACCGGCGCAGACGGTTGAGGTGGACGTATTTGAGGGCCGGTCCGCGGCTGAATTCATCCCACCGCGAAGAGATCCGCGATGTCTCCTGCACAGTGAAGACGGACGATGCCAGTACTACAACGCCCACCAGGACGACAAGAAAGGCGGCGCAAGCCTTAATCGTCCCAATCCGGAGGCTGTTGATAAAATTAAGCATTTCGTTTGTCTCGGGGATAAAATCCGGGTTGCTCCACATCCGGGAGAATCAGGTCGATCCGCCGGTGGGCCAGATCGACGAGCGAGTATACGTCGCCGGGTTTTTTGTTCCTGTAGGTTTCGTATCCGTATAAGGGGTTGATCAGATGTTTGGACGGGCTGTTCTTCGCGATCCACTCGACAACCCCGTCGAGTACGAGGCCGGAGTTTAGGAAAACATCGGTCGGGGTGATTTTTTCGCCCCGTGATTCGACAAAGACAATCTCACCGAGGTGGCCCGCAGAACCCCATGTAGTTATCCGCTTTGCAAGCTTCCGTTCCTCGACAAAGATAATTTCACCGAGGTAGCCTGAACGTCTGAGGCGGCAGAGTTTTCGAGTGAAGTTTATGACGTAGTCGAACACGTCCACCGGTTTTTTTTCGCCGAATTCGCGCGCCTTGGTGCCGGCTACCCGTGAGGAAAGGACTTTCCCGCCGGAGGTGTAGTGGGGGACGGCGAGGAGGGCCTGGTTGATGTTCGCACACAGGCCGTATGCCTCGTTCGGAGTGAGGCCCATATCTACGGCCGCGGCGGGGGCGGGAGCCGCCGAAATCGCCGCCGCCAAGGCTCTGGCTCCGATCCATGTTCTATTCACCAGGCCCTCACTGAGTATTCTCAACATTCCATCTCGGAGGAATATTCATTATTTCTGAAAACAGGCCATCTAAATTTGGCTAATATACCGGAATTTATTGTATTGAATTTGCGCGAAAATTTGTTAGGCGGGCGTTAGGGGGATGATAGAAATTAAAGAGTGTAAGTATTTTGTATTATTTTGACGGTTCAGAAACCTGCTCAAGGGGCGATCATAGGGGTGTTCAAAGGGGTTTCTGCTTGTTAATCCGCATTCTGGGGCGCTTCGGAAAGATCTTCTGGAGAGGAGAGTTGATAGGGGCTCAGGTCCTCGAGCGAGTTGGCGAGTTTCTCTCGCTCGTTGTCCGGCAGGGAAATGCTGAGGCCGACCTCCCACGGAAGGACGTGACTTTCGTTTTCTCCAATCCAGGCAACTTCGACATTATCCCATGAGAACATCTTGTCGTTGATTTTGACGGAAATTTCGTACTTGTCCTTGGCTTCGGGTTTTTTCGAAAGCGACAAGAGAAGCCCGCCCGCCGATATGTTTTGTAAAATTCCCGGATCGTTGGATAGCGCCGGGATATCCACTACCCCCGGTACAGTGTAGCGGAAGTACTGGCGCAGATCGGCGCCCTTGTTCGGCTCCACATCGGCGAGACTCTCGAGCATCGATTGTTGGCGGTTATTGTCACGGATGATGTTGGCCAGCTGAAACACGATGGCGGTCGAGATCGCGGGGTTTTCCCGGATGAGGAGGAGGAGGTGCTCTTTCCTCATGGCGAGGAATGTCGAGTCCGCGCTGGCGACCGCGCTGGCGGAGCGGCCTTCGGAGCCGAAGAGTGCCATTTCGCCGAACGATTTTTTCTCCCCCAGAACGGCGAGCCGGACCTGATCGGAGTCTCCGTGGTTCTTTACGATGTCGATTTGGCCATCGACGATGACATACAGAAAGTCCGCCGGGTCGCCTTCTTGGAATAACTCCTCCCCGGTCTGGAAAGTCATCTCCTCGGAGATGTTGGTGAGAATTTTGAGTTGTTCGGGAGTCATGGATTCGAAAAGCTTGACGGTTTTGAGAAACAGTGCTTTTTCAATCGTGGACAGCATTTGATCGAGCCTCGGTGAAATTTGGCCGGAAGCCCGGCGGTTAACCGGGTGGCGAGCTTCGCCCCGCAGGGCCTCCAATTACAAGTCCATGGGTTGAATTTATCATTTTCCGCGTAATTAACAAATTAGCCCGCGAATATAAAAAAACGGAGGGAAATCGGAGTGGGGCCGTGGGGGTAGAGGGAGGAAAAAATCACCGTTCGAGCGGGAGGGAGAAGAGGGGAGTCCGCGTATGATCTCCCCCCCGCACCGAACGGCAATGCAGGAGACTAAAATTCACTTTCCATTCGAGTAACGCGCGGCGAGGATGGGTTATTCCTTGGCGGCGAAAAAAAGATGGATTTTCCCGAAATAGCCGGAATATGGCGGTTTGGCATTCGTAAAATTTTCGCTGTCTTGGCTCATTAATTCCATGGGCGGGATGGATTGCAGGGGTTGGGCCGCCAATTACTGAGGTGGAGGGTGGGGGGGGGAGTCCTACTGGAGTGGGGCAATCGCCTGGGGGGAGTGATATTTACCCGGGCCTGGAAAATCGGCGTTCCGGTTTTGAAACGCACGGTGGCGAGGGGAGGGCGAGGCGATTTAATTTTCGATAAAAAGATGTGGAATGCATTGAAAAAACTTAAATTATGGAATTGACGGGGGCATTGGTCTTGAATAGTATACGCCCCTCTTGGAGCGGGAGTTCACTACTTTCTCTAATACCGGGAGTTCACTAATACCGAGATCGAAATTTTCGCCCTGCTTAGGCGCGGCGTCCACCGTTTTCGTGTCCGGGCGATGAGCCGCCCAGGTTTGGGCGGAAAGCCCCGAGTCAATATGTCCCCATGGCCGTTAATTAAGGGAACGCGGCCTTTTTTAAGACAAGGAGAACATACCGATGGCCTTTGAACTTCCGAAACTTAATTATGCCTACGACGCTCTTGAGCCTCATATCGATGCTCGTACGATGGAAATCCACCACACCAAGCACCACAACACCTACCTTACCAACCTGAACAACGCGATTGCGGGAACCGACCTCGAAGGAAAAAGTATCGAGGACATTCTCTCAAATCTCTCGGGCGTGCCCACCGACAAGCAGGGGGCGCTGAATTTCCACGGCGGCGGGTACGACAACCACTGCATATTCTGGGCGACCATGAGCCCGGACGGCGGGGGTGAGCCGAGTGGAGCGCTGGCCGGCGCCATCGGCGACTTCGCCGACTTCAAAGAAAAGTTCACAGGGGCGGCGGTGCCGCTTCAGGGGAGCGGATGGTGCTGGCTGTGTACGAAGGCCGGCTCGGGTGCGGTCGAGATTAAGGCCATGCCGAACCAGACCAGCGTCCGCACCGAGGGCTGTGTTCCGCTGCTCGGCATCGATGTCTGGGAGCACGCCTACTATCTCAACTATCAGAACCGGCGCCCCGACTACGTCGCCGCCTGGTGGAACGTGGTGAACTGGGATGAGGTGGCGGCCCGCTTCGAAGCGGCGAAGTAACCTTTACCCGGGGTACTTTCGATTAAACTCAACCGAGGACCCGCGGGTCTCGCTAAATGGAGGGTTGCGCGATGGCGCTGAACGTGGGCGATATGGCGCCCGATTTCGACTTGCCCCAGTCCCAGGGGGCGGGAGACAATATCAAACTGAGCGGCTACAAGGGCAAAAAAAATGTCCTTCTGTGCTTCTATCCGTTCGATTTCTCGCCGGTTTGCAGCGAGCAGCTCCCCGCCTACTCGGCCCAGACCGATCGGTTCGAGAAGGCGGACTGCGCCGTGCTCGGAATCAGCGTGGACAGCCCCTTCGCCCATGCCGCCTGGGCCGAATCGGCCGGAATTTCCTTCCCGCTGCTGAGCGATTTCTTCGGAAAAGAAACTGTCGAGGCCTACGGGCTCGCGCACGAGAAAGGTTTCAGCAACCGGGCGGTGATCCTCATCGACAAGGAGGGGAGGGTTGTCCACGTCGAGGTGACGGCCGCCCCGCCGGACCTGCCCGACGATGAAAAACTCTTCGATGCGATCGATGCGCTGAGCTGAAGCGGACGCTGAAAATTATCCGGCGCGGGGAGAGCCCCTCCGCGTCGGATTTTTTTGGGTGGGGACATGGGGTGCCGCGCCCCACATCCCGAACGCAAGGGCTACCGCACCGGAGGCGAGTCCGGTATAAAGTCTTGTTTTGATTTTCCCGAGCGCACGAGCGATACGAAAAAGGCAGGGTCGTTTTATGTCCGCGGTCATTGAGGAAATTCGCTCGCCGGGGGTCACCGTTTCCATCGAGGTGTTCCCCCCTAAATCCGAAAATGGGGCGGTGCGTCTGCTGGAGGAGACCGCCCGGATCCAGGAAGGTGTCCGGGTGGCGTTTACCTCGGTGACCTACGGCGCCGGCGGCTCCACACGGGACGGGACGCTGAACCTTGTTATCGAGCTGGCGAAGCGCAATCCGGGCCGGGTGGTTGCCCACCTGACCTGCGTGGGCTCGAACGAGGAGGCGCTCTCCAGGCTCCTTTCGGCCTATCACGAAAGCGGCATGACCGACATCATGGCACTTCGCGGAGACATCCCGGAGGGGATGACGCGGGAGGAGGCCGTGTCCGGGGGGTTCCGCTACGCCGCCGATCTGGTCAGCTGGCTCCGGGAGGCGGGTGGAGTCTCCTCCATCGGGGTGGCCGGGTATCCGGAAGGACATCCCGAGACACCGGATCGGGCGAAAGATCTCGACCATTTTGTCGCCAAGGCCGGAGCCGGGGCCGATTACGCGGCGACTCAGTTTTTCTTCGAGAACTCTGACTATTTCAGGTTCGTGGTCGAGGCCGCCGCGCGGGGCCTTGAAATCCCGGTGGCACCGGGAATCCTTCCGGTTCGAGACATCGACCAGGTGGTTCGCTTCGCGGGGATGTGCGGAGCCGCCGTGCCCGAACGGGTGCTCTCCGCGCTCGAGCCCTACCGGGGCGACCCCGAGGGGTTCAAGGAGAAATCGGCGGACCTGGCGGCGGAGCAAATCTCGGGGCTGATCGAAGCGGGCGTCCGGCATTTTCATATCTATAGTCTGAACAAGTCCGACATCGTGCTCGGAATCGCCGACCGGCTGGGCTGGCGGCGCTAGGCTCCTCCGGCTCAGCCCCGCAGCCGCCCTATCACTTCATCCGCGTCCTCGGCCCGGTTGTAATCTTGATCCAGGTTCCCGTCTCCGCAGGGGCTCTTCACCGCGAAAAACACGGCGGGCCCGGCCACGGCGACGACTCCGTGGCGCGTGTTGCGCGGGATATGGACCATGTCTCCTTTTCCGATGATCCGCTCTTCATCGCCGAGGATCATGTTCAGCTCCCCCTCTAACATGAGCATGTACTGCTCCTCGTTCGGGTGAAAGTGGGGGGTCGGGCCTTCTCCCACCTGGTAGGTGACGACGCCCGCCTTCATCAACTCGCCCGGAACGGTTTTCGCCATGGCGGGCCCGGAGCTGGATTTCCTCGCCTCCATCTCTGAGATTTTATAGAACGGCATGATGGTCCTCCCGAAAAAGCGGCTCGCCGCCAGAGAGCGCCGGAGCGCGGCGCG
This sequence comes from bacterium, assembly GCA_030922375.1. Taxonomy (GTDB): domain Bacteria; phylum UBA8248; class UBA8248; order UBA8248; family UBA8248; genus UBA8248. Next base: position 13,162 of record JAVEPB010000164.1, on the reverse strand, counting down.
AAAATGTATCGGATGAAACACAGCGTATCAGCCATGAGCGGCGTGGTCACGGCGCTCCGGCGTGGTCACGGCGCTCCGGCGGGGATGCCTCCCCCCGGGGGCTAGGGCTCGGCGGGGTCCTGGGCCGAGAGGAACAACTCTCCGTCCATCCCGAGCGACACGAACTCGATCCAATCGTCCCGGGCCAGGAGATAACCCACCTTCTTTCCGTCGATATTCCGTATTTCGTAGAAGAGAAATTCGTGCGCCTCGGGATTGCCGTCGGTGATGTTGAAGAGGGTTTCGGTCTCGGTAACGCCGGCGATCAAGTTGTTGCTTTCGATGCGCAGGGTTTGTCCCGGATAGTTGAGAACCACCGCTGCGATATTCTCATCGCTTCCGTAGATGGGGGCGACCGACCGGAATTTGGTGACCCGGGCGGGGAGATGAAGGTAGGAGGTGACTTCGGTCAGATGAAACAGCCCGCTGGGCAGGTTTCCGGTGAACCCCGAGGCGGCCGCCGCCAGCAGGGCGAGCCCCGCCAGGGCGAGGGGGCTCAGGCGGAGGCGGCTTTTCGCCCCGCCGCGGAGCCATGCCCGCCGGGCGGGCCCGTTCTTCATGTTTTCGGACTCCCCGGGCAGGTGGGCGAAAATTTCGATCTCGCACGAGCCGGGGGCCGTGAGATCACGGCGCCGCCTCCCGGTCCCGAAGCCTGACGCTGGGCTGGGGCCGGGCGCACCGGAAGCCCTTCACCTCGTTGGACCAGGTGGTGTGGTAGGCGTGGGTGCAGGCGCAGGTATCCGCCCCCGGACCGCACAACAGCTTGAAGCCCGCCTCGCCTCCCTTCGCGTCCGTCGAGGTCCACTCCCAGGTCCACCACGGAAAATCAATTTCCCTCGCCTCACAGGCGGCGATCCACTCCTGCGCGGAGGGAAGGCGCTTGCCCCCCGCCTTGCAATAGGCGGACGCCTGGTGCCAGTCGATGTTGACCGCGGGTCCGCCATTGGGAGTGAGAGGCCGGCTGGCCGGCCGCTCACCTTTTTTCAGGGCAAAGGCCTCGTACTCCGCCGCCGAGACGGGTGTCCGATCGAGGCGCGCGCTGGCCGCAAGGGTGGGGGTGGCGAATCCCGTCAGCGCAAGCCACGTTAGGGCGAGAGCGGCCGCGGCTACCCGGCTCCGACTGCGAGGGTTCATGAAAAAAGCCTCCGGTTGATTGCGCGTGGGTCTCCTTTGCCCGGTTCGTGCCGGGCGCCGATATTCCGCTGTCCGCGCGAAACCCTTTTCTTAATTCTCAATTGTAAACGTTTCTTTTTCAATGCTCTTTTATAGATACTGGCAAAAATAACCATATATGAATAATAAATATTGACTTAGCATTCTATTTCGTATGTATTTCATTTCGTTATACTTTCGCCATAGGGGGGCGGAAGGAAAAGGAGGTGACGACGCCTCCGGGCTCGCAGCGCACCGCCCGCTGGCCGGGCGGCGCCTGGCGATTCGATTGAATTTCGGGATTTGTCCGGGCGGCCCGTCCTGTCAATTTCCCACCCCAACTCCCTTCTTGAAGCGCCGGGACATGAAGGCCTCTCCGCCCGCGTGTTCCGGCGACCCCTGGAGCCATCCAAAATCCTCTCTAGCGCGGGCCGCCCGGACATCTTTTTCGAGGAGGAGCCGAAATGGACGATCATGCATCCTACATCGGGGCCCACGAGCGCGAGCTGCGCGACCTGGTGGACGAGGGGTTCGAGCTTCCGGACAAGGGGGTGGTCCTGACCTACCGTGACCGGAGGCGGGACCGCCTCATTGTTCAGCTTTACCCGAACCGGAGGATTGCCGAGGCCCGGGCCGGGGAGGCCATGCGCTCGAAGAGGGCCCGGCCCGGCGGATGCCGGATTCTCCCGATGGCGGAGGCGGTGGCCTGAGGGGGCAGGGGTCGTTTTCGCGGGTTCAGACCGAACCGGGACCGGTCGCCGGAGACCAATCGATGAAGAAAAAAACCAAAAGGGGAAAAACGGCAACGGAGGTGGACGCGCGGCCCGCGTGGAGCCGGCCCGATCCACGGCCCGCGTCCCAGATACTCAGGGAGGAGGCGCTCCTCACCAAAGCCATGTTGGCGAAAGTGCTCGGATACAAGAGCGTCCGGACCATCGATTCCATCGTGGCCGAGGATTGCGCGAGCGAGACCCCGGTGCTCCGGCCGGTCTATCTTCGCCGCCCGGCCGCGCGGAGGAATGGAAAACGCGGCCCGCGCTCTCCCTCCTTCAAGAGCCTCCGCTTCCGCCGCGAGGATGTGGCCTCCTACATCGTGAAGATGCAGGTTGATTTTCCGGCCGACCTGGAGTGGAAATTCGGTGGAGGCTGAATCGCCGTGGCGGGCCGCGCTAAAAAAAATCCCCCCGGCCAGGGCCGGGGGGATTTTTTTGTTTCGTTGTTTCTGTTTTCAGCCGTCAGTCATCAAAACGGCCGAGCGGGCGCTCGATGGCGAATCTGTAGGGCGCCTTGAGGAGCGCGTCCTCGACGGGTTTGATGTCGTTGTTCCCGGCGTCGGTGAGCAGGGCGGCGGGAACGTATAAAATGGCGCCCGCCGCCATGGCGGCTATCGCAACCGGCCGGACCACCAACAGGTCCCAGACCATCGCCAGGTCGTCCGCTTCCCCGGCGAGTGTTTGCGAATCGGCGTTGGCCGCCATGGGCGATGCGATCAGGACCGCGGCCAACCCGAGGACAAGGGCTCTTTTCTTCACGAATCCCCCCTTCTGAGGGCCACCGAAGGCGATATTACCGGGATTTCCAGCCAAAATTCCCCATGGGCCGTTCGATGGCGTTGGCATACGGCGCGTCCAGCCAGTTTTTCTTGAGGCGCTCGGGGTTGTCGCCGAAAAGCGGGTCGAGCAGCCAGGCGATCGGGTAGGAAACCAGCGCGCCCGCGAGCACGATATAATGGAATGGCCGGATGATCAGGAGATCCAGAAGGTAATCCCCCGCGCTGGGGCTGGCGGATCTCATCTCGGCGGCGTATGCGGGCTGAGGGGAGAGAATGGTCTGCGCCACCGGCGCAAAGGCGAGGGCCATTCCGAGGGTTACAACCACGGCGATTTTTTTCATCGTGTTTTCCTTTCTTCGGTAGTGCTTTTAAAAAAACGGGCCAATATCCTAACGAATTATCCGCCATGTGCCGTCGGGGTTTCGGCAGGCCGACCCTTTGGCTGTTTCGCTCTTTCCGCCCACCTGGATGGTCTGGGTGTACGGGCGGCAGGTGTCGCCGCTCGAGGATTTGTAGGACGGCTCGGGGGTGACGGTTCCGCTGTGACCGGTGTCGGGATTGCGCCACGCGGTGCTCCTCCCGGAGGGAGCCTTCTCCAGCGAGGTTTGGGTTGTCCGCGCCATGAGCAGTCTGTCGCGCTCGTCGAGCTGCTTGCCGATCGCGCTGCCGAGGACCCCACCGAGAATCGCTCCCGCGATGGTCGCCACCGTTCTGCCGCGGCCTTTGCCGACTCGGGAGCCCAGAACGCCGCCGGCAATTCCGCCGAGGACCGTGCCTCCGGTTTCCTTGTTGATTCCGCCGGAGCGTCCCTGACCGGCGCAACCGGAGAGGGTGGCCGCGAATATCAATATTAATCCGGATGAAAGCAATCGTTTCATGGAAACACCCCCCTTAAATGGCGGCTGCCCCTTCCGGTCATGAAGGGGCGCCGAAGCGATACAACTCTACCACTCTTGCCCCCCCGGGAAAAGGAACTGTTTTGGCCCGAATCGCGGCGAATTACGGAATAAAGTGATCAGCGGATCCTCCCTCCACGGGTTCATTCTTCCTCTTTTCGGGGGGGGGGAGCTTCATCCTCCGCCTTGATTCGCCTGATACTGGCGGGAGGCGACGGATACGTCACGAAACCCATCGACCGGAAATTCCTGATGCGGGAGGTTGAGCGCCTCCTTCCCAAAAACCCAAGATCTTCGTTTGAAATATCCGGCTGCGTCCTGCGTGGTTGACCCGCCTTGTACAACCGAGAACACCTATTGTTTAATTAATATTGATATACAAAAATATTGTATATTCAAGTTGGCGGGACAAAAGGAGCTGTTGCTACTATCATTTTAGTTGTCATCGGCCCCTCGTGAGAAGTCGACTATGCATCCGCCCGACAGAGAAGATAGGCCCCTTTCGGAAGGGGGGCTCGTGCCCGGTGCCGAGTTCACCCCCGGATACGCCCTGCTGTCCACCGCGGCCCGGAATATCCTCGACGGCACCCACCTTCCCGAAATCCTCCAGCTGATCTGCCAGGAGGTTTGCCACGTCCTCGGGGCGGACCGCTCCATGATCGTGCGCATGAGCGAGGGCGATCCTCCGGGAAGGGAGGTTCTCCACTCCCACCGGGTGCCGGAGGAATTCATCGACGCGGTGAATTCGATCAAGGCGCCTTCTTCCCTGATGAGCACGGTTTTTCAAACCGGCCGCATCGAGGTGGTGTCGGAGCTGAGGGGTAACCCCCTTGTCGTTTTTCCCGAGCTCCAGAAGAGGATAGGCCATCAAACCATTTGCCTGATGCCGCTGATCGTCGGCGGGAAGCCGTTCGGCTCCCTGTTCCTTTATCATCTCGCCGCCCGCGAATACACCCCGGGCGACCGGCAGCTGGCCGAGGCGCTCGCGGACCTTGCCTCGATAGCCATCGAAAAAGCGCGTCTCGTCGCGGACACCCGGAAGCATTCCAGTCATCTCGAGATCGCCGGGAATATTTCGAGAGCGATAGGCTCGACGCTCGAGCCCGGGGAGTTGTTCGAAACCATCGCGCGCGAAATCCGCCGCGCCGTTCCCTGCGTCCGGTGCGTCATCGCGGGCGTTGACCCGGATACGAAGCGGACGCACATATGGCACCAATCCTCGGATATCCCGGTTCGGCCGTCCACGGAGGCCGAGTCCGCCGCGCTGGGCGGGTGGATTAACGAAAATGTCTACGAAACCCTGAGCCCCGTTCACATTCGCTCGGAGGCATACAAAACCATTAAATGGGCGAACCGCTTCAGCGAGGGGAGAATCGAGAGCTACCTCGCGGTTCCCATCCTTCGGGACAATCGCTGCATCGCGCATTTGGCGGTGAACCACACGCGCCCGGACGCCTTCACCGACGAGCACAAAAATCTAATGGCGGCGGTCGCCGGCCACCTGGGCTCGGCCATCCGGAACGCGTCGCTTTTCCAGGAATCGAAGGAGCGCGGTAGGCGCCTGGAGACCCTGGTCGAGGTCACCCGGCGGATAACGGGGGGGCTGACCCTCGAGGATGTCCTGTTCGGAATCGCCGAGGACGCCGCCAAGGTTTTCGATGGCGAGGCGGGGTTCCGTATTCTGGAGGGAGACTATCTCCGCCTGGCCGCCTCCACATCCGGGGCCGCCAAGATTATGGGCGAGGAGCGTCTCCGCGTCGGGGAATCGATTAGCGGGAGGGTGGCCGAATCCGGCGAGCCGATCATCACGGCGGATTCCGCCTCGGACAGCCGGCAGCTTCCCGCTCACCGGAGCGCCGTCGCTCCGGACGAAACCGGGGCGTTGATGTGCGTCCCGGTAAAGCGGGAAGGGGGGATTCTCGGAACGCTGGCAATCTGCCGCGAGCGGGGCCACCTGTTCGACGAGGAGGCGCTTCGCCTCGCCACTTCCTTCGCGGACCAGATTTCAATCGCCATCGAAAACGCCCGGCTGCATGAGGATGTGCAAACGCGCGCGGCCCGCCTGGAAATCGCCGGAAAAATCGCCAAGGCCGTTGGGTCCGAGCTTGAGCCCGAGGAGCTGTTTCGGACTATTACGAAGGAGATTCGCGGCCATGTTCCTTGTGACCGGATTGTCATCTCATCCATGAGCGTCAATGGTGATCACTATCGAAATGTTTCGGTTGAGTCGGATGTCGGGTTTTTCGAGGAAATGAAGGAAAAAGTAAAACGGAGACTCTGGGTTCACAACGAAGTTTATAAAACAAAGCGGCTGCGGAATTTTCCCGACATTCGGGAACTGGAGCTTTCATGGCTCGGGACGCGGGTGGATGCCGGACTGCGGAGCTGGATAGTGGTGCCTATCCTGCGGGACGAAACCTGCGTCTCCCACCTGTCCTTGCTCAGCAGGAAAGTCGGTGCGTTCGATGAGGATTGCGAGGAACTTCTGACAGCGATAGCGGGCCATTTGGGGGCGGCGATCCATAACTCGGATCTTTACCGGGACGCCGGGGAGCGCGCGGCCCGGCTGGAAATCACCGGAAAAATCGCGAACGCTGTCGCGTCGAAGCTCGAGCCGGATGAGTTGTTCCGGACGATCACGAAAGAGATTTACGGCGCCATCCGCTGCGATCGGGTTGTGCTCGCCTCTTTGAACCCCGACGGTTTTCGATACCGAAATGCTTCGGTCGAGCCGAATGAGGGCTTTGACGTCTCGGATGACACGCGGATTCAAAGAAGAAAATGGGTTCATGAGGAAATTTATCAGGGGAAACGGCTGCATAATATCCCTGACTTGCAGGATCTCGAATATCCTTGGATTAAGCCTTGGACGGACGCGGGCCAACGAAGTTGGCTGGTTGCGCCTGTACTCCAGGACGGTTCCTGCGTTGCTCACATTTCTCTGGTGAGCAAGGAAGTTGCCGCATTCGACTCAAATTGCGAAGCGCTTCTCACCTCGGTCACCGGCCAGATCGGAGCGGCCATCCAGAACGCGAATCTTTATCGGGACGCCGGGGAGCGCGCGGCCCGGCTGGAAATCACCGGCGCCATTTCGAAGGCCGTCGGCTCGGAAATTGAGCCCGAGGAGCTTTTCAAAACCATCGTGCGGGAAATACGGCGGGTCGTACCCTGCAGCCGGTGTTTAATTGGTTGTTATGACCGGGAGGAGGGCCAAAACCGGGCCTTTTATCAAGAGACGGACATCGAACTTCCGCCGCTTCGGAAGTTCGAGGACTATGCGGATTGGTGGTTCGGGGAGGTTTACGAGCATCGCCGGCCGGCCATTGTTTCCGACATGCGGGACTTGCCCTACCGGCGCGCGAGAGAGGTGGCCGAGGTCGGGATCCGGAGCCAGGTGCTCATTCCCGTTCTTCAGGGCAGCGAGTGCATCGCTCACCTCTCTCTCATGAGCGATCAGGTGGATGGTTTCGATCAGGACCAGGTGGGGCTGCTCACCGAGGTGGCGGGTCACCTGGGGGCGGCCATTCAGAACGCGAGTCTTTACCGGACCGCGGAGAAGCGGGCCGAACGCCTTTCGATCACGAATGAAATCACGAAAGCCCTGGGCTCGACGCTGGAGCCGAAGGAGCTGTTTCGAAAAATCGTCAGCGAGATCCGCCGCTTGGTGCCATCAGAGCGATGCGTCATCGCGACTATGGACTTGGTTGCGAGTAACCATCAGGTCCACCATTTCGAATCCGATGTCGAGGTGAAGTCCCTGATTGAAGCCGGTGGTCCAGCACCTGGAGGACCGATTTTCACGGCTTACGAGTCGAAGCAGCCGAGCTACATCCCCGATTACAGGGAAGGTCCGGCTTTCAGGGAAGTTGAAAGATTCAAGAACAGCGTCCTTCGGAGCGGCTTGACCATACCGGTCATTCAGGACGATGTTTGTATCGCTCATATCGGTATCCAGAGCGTCCAGGTGGACGCCTATTCCCGCGAGGATATCGAGCTTCTCTCCTCCATCGCGGGACAGCTGGCGGTGGTGATTCGAAACGCCTCCCTCTTCCACGAGTCCGGCGAGCGCGGCAGGCGCCTGGGTGCTCTGGTCGAGGTGGCGAAGCGGCTGACGAGCGGGCTCGATCTCAACGAGATTTTGAGCGCCATCGCCGCCGAGGCCGGGGCGGTCTTCGAGGGGGAGGCGGACTTCCGGATCCGGGAAGGCGATGAACTGGTTCTCATGGGCAGCACGCCGGGTTTAAGAAAGTTTCCGTTTAAGGAGAGAATCCGGATCGGCGAGTCCTTGTCGGGGATAGTCGCCGAGAAGGGCGAACCCCTGTTGGCGGAGAATATTCATAACGACGAGCGGGTGATTGCGATCCACAGGGAGGCGCTCGATCCGGATATGTTTGGAGCCTCGGTGTTTGTCCCCCTGTCCCGCGATTCCCGCGTCCTGGGGGTGCTCGCCATTCACCGCCCCCCGGGTTTCGGGTTCGCCGAGGGCGATCTCCGCATCGCGGCGAGCCTGGCGGATCAGGCGGCGACCGCCATTCACAACGCGCGCCTGTTCGAGGCGCTTCAGAGGCGGACCGACGAACTGGTCCGGGCGAGAGACGGCGCCGAGGCGGCCAGCAGGGCCAAAACCGAATTCCTCGCCAACATGAGTCACGAGCTTCGCTCTCCACTCAACGCCATTACCGGATTCAGCGATATTCTCCTCATGCAAAGCCAGGACGAAATCACCCGGCAGCTTGTTCCGAAAATGCGCGATGCGGGGAAATACCTCACTCGCCTCATCGAGGATCTGCTCGATTTCGACCGACTCGAGTCCGGCGATATCCGGCTGGATTCGGGTGAGGCGGACATCAACGGAATTATCCAGGAGGCTGTCGAGGTGAGGCGCAGCCAACTTCCGAGCGGATACGAAATCGCCTGTTCCTTTGATCCGGAATGCGGGCTGGTCATCTGCGATTCCGCCCGGGTGATCCAGGTGCTCATGAATCTGATCGACAATGCCGTCAAATTTTCTCCGGACGGCGGCCACATCGGCGTGCGGACCGAGCGCCATCCTGGAGAGGTCCACGTCAGCGTCCGGGACAACGGGATCGGCATCGATCCCGAAGAGATTGGCCAGATATTCGACCGTTTCAGTCAGGTCGAAAGCGGTTACAAACGCTCTTCCGGCGGGTTGGGAATCGGGCTCAGTTTCGTGCGGGAGCTTCTGGAGCTTCAGGGCGGGCGCATCTGGGTCGATAGCGAGAGGGGGAGCGGAAGCGCCTTCACTTTCGCTCTTCCGGCTTCGGGAGCGGCGGCGCCCGTTCCTGAGGAAATATCGGATCAAACCGCCTCCCCCGGCGAGTCGGATGAATTGAACGAGGGAAAGGAGCCCTGGCGGGGACGAAAATTTCTTGTCGTTGACGATGTGGAGCACCAGCATGAATTCATGAGGCTATTCCTGAAAGGCGCGGCCGCCGTGGAGTCGGCTTACGACGGCGGCGAGGGGGTCGCCGCCGCCCGGCTCCTGTCTCCCGATCTGATCTTGATGGATTTGAGAATGCCGGGGTACAACGGCTTCACGGCGATCGAAACCCTCAAGAGCGATCCGGCGACGCGGGAGATACCGATACTCGTGATGACCGCCCCGGTCATGACCGAGGATCAGGAGCGGTGCCGGGAGCTGGGCGCTGATGGATTTGTGATGAAGCCCGTCGATCTGGAAAAATTCTCAAGGGAAGTCGAACGCGTCCTTTCGAAATAATTTCGGAGCGCCTTGCCTCGGCCCTCGGGGCGGGCTGACTCCCGTTCCCGGTTCGGGTAATATCCCTCCAAACTTTCTTTAGTCTCTCCAGGCAGGATGACTCTATGATCCCGGCTCTTCGCGCGGCGTCCAATGTACTCGTTCACGTTCCCGACCTGGTTCGCTACGGCTCGAAGCCGTGGCGCGAAAACTCCGGTGGAGATGTGGCCCTCGCCGGCGCCCTCTCCCGGCGGCTCAGGACGTTCGCGGAGGCGGTGGCTTATCCGCCGAACCAGGTGTTTATCGGAAACATGGCGCCCGGCGATCTCGGTGGGGGCCCCTCTCCCTGGTACGAAAACCCAGTCCCAGAGGCATCGGCGAAAGGAGCCTTCGGTGAAATTCTCCCGCAGGAGGATTTCTATCCCCTCCTCGAGGCCGCGGATCAGTTCGGCCTCCTCCTGTTCGGCCCGGACGCCCCCTCGGGCGCCGATGTCGCGGGAGGCGAATCCGCCTCGGCCGCCGCCGCCTCGCTTCTTGAGGGCTCCGGCCCGGGGAAAACCGGTCCGGGGAAAAGAGGCCGCGAGGAGGAGATTATCGGGCGAATCGAGGCCGCCGAAGCCTTGCCCCTCCACCGGGGCGGCGATCTGATCGGTTGCGTCCGGCGGGATCACGAAGCGGACGAGTCGCTGGACGCGCGCATCCTCCTGGAAAACCTGGCGGCCAAGGCGAGCGGCGCCTACGCCCTGCGCCATCTTCTTCTTCAGGAGGAAATCGCCCCCGAGGAAATCGAATACGTCATCAGCTGCTCCGAGGAGGCCGTCGGCGACCGCTACAATCGCGGCGGCGGAAACCTCGCCAAGGCGATCGCGGAGATGGCGGGTTGCGCCGAAGCCGCCGGGGTGGACGTGAAATCGTTTTGCGCCGCCCCGGTTTACGCCCTCGTCCACGCGGCGGCCCTGATCCGGGCGGGCGTCGTGAAAAACGCCGTTGTCGTCGGCGGCGGATCGCTGGCGAAGCTCGGCATGAAGGCCTACTTCCACATCGAAAAGGAAATGCCCGTTCTGGAGGATGTCCTCGGCGGAGTCGCCTTCCTGCTCGGTTCGGAGGGCGGCGGCGCCCCCCGCGTCAATCTCGAAATCACCGGCCACCACGGGGCCGGGCGCCCGTCCACCCCCCAGGTGATGGCGGAGGCGCTCGTCCGCGATCCGCTCGAGCGGGCGGGCCGGAAAATATGCGACATCGATAAATACGCCGTCGAGCTTCATAACCCCGAGGTGACGCTGCCGGCGGGAGCGGGCGACGTCGCGGCGACGAACTACCGCACGATCGCCGCGATGGCGGTGATGGGGGGAGAGATAGCCCGCGAGGAGATTCCGGCCTTCATCGAGAGCAAGGGGATGCCGGGATTCGCGCCCACCCAGGGCCATATCCCGGCCGGCGTGCCCTATCTCGGACACGCCCTGGCGGGGATGCGGGCGGGGAATCTTCGGAGTACGATGGTGATGGCCAAGGGAAGCCTGTTTCTCGGGCGGATGTCCCAGCAGGCCGACGGGGCCTCCGTCGTGGTGGAGGTATGATCCCCTGAAGTTTGTTTTCATTCGAAATTGTTCGGGAGGAATTTTATGTTCAAAGGCAAGAAGGTGATCGCGCTGGGCGAGCGGGACGGTGTTCCGGGCCCGGCCATCGCCGAAAGCCTGGAGGCGGCGGGGGCGGAGATCGTTTTCCAGAAGACGGAGTGTTTTGTCTGAACCTCCGCGGGCGCCATGGACCTTGAAAACCAGGCCGCCATCAAGAAGATCGCCGACGAGGTCGGCACGGAAAATCTGATGGTGGTTCTGGGGATGCCCGGCGAAGGCCTTCGGCTCGCGGCCGAAACGCTGACGACCGGTGACCCCAGCTGGGCAGGGCCCTTGGCGGGAGTCTCGTTGGGACTCCCCGTGTACCACATCCTCGAGGAGAGGGTGCGGTCCCATGTTCCCGAGGACATTTACGCCGAAAAGCTCCAGATGATGGAGATGGTGCTCGACCTGCCGCGGATCGAAAGCGATCTGGCCGAATTGCGCGCGGCGGGCTGAGGAAAGGAGGAGCGGAGCTGATGCGTCTGGAAATGGGGATTTTCCCGGTCTCGGAGGTGGTGCTGGGGGATCGGTTCGCCTACCGGGACGAGGTTCTCACGGTGGACGCCGCCGAGCTCCGCCGGGTGGCGATGGCGGGAGGCGATGTGAAGGACGTCAGCTTCCACACCGCCAAGCCGGGCGACTCGGTGCGCATCACGAATGTCCTCGACGCCGTTGAGCCCCTCTACAAGGTCGGCGGGCGCTCGTGCGCGTTTCCGGGTTTCCTCGGCCCGGCGAAGACCGCGGGCGAGGGCCGGACCCACAAGCTGGCCGGGATGTGCGTGATCAGCTCGACCTGGTTCCTGGGGCCCATGACGGGAATCATGACCTACCGCGAGGGGATCATCGACATGATCGGCCCCGGCAGAAGGTATTGCACGAATTCCGAGACGGTGAACCTCGTCGCGCGGTTCGAGCCGCTCGAAGGCGTCTCGAACGAAGCGCACGACGACGCGGTGCGCCTCGCCACCCTCCGGCTGGCTTCCCGGCTGGCCGAGTCCACGGCGCGGCTCGAGCCCGTCCGGCTCGAGGTATTCGATCTGGGCGAGGTGGACCCCGCCCTTCCGCGCCTCGTCTTCGTCGATCAGGTCATGCACCAGGCCTCGATGGTCCAGACCTTCCTCTACGGCAAGGATCTGGACGACTCGCTTCCCACGCCCATCCACCCGAACGAAATGTTCGACGGCGCCGTCGTGGGGGCCAACTACAAGACCCAGCAGAAGGTGCCCACCTATCTTCACTGCAACATGCCGCTCGCCTACGAGCTCTACCGCCGCCACGGCGTCGATCTGAACTTCGCGGGGACGATCATCACGCGCGGCCACCGGGACAACCAGGCCCTGAAGGAGCGCTCGGCCCACTACGTGGCCAAGCTCGCCAGGCTCCTCGACGCCGACGGCGCGGTCCTCTCCTTCGAGGGCGGAGGCAACTCGACGGTGGACTACTGGCTCACCGTCCAGGCGCTCGAGCAGATGGGCGTCAAGGCCGTTCCCATCATCTACGAGGTCGGCCGGCCCGGGACCGGCGAGTTCCCGCTCGTCTTCCATGTCCCCGAGGCCGACGCGATCGTGAGCAAGGGCATGCAGGGCGACCGGATCGAGGCCCCGGCCGTCGACCGGGTGATCGGCTCGCGGGTCGTCAATCTCTACGGCGGCAGGGAAACGGACGCCAAGGAGGCCTTAACGATGGCCGACAGCGATTACTATGCCAACGAATGGGCGATGGAGTTGAACCGCATGATCGGAAAGGCCTACTAGGCCGCGGAAGCTCGGACTGGTTCGTTCGGACTGGTTCGGGCGGGCCGGGCTCGATCGGATTCGCGGCGGCTCCAGGTGATTTGTAATCATACTCAACCGGTTTTGGCGGGGCTTCAGGCCCCGGCCACGGAAACCGGAAAGCAAATAGCGGAGGAAGCGTCATGAGCGGAAACATCAGGGTCGTGCACTACATCAACCAGTTTTTCGCTGGCGTCGGCGGCGAGGAGAAGAGCGATCACCCCCTCTCCTCCAAGGAGGGTCCCATGGGCCCCGGTCTGCTCATCGATAAAATCCTGGGCGGGGAGGGCGAGGTCGCGGGGACGGTCTACTGCGGCGACGGCCTTTTCGCCGAAAACGAGGAGCGCTGCGCCGCCGAGGCGATGGAGCGGATCAAGGCCTTCGCCCCCGGCCTGATCGTCGCGGGCCCCGCC
>JAVEPB010000163.1 GCA_030922375.1 bacterium | reverse complement strand
GCGTCGAGGGTGACGCCGGTGATGTAGCTCGCCTCGGGGCTGCACAAAAAGAGCACGGCCTCGGCGATTTCGTCCGGCTCCGAGAGGCGGCCCACTGGGGTGGTCCGCTCGATATGGCGGATGCGCTCCTCGGTGCGGATTTTCACCGTTCTTGGGGTGCGCACGTTCGCGGGCGCGACGGCGTTCACGGTGATGCCGTGGGGCCCTAGCTCCCGCGCGGCCTGCCGCGTCAGGCCGAGAACCCCCGCCTTCGCCGCCGTGTAATGAGGGGGATTCGGGTTCACCCCGCTCCGGGCGGCCATGCTCGACAGGGACACGAACCGGCCGTAGCCGCCTTCGATCATGAGAGGCGCCGCGGCCTTGAGCAGATAGAACATGGTCTTCAGATTCGAATCGACCACAAGGTCCCACGCCTCGACCGGGCAATCGAGAAGGCTCACATACCGGGGAAACCCCCCGGCGCTGTGAATGGCGATATCGAGGCGGCCCTGCTCGCGCTGAAAGCCCTCGACGGCGGTGCGCACCTGCTCCCAATCCGTGAGATCCGCGCGGATGAAAACCGTCCGCCCCCCCTCGTTCCGAATCGACTCGGCGACCCGGGCTCCGCCTTCCTCGTCAATATCGCAAACGGCGACCGAGGCGCCCCCGACCGCGAGTTTTCGGGCGCAGGACTCGCCGATGCCCGTGGCCGCTCCGGTGACGAAAGCGCTTTGGCCCTCGAATTTTCCCTGGTTCATCGTCTGGTGAATTTTCCTTGATTCATCGTCTGGCTCGTCTCATCTTCCAGCTTGATCGGATTAGCCCGTCCGGCCGAGGCCGCCCGGGGCGGGTAGCGCCCGAAGGCCTGTCATTTCGCCCCGCATTACCACCCCAAAAATTGAATGGATAAAGATACGGACTTATACCAAACTATCACCATCTCCGGAAGATAATGGCCGGAAGCCGCCGTTAACCGATGAGCACGGAGGAGACCCGTGGGAATTTCCAGGCGGAACCTGATCGGAGGCGGGGCAACCACAGCCGCGCTCGCGCTCATCGGCCCCGCCGGCCGGGCGGAGGCCATGCTCGGGCGCATCTTCGATTGGTTGAACAGCCGCCCGGTGGAGTCTCCCCTGCCGGGCGAGGGCATTCTCGATTTCGCCTCGCGGGTGCTCCCCGAAATCACGCCCACCGATAAATTCTATGTACAGAGCATCGGGCGTACACCCGCCGGAGGGGCGCGGGGGGACTGGAAAATCTCCGTGGGAGGAGCGGTGAACTCCCCATTTGAGTTGAGCGCTTCGGATTTCACCGCCCTGCCCCAGCGCGAGGCCTGGGCGGCGATCACCTGCATCGGGAACCCCGTGGGCGGCGGGCAAATCGGCAATGCCCTCTGGAGCGGGGTACCCCTCCGCACGCTGCTCGAGCGGGCGGCTCCCCGCGAGAGCGCGCTGAGATCGCCGGCGGGGCGCGCGGTGTTCCGGGCGGCGGACGGGTATCACGATTCGATTCCGCTCGAGGCGGCGCTGGACGAGCGCACCCTCCTCTGCCACCGCATGAACGGCGCCCCTCTGCCCCCCGATCACGGCGCTCCCCTGCGGCTGCTTGCGCCGGGTGTCTATGGACTCAAGAACGTGAAGTGGATTCGGTCCATCGAGGTGGCGACCGGCGGCCACGCGGGCTATTGGCAAAGCAGGGGATGGTCGGACGCGGCGCGCGTCGAGACATTGAGCCGGTTCGAAGCGCCGCGCCGGCGGGTGACGGTTGGGGCGCCGTCGGCCTGGCTCGTGGGTTCGGCCTTCGCCGGCGACAGGGGAATCAGCCGCGTCGAGGTGGCCTACGGCCTGGGCCCGAAAAGACGCCCCTGGGCGCCCGCCCTCCTCAAGAAACCGCTCGGCCCCCTCGCATGGACCCCCTGGGCCTTCCGGATGGAATTTCCGGAGGATGGATTTTACCCCGCGACCGTCCGCGCGGTGGATGGGGCGGGTCAATCGCAGACGGATAAAATATCGGACCCCAAGCCCGGCGGGGCGACCGGCCTGATGGAACTGAATCTTTACGCCTCGGGGCTTCCCGCGAGGTGACGCCCCGCCTCAGTCCTTTATTGTGAGCTGAAGCCCATCTTCCGAATCTTCCACATCGAGCGTCTTGTTGGAGAGGCTCTGCGAAACATCCTCGTCCATGACAAGAACCGTTTTGCCCTCGTGGAAGAATGTCGCGTCTCCCGGCTTTTCGCCGTCGAGCGTGAGCGACAGCTCCTCTCCTTCGAGGATGAACCGGACGCAGGCGCCTTCGGGAGCGCCCGAATCGGAGAGCAACTTGGACAGATTAGCACAGGCCGATTCAGAGACTTTCAGCATAGGGGCCCTCAGGGAGTGACGCGTCAAGACTCGGCCGGGGACCGCTCCCGATACCGCGAGCCGCGCGAACAACCAGGATCAATTTGCCTCGCCAACGCCTTTTCTTACATGCGGCCGGACGAAAAACCCCGCCGGGCGGACCCGGCGGGGCTTGATTCGCTTGAGGCAAAACCCTCTAGCGGCGTTTTCCGCCGACGATGTTTTTCGCCCGCTTCGCCCGCTTGATCATCCACTCCTTGGGAGCCTGCATCCCGCTCCGGTCGATCTTGTCGAGGCTGCTTTTGTACACCATGAAGTTCTTGATGTAGGAAAGCGTGCCGCCCCGGTGAGGCGCTCCCGGAGGCTGACGCCCCTCGATGAGGTCCACCACGTTACTCACGGCCTGACTCGCCATGCCGATCTGCTCGGCCAGCACCGCGCCATACGTCCAGCCGTCCCGGATATCCGTCTCGACGCCGACGGCGATGTTGTGCGTCACGATCTTGATCTTGCCGGGTTTGAAGCCGTTGGCCTTGGAGAAGGCCTTGACGGCGTCGGTCGTACCGCGCGCGATAAGGGTCGCCCAGGGATAGATGCCGGCGACGTCGGGGTGCTTTTTCAGAAGGTCCTCGGCCGTCTGATAGGCCGCCTGCACGTTCGATTTCGTGAACTCCTTGGCCACGATCTTGATCTTGGGATAGTGGCTCAGATAGTCCTCAAAACCCTTGGCCATGGAAGTGACCATCTCGATGCCGCTCGGGCCGGGCAGCATGAAGACCTTGCCCTCGTGTCCGACGGCCTCGGCCATCGCGGCGCCGATAAACAGACCGAGTTCGTAGCTGTTCTTCATGACGCGGTTTTTTACGCGGTCGCTGTCGAGGTCGATGTTGTCCACGACGACCGGCATTCCCGCGTCAATCGCCTTGTGGACGGCGTTGACCATGCCCTTTGTGCTGATCGGGCAGATGATCATGCCGTCGTACTTGGCGGCGATGATGTCCTCGACGTGGGCCACCTGCTTGGGCAAAAATTCATACCCGCCCGCGTCGAACATGGTGACGGAGACGCCCAGCCGTTTTGCTTCACGGACGCTGCCGAACCACTTCGAGAAGAAGTAGGGGTCAACGCCGTTCGGCACGACGACGGCGATCCTGTAGGGCTTCTTCGCCTTGGCCGCCTCGGCCTTCGGCGCCGCGAAGGTGGCGGTGAACAGGAAAGCCGCCATCACGGCAAGAAGTGTCAGTGAGCGAAACAGTTTCGTTCTCATCGCTTCCTCCTTTTCCTTAAAGGAAAAACACACAAACATGGACTCCAGTGGTTCCACGATTCAGCATAGATTCAGAACACCGCAGATTTCCTGGATATTGATCTCCTCCTCTTCTCGGAAAATCGATATCGAAAATTTCCTCCGGCAAACTATTCCCGTCGCCGGCGGGCGCTGATAGTGACTGCGGCGATGAGCATCACCCCCAAGGCGACTTCCCGGGCGAAGGTGCCCACTCCCAGCAATATCAGGCCGTTCAGCAAAAATACGATGAAAAAAGTTCCCAGCATCGCCTGGATGACGCCGCCCTCGCCGCCGTGGAACGTCGTGCCTCCGACGACGGTGGCCGCCAGGGACTGAAATTCAAGCTGAAAACCGGCGAGCCCGTTTGTCGCGGGTAGCCGGGCCAGATAAAGAAACGACGTAAAGGCCACGGTGAAACCGCTGATGAGGTAGCAGATGAGCTTCACCTTGCCGGTGTCGATCCCCGAGAGGCGGGCGGCCTCTTCGTTTCCGCCCGTCAGGTAAATCGCCCGCCCCAGGGCGGTGCGCGTCAGGAGGATATGAAGGACAACAAAGAAGGCGATTGCGATAAACATGGTCCCCGGTATATGGAAAAAATCGGTAAGCCCGATTGTCTGAAGGATGTCCTTCTGCGCGCTGGTGAACTGGTGAATGGTGCGTCCGCCCGTAAAGACGAGGGCGATCCCCGCGCAGATGAAAAGCATGCTCAGGGTGACGATAAACGGCTGGATTTTCACCCTGCCGACCAAGAATCCGTTGATGAATCCGAACATGACGGCGACGCCGAACCCCATGAGCACGCCCACGGCGATGCCGAAGTCGAGAATTCCCTGAGCCATGATGACGCTCGAAAGGCTGAGCAGGGAGCCCTGGCTCAAATCGATTCCCGAGACAAGAAGCACCATGCTCTGACCCGCGACGATGAAAAACAGGAGAGATGCATTTCGCATCTGATTCGTCAGGTTGTGAACCTCGATGAAATTGTTCACGTAGCCCAAAAGCTGAAGGATGGAGAACCCCAGCATCATCAGGACAAACGCCACCAGGAGGCCGTACTTCTCCAACGATAACCAGGAGCGGACGATATCGAGCGGCTTGCTTTCGTATGGCATGGCAACATTTGCCATTTTGAGATTTCTCCTTATTTCTTCTGTTCTTGAAGGGTGCTAACCCAAATGGAGACGAGAATGACCAGCCCGACGATAATCTGCTGGCGGTAGGTGTCGATGCTCATGACGTTCAGCCCGTTCACCAAAAAGATAATGAGAAGCGCGCCCAGCGTCGTGCCCAGAACCCCTCCGCGTCCGCCGAAAATGTGGGTTCCGCCGATGATGGTGGCGCCGATCGACTGGAGGAGCTGGTCGCCGCCGCCGAGCCGGGGTTCGCCCGCCGCGCTCACGTTCGCCGAGAGGAGAAGACCCGCGATTGCGCAAAAGAGCCCGCTCAGCGCGAAAATGCCGATTTTCATCCGCGAAAAACTGATGCCCGCCGAAACAGCCGTTTCCTCGCTGCCCCCGAGGGCATAGACGTAGGTTCCGAAGCGGGTGAATTTGAGGAGATACCAGGTCAGCCCCAGGGCGACGAGAATCCAAATCACCGGAAGCGGGATGGGACCGAGGCTCCCTTTCGAGAGAGCCACATAAGCGTTTTCAACGTGGGTGGGCAGCGTCGCGCCCTCGCGGGAGCCTCCCATCTGGAGGCCACCGGTCCAGAGCTGGGCCACCCCGCTTCCCACGAAAAGCATTCCCAGGGTGGCGATAAAGGGATAGACCCTGACAACACCGATGAAATAACCGTTGACGAGCCCGCAAAGCGTTCCCACGGAAAGACCGATTAATAGACCGCCGACGAAGCCGAAGTGGAGCATTGCGCTCCAGGCCATCACGCTCACGATACTCATAATCGAGCCCTGGGAGAGATCGAACCCGCCCGAGATGATCACGATCGTCTGTGCATAGGCCAGAAAGAACAGCCAGGCGTCGCGCCGGACGACGTTGGTGAAATTATCCAGCGTGAAGAAATTTTCCGTCGCGAAAGAATAAAAAACCATCAGCGCGGCGAAGGCGCCGATCAGAATTACGCGCTCCCAGGGGATGTCCTTGGCGGGATACCCGAAGATCAGCTTCTCGCCGTTTACTGTCGATACCGCGCTCATCGACTTCCTCCGTTGCCGCCGGCGGGCGAAGCGCCAGCCGCGTTTTCATCCGCCACCATCGCGTAGCGAAGTATGTTCTCCTGCGTCGCCTCATCCCGCGGAATGTCCGCGGTGAGGCGCCCCTCCCTCATCACCAACACCCGGTCGCTCATCCCGAGGATTTCGGGCATTTCACTCGATATCATCAGGACAGCGGCTCCCTCCTTGGCGAGGTTGAGCATCTGGGTGTGAACCTCGAACTTGGCGCCCACGTCGATCCCGCGCGTGGGCTCGTCGAAAACAAGGACATTCGCCCTTCGGAAGAGCCACTTGGCGAGGACGACCTTCTGCTGATTGCCGCCCGAAAGGAAGCGGATCAGGGTGTCCTGCGTGGGGGTAGCAATCTTGAGCTGATCGATGTGCTCTTCGACCAGGCTTTTTTCCATCACCAGATTGAGAAAAAAACGGTTGATGAGGCGCCCGAGATTGGCGCTTGTCGTGTTGAATGCCACCGAAAGCACCTGGGTGAGCCCCTGCACTTTACGATCCTCGGGAAGAAGTCCCAGCCCTTGGCGGATGGCCAGCGTCGGGGTCCATTTACGCTCGTGGGTGAGGATAAACGCGAGGCGCACCAGCACCATCGCCACCCCGCCGGTCACCATGACCCATTCGGTGGAGAAATTCTGGGTGAACATGCTCGTGATGACCATCGAGAACAGGGCGAACGTGTACCAGCTTCCCAGGTCCTGCCACATGGTCCGCCAGGCATGCTGGGGCACCAGGAACCAAAGCCCCGCCTGGCGGAGAATTGCGATGGCCGCCGCGGCGAGATAGGGCGTCGGCCCGTTCGGAATGTTGTAGAGCGGCCCTCCGATGATCCACTCATAAAACCACGTCGCGCTGAAGAGCGGGGGCGGGGTATTCATGTTGAGCGTCACCGGGTCGTAGATTCCCTGAAAGAACACCGTGAAGACGGGAAGAGCGAGAACGAACAACACGATGTCCACCACCGCCTTCCAAGCCGGGTAGTGCGGCAGGCGCCGGATCTCCTCTTTTTCACGGGTCGCGCGGGTCATCTCGACGGTTCCCGAGTCCACCTCGTCGGCGCCCATGACGGCCCGGGCCACCTCGGTCCGGCCGGCGCCCACGAGCCCCGACATGCCGACGATTTCACCGTAGTGAAGGTCGAAGCTGATATCCTCGAAAACACCCTCGCGGGTGAGGCCATTGACCTTGAGCGCCACTTCGCCCCGCTCGCGGGGCGTCCAGGGAAATTTCTCGTCCAGCGTCCGGCCGACCATCTGGGTGATGAGAAATTCGAGATCAACCTCGTTCACATCCCAGGAGCCGATGTAATCGCCGTCGCGGAGAACGGTTACCTGGTCGCCGATTTGATGCACCTCATCCAGGCGGTGAGAGATATAGATGATTCCCACCCCCTGCTCCCGGAGGCGGGCCACGGCGTTGAAAAGCTCATGAATTTCATGCCCGCTGAGCGATGAGGTCGGCTCGTCCATGACGAGTATCTTGCAGTCGAAGGCAAGCGCCCGAGCGATTTCGACCATCTGCTGATCCGCGACGCTCAGCGATCTCACCGGAGCAAGGACGTCGATATCGACGTCCAGCCGCTTCATCACCTCGCGCGACTCTCTCTCGACATGATCCCAATCCACTTTCTTTAAAATCCCGGGGAGGACCGGCTCCCGGCCCAGATAAATATTCTTCGCTACGCTGAGATCGGGGACCAGGTTCAACTCCTGATAAATGACGCTGATGCCCAGGTCACGGCCCGTCCGTGCGTCGGGGATAACGGTGGGGCTCCCCTCCAGGAGTATCTCGCCGCTGTCGGATTGGTAGATTCCGGCCAGGATTTTGATGAGCGTGGATTTTCCGGCGCCGTTCTCTCCGAGGAGTATGTGAACCTGTCCCGCCTCCAGGACAAAATCCACTTCCTTGAGGGCATGGACGCCGGGAAAAGACTTGTCGATTTTTCTCATTTCTAGGAGGTTTGCTTTATTCTCCATTACTCCCCCGAGGATAACCCGTGAATTTCAAATAAAATACGCCTATTTCGGTGCGCAAATAAATAATCGGATCGGGCGCTCGCTTGCATCGGAATCGGGGAACGCCCCGATCAATCACCTGAAAAAATAATTGTATTTTGTATTATTTTCGGGCAGTCTAATCGGAAGGCCCCGAAACGTCAATAATATTCTTGGGCCCGGCCGCCGCAAACCGCCGGCCAGTCCGCTCGTAAGATACGATTCGGAATGAGCGGCGATACCGGCCCGGGAGATCGCTTGTGAAAAAAACCTGGAGACTTTTAATCATTGCCGGCGCGCTCTCGACCCTTTGCGCCGCTTCTTCGGCGGCGGAGACGAAGACCGCGGTCGATCGGTGTCTGACCACTCTTTATAACTACCCCGCCGAGACGCAACCGGCCCGGGCGTCCATACCCCTGGTCACCCTTGAAGCCAAGGCCCCCATTCACCGGCCGGGGAATTCGGAAACCAGCGCCATCTTTCCCGCCACCGGCGCCAAACCCTCGGCCGCCGGTCCGAAATACGGAATTTTCCTCAAAATTCAATAATCAATACAAAAAATATCGAAATACTTCGCGGGATGGATGAGCAGTAAAATTGCGCGCGCGCCGCGAAATGACCGCCCGATTCGGGGGAGGAGGGTCACTATGGACCGCTTCGGGAAATCAGGCCCGAGAAAACTAATGGTGACCCCAGCGGGATTTGAACCCGCGTTGCCGGCTTGAAAGGCCGGTGTCCTGGGCCAGACTGGACGATGGGGTCAAACATCAGTTCATGCTCCGGCCCTCGGCCGGGGACCGAATCCCCCAGGGGCCGAAGCCTCGAAACCCCGTTCCTATACCGCTTTTTAGCAGGGCCGTCCACCTCGAAGCCACCCCCCCTCCGGGCCCCCCTTAAAGGCGGAAGTTGACCAGAACGGCCCCGGAAACGGTGAGAACCGCTCCGGCGGGAACCCGCCAGGTAATTTTCTCCACCTTCCGGAGCAAAACAAACGCAAACACGACCGTAATGAGCGGGGAGGTCTGGATGAGCGAAACCATCCGGAACACCTCCCCCCCCTTAAGGGCGCTCGCGTAGGAAAAATTCCCCGCGGCTCCCGCGATCCCGCCCAGCAAAAATGGCCTCCAGGCCGTCCTGAAGCCATCCACGATCTGATCGCGCTCAAACAAGACGGAATAAAGGGTCACCGTGGTCAGCGCCGCCGACATGCCGACCAACGATCCCGCCACGGGATCGGGGAACGCGGATAGACCCTTGCGCCAGAATATCGCGCCCGTTCCGGCGACCACGGCGGCGGCGATGGGCCAGAGGGCATGGATGCGCCGCCACCGGCCCTCGGTCCTGCCCGATGAGATCAGGCCGACTCCCGAGACGACCAGGACAACGCCCGCCAACTGCACCAGGCCGGGCCGCTCGCCGAGAAACACGATGGCCAAAAAAGCGGCGATGAGGGGAGAGGACCCCTTGATGGGAGCGGCCCGGGAGACGCCGATCTTCGAAATCCCGAACATGAAGAAAACGGCGAACAAGCCGGGATTTAACACCCCGCCCAGAAGCACCCAAAGGTAATGAACACCCGGAAGCGGGAAGGTGGCCCCCGAGATCAGGACGACGGTGGCCAGAATCAGGACCGAAAACGTGCGCCCGACCGTCGAACCGACGAAGGGGGTGGTGTGCAGGAGCCCGTAGCGGAGCGACATATCGGCGCAGGCGTACGAAAACGCCGCCCCGAGGGCAAAAAGCATCGCCGCATCGATCACCATGGCTTCGTCTCCATCCGGCTACGGCGCATCAACAACCTGGCCACCCTCAACAGCCCAGTCACCTTCCCCGGCCCATTCCTTGAGCCGCTCGTTCCTCGCATCACGAATGGCCTTGTCCCCGATATTTTCACGGATGAACTCATCGAGCGGCGCGCCGGGCACGAGATGGTCCCTGACCCATTCCTGCACCTCCTTCTGACTCAGTGCGGGCAACCTTCGCCCCTGAACACTGATCGCGGAAAGAGCAGCGCATTCGCCTCCGAGGAGCAGGCAGCCGCGGTTGGATTGGTAGACCCATACCTCCCCGGGATCAATCTCCTCTTCCATCTCAAGACCGCCCCCGGTGAACAGCTCGCGGCGGTAGTTCCCATTTTTTATATGTGCATCCTCCGACTTGTCCATGGGAAAAAGCTGTTCTTCATTTAAAAACGTCACGAACAAATCCACCGCCGTTCCCGGCGAAGGGCGAAGGGTCGCCGGAACCGAGCCGTATGAGGTGATTCGGGCCGAGTAGACCACATCGAAACCGGAGAGCCTCGCCTTGATAACGGGAATCTCTCCGGCAAGGCCGAAGCGTTCACGTTTTGTCCTGAGCTGATAGGGAGAGGCGTTTGAGCCTGCGGCCAAAACCGGCGTGCGTCCGGAGATCAACTCTGAAAAAGAGATGCCGCGTTCGCTGAAATAGTCATCCAGCGGAATTGCGTCCTCACCGTCAAAGACATAGGAGCCGGATGGGATACTATAAGGATAGGCCAGTGCCCGCTCGATCCCCTCGAGCCGGCCATCCCGTGGAGCACCGGTCAACTTGTAAAGCTTTCCGGATCGGCGAGGAACTCCCGGACCGCCTGGACGAAAATCGACACCCCCTTGGGCAGGACATCCTCATCCACATCGAAACGGTTGTTGTGGAGGCCGTGAACGATGCCCCGCTCCTCGTTGCGGATACCCAGCCGGAATATGGCCGCCGGGCGCTCCTGCGCCATAAAGGCGAAATCCTCGGAACCCAGGCTGAGCGGCGCGGGAAGGACGTTCTCCGCGCCCAGGATTTCCCCTCCGGCTTTTTCGATGAGCGCCGTCGCGCCCGCGTGGTTCGATAGCGAGGGATAGCCCGTCTGAATGTCCACCTCGGCCTCGACCCCGAAGCCCGAAGCGACCCCCCGGACCGTTTCCCGGACCCGCTCCTTCACCATCTCGCGCACATCCGGGTCGATCGAGCGGATCGTTCCGCTCAAACGGACCTCCTCAGGTAGGATGTTGATTGCCACGCCCGCCTCCATCTGGGTCACGGAGACGACGGCCGACTCAAACGGGTCCACGTTCCGGCTCACGACGCTCTGGAGCGCGGTGATAACGTGACCGGCGGCGAGAATCGGGTCCCTCCCGTTCTGTGGGTATGCGGCGTGAGAGCTCACCCCGCGAAGGGTGACGAAGAATTTGTCTCCCGAGCCCATCGTCGGGCCGACGTGGGTGCCGATTGTCCCCAGCGGCATCGCGGGATAGACGTGGGTGGCGATAACGAGATCGACGCGGGGATCGTCGAGCGCGCCCTCCTCGACCATCAGCCGCCCGCCCGCGTGGCCCTCTTCTCCGGGCTGAAACAGAAACTTGACCCTGCCCCCCGCGCCGTCGAGAAGCGCCGGATTCTCGGCGAGCACCCGGGCCACACCGAGCAGCATCGTCGTGTGCGCATCGTGGCCGCAGGCGTGCATTTTCCCGTCGATTTTGCTCTTGTAGGGGACCTCGTTTTCCTCCTGGACCGGCAGGGCGTCCATGTCGGCCCGGATTCCGATCGTCGGGCCGGGCCGGCCGGTATCGAAAATTCCGATAACGCCCGTCCGCGCGACCCCCGGCTTCACGCCGAGGCCCCACTCGGCGAGCGATTCCGCGACGAGGCGGGAGGTTTCATGCTCCTCGAAGGCCGTCTCGGGATTCATGTGAATTCTTCGGCGGGTCTCCACCAGCCAGGGATGAATCTTCTCCGCCGCCGCCAGGACAGGGCTCGCCATGAATCCTCCTTTTATTCGTCACAAGCTATTCGCCGCGCGCCGATTTCGATCGGTCGCCGATCCGATCGGCCGCCGATCCGATCAATCGCCGGAGTATAAACGGAAACGCGCTCCGGGTATGCAGGCTGGCGGAAAATTCACCGGCCCTAAAAATCTCCGGGCCCGAACCCGGCCATTCGCCGGAGAGCGGCCTTGATCTCCTCGCGCTTGAACTTGAGCGTTGTCGTCCGGGGAAGCGCCTCGCCCGGCCAGATGACGAAGTCCGAGACTCGCTTGTAGTCGGACAAACCGGTCGAGAGGTGGTCGATCTCCGCGCGCACCGCCCGGGGGCGATCCTCCTCGGCGAGACCGCTGCCGGGGTCGAGCACTTCGGCGTCGAGGACGATGACGGCGAATACCTCCTCTCCCCCGCGGGGGGCTTTTTTTCCGATGACGCACACCGCCGAGAACAGGTCGCTCCGTGCGAGTTCCTCCTCCACTTCCTCGGGGTAGATGTTCTTTCCGGCCTCGGTGACAATGACGTTCTTCGAGCGTCCGCAAATCGTCAGGTAGCCGTCCCGGTCCACGCGGCCCACGTCTCCCGTGTGGAACCACCCCCCGCGCAGGACCTCTCCGGTCAGTTCCGGATTTCCGAAATACCCCTTCATCACACCGGGCCCGCGGATGAGGATTTCGCCCTCCCCCCCGGCGGCTCCCTCCACCGGCTCGATCCTCACCTCGACGCCGTCGATGGGGGGTCCCACCGTCCCGATGCGGTTCCCCCGCCCCGGCCGGTTCCCGTGGGTGACGGGCGAGGTTTCGGTCAGCCCGTAGCCCTGGATCACCTCGATGCCGAGGGCGAGGAGATCCCGGCCCACCACGGGATCGAGCGCGGCGCCGCCGCTGATGAAGTATCTCAGCCGGGGGCCGAGGCGGCGTTTCACCTGGGGGAAAAATACCCCGCCCAGGCGCAGCCCGGCCCCGAGGAACGTCCTTGATACCACCAGAAGCGCCCCGAAAACAGCGGCTTTCAGGCCGCCCGCCTCGGTGGCGGCGGTCATGATGCGCCGGTGCATCAGCCGGGCCAGGGCCGGCACCATCAGGCACACCGTGATTCCCTGGAGCCGCATCGCATCGGCCATCAGGCGCGGATTCAGGGAGGAGAGATAATAAACCTTGGCGCCCGTGATGAGCGGAACCAGGAGGCCGCCGGTGCTCTCGAACATGTGGTGAAGCGGAAGGATGGAGAGGAATACGTCATCCTCCCCGCAAGGCAGGGTGCCGGAAGAGGCCCGGGCGTTCGAGGCGATGTTCGCGTGGGTGAGCATGACCCCCTTGGGCGCCCCGGTCGTGCCCGAGGAAAACGAGATAAGCGCCAGGTCGCCGGGCTCCCGCGCCGCGCCCGGCCACCGGGAAAGCGGGTGAGCCTCCGCCTCCTCGGCTTCGTCGATCCGGAATAGCTGGACGGGCTCGGCAAGCGCCACCGCGAGCGCCCGCGCATCCTCGAGCCGGGAGGCATCGGTCAGCAGGGCGGCCGCTCCCGAGCGCTCGATGATATTCGTCAGCTCTCCGGTTTTGAGATTCACGTCGAGGGGGACGAGCACCCCCCCCGCCAGGAGGGCGCCGAAGTAGCCCACCGCCCACTCCGGGCGGTTGGGCGCGAGAAGGGCAACCGGATCGTCGGGGCCGATGCCCGCCTCGATGAGACGGGCGGCCAGCGCGGCCGCGCGGCGGAGAAGGCCTCCCCGCGAGAGAGAGACCGGGCCCCCGGCCTCGCCCTCGAACGCCTCGCCCTCGAGCGCCGCGCCCTCGGGGAAACGGGCGGCGGCCCAGTCGATGAGTTGAATCAGGGTTTCCATACCGGCGTTATACCATCCCGCCGGGCCGGATATCGGACGGGTCCCGAAAAAAAGCCGGCTCCGCGGTGAAGGCGGAACCGGCTCCGTCCCCCGGGGAGGCGGGGGAGTTTCTACGAATAGGCTAAAAGTTCGCCTGCACCCTCGCGCCGAGGAGCGTTACGTCGTCGAGGGTTTTGCTGCCGTTTCGGCCATCGACATACTGCACGATGCCGCTGAGCTGGAAGTTGTCGTTGAAAAACCAGTAGTAGTAGGCCTCGACGAATTTTTCATCGGTCGCGCGGGCGCCGAAGTCGCGCTTGGTCGGCGTAATCTGGCTGTAGGCGACGCCGATGACATCGTCCGGGCGGGCGGACCAGAAATTCCCGACTCCGAGCTGGCCTCCGAGGCTCCAGGAAGTGCGCGTGGTGTAGGCCGTGTTGTCGGTGTCCCGGTAGCCGAGGCGGAAGAACAGGCCAAGGCCCTTGGCCACCTCTTGATCGAAGCTCATGCCCGCCCCCATCGCGGTGTAATCCTCCGCCGCGCCGAAGCGTTTCCTTATCCGGCTGCCGTCGCCGTCGAAGGTGCCCCAGAAGCGGTAGGCGCCCGGGCGGCCCAGGAGCTTCGGCGTGAAGCCCACCTCGAGCGCCCCATAGGCGTGCTCGAATGAACGGTTCGTTGTGTTCGTATCGCCGTCCGGGTCCTGGCTCATCGCCACCGCCTCGAGATAAACCAGATCCGGAACGAGGCTGACGCCAAGCCGGACGCCGGGACCGTTGCCGGGCGCCGTGAGGACGCCGTTGTTCACCAGGCCGCCGCTCAGGAACTGGGCCGTCTCGTCCCCGGCGTAAGCGTTCCCGTCGATGTAGTTGGTCGCGTCGATTTTACCCGCCGTGAGAGTGAGCCGCTCGTTCCAGAGCACACCCTCCAGGTAGGCCTCGAGAATCGTCACCGTGTCGTTGGTGGTCCCGAGGTCGCCATTCACACCGTGCAGGGTGGTGATATTGTCCGGCCCGTTGCCCCCGATGCCCTCGAGATCGAGGACGACCTTCCAATCCTTCATCGGCTCATACTCGAAAATAAGGTCGAACGAGCCGCCCGAGAAACTGTCATCTCCGCCCTCGGTCTTGGACGAAACGCCCTGCGTTCCCTGGAGGATTCCCGTCGCCCCGCCCGAGATGGAGACCTTGGAGAGCCCTTCGACGGCCTTCTTGAGGGGGGCGACCTCGGCCTCCTGTCTGGCCATCTTGGATTTTTGCGCCTTTTGCTCGGCCTGGACCTTATCGAGCTGGCTCTTCACGGCGTCGAGTGCCCTCTGAAGCGCCTCGATTTGCTTTTGAAGCGCTTCCACCCTCTGCCCCCTTGCCGGGACCGGAGCGAAAATCAGCCCCAAGGCGGCCAGAGCCGCCACGGAAAAAACCGTTGCCGACCTACGGAGTCCATTCGATCTCACGCGGTTAATCCTCCTGAATATTCGAATTTCTGAATATTCGAATTCGAAAAATAAATGAAGAGAGCGACGGTCACATCATACCCCAGAAAAACCGGAGGAAGCGCCGTCCGGCGACCCTTTCAGCTACTTGGTTAAGGGGAGATGATAGGATCGGAATGTTTCTGCCCGGTTTCGGGTAAATTTCAGGGTTGTAAAATGAGAACCGGTGGAAAAGCGGATGAGGGGCTACCGGGACAAGGACATGGATTTAGCCGGGCCTTAAAGACGACCGCAAACTGAATCAATCCACGGGGCGGGACAAGACAGCCGTTGCCCGGCCGCGGGACGGGATAATACCGCCCCGCGGCCGGGAATAAACGGCGCGTTCGCTGCGGCGCTAGAAATCCTTAAAGAATTTTTCGTCCTCCGACGCATCGGAGGCGGAGGAAACAAGCTCACTTCCATTACCGTTGCCGTTGCCAGGATGAGGCGCCTTGGTTCGGCTGGAACCCGGACCAATTCGCTTCAGGATCCCGGTCCTGTTTGACGGTGACGCTTTTTCAGTTTGACTGGCATGAGGATCGGGCGCTCCCTGTTCGGCATTTTTCCCGCTACCGCTAATGAGGATGGCGATCTCTCCGACGGTATTTCTCAGGACCTCTGCCTGGGCGGAGAGTTCCTCGCTGGCCGCCGCACCCTCCTCCGAGGTCGCAGCGTTGCGCTGGGTGATCTGGTCCATCTGGCTCACCGCCGTGTTCACCTGCTCGACGCCCTCGGCCTGCTCCTTCGAAGCCGCCGTGATTTCGGACAGGAGCGCGGCTACCTTCTTCGAACCATCGACGATCTTGGCCAGCGCCTCGCCGCACTTGTCCGCGAGCTCGGTGCCGTGCTTGCTCTTGCCCACGCTTTCTTCGATCAGCGTGGCCGTGTCCTTGGCCGCCTCGGCGCTCCGCTGGGCGAGGTTCCTGACTTCCTCGGCCACGACGGCGAACCCCTTGCCGTGCTCGCCGGCCCGGGCCGCTTCGACGGCGGCGTTAAGCGCCAGGAGGTTCGTCTGGAAGGCGATCTCGTCGATCACCTTGATGATGCCCGCGATCTTCTCGGACGAGGCGTTGATCTCGGCCATTGCCGTAACCATCTCGCCGATGGAATTGCTGCCCACCTCGGCGTCGTGATTCGACTCGGACGCCAGGGTGTTGGCCTGATCGGCGTTCTCGGCGTTCTGACGCGTCATCGAGGACATCTCCTCGAGGCTCGCCGAGGTTTCCTCCAGGCTGCTCGCCTGCTCGGTCGCGCCCTCTGAGAGCGAAGTGCTCGAGGAGGAGAGCTGATCGGAGGCGGAGGCCACCTGGTTGGACATCTGGGACAGGTCCGCAATGAATCTCTTCATGGGAGAGGATACCCACCGGATCAACAACCAGCCGACGATGGAGGCGGCGGCCACAAGCAAGGCGAGAGAAATCAAGATGATCAGGTTCACCATGGAGCTGTTGTTCGCAAGTTGCTTCTCGAGCGGAGACACCACTTCGAGCACGCCGCGAACGTCATTCAGCTTCCAGTCCCGCTTGGGGGTATCGGGATGACCGTTATGACAACTGACACAGCCTTTCGCCACCAATTTATCGGCGATCGCGACCCGGACAACGTCTTTTCCGTCCAGCACTTCCGTCCGGCTAAACGTCTTGTCGGGATTTTCCTTGAAAAAATTCAGCGCGTCTTTTCCAAATTGGTCGACAATCCGATTTTTCCGGTTCGGGAAAGGAAATGCGCTGTACAGTTTCAGCTGAATCCCGCTTCGATTTTCCTTCAGCAGAATGCTCAGATCCTGGATGAACGTCGCAGGAAGGGGGATGGCTTTCGGATCGTCTTTATGCTTGAAGTGGATGGTCAGTCCGTTCTTCTTGGCTTTCGAAACGATGTTTTTGGTGTAGTACCCGCGCAGAAGCTTATACTGATTGATGGCGTCTTTTGCGTTCAAGGCACTCGCATCGATAGCGTTATTTTTCGATGCCCAGGAAACATAGAAAAGAAGAGCCACAATTAGAACCAAAAATGTCACACTGACAATTCCCACCATTTTGGTCGTGATGCCGATTGACTTTCCTTTCATTTCATTACTCCTTTGTCTCCAGTTCAGGAACGTCCTGAGAGGATTGAAGCAATCAATTTTGAGTTCCCGATTCCTCTTTTTATTGAGAAAAGTTCTTTGCAAAACCCTGTGAGGAGGACATTTAAATCCGCTGTCAGATGCTTACATCACCTCTTGGGTTCGAAATTAAATATCTTTCCTCGTTTCGCGAACCAGCGGTTGCCAGATTGCCCAAATCCCATTATTTTCAAATGAATAGGTCTTGCATTATGAAATATTGACCGAAACGTTTTTTTCCTCCTGCTTCCGCATTTCTTTTCCTGAATTAGAAACGGGCCTTCGAATATGAGAAGAAATTCAAATGGAAAAAGCCAACAACCCCCTCAATGTCCGGAACGAATCCTAATCATTCTCAAATTGATTATTGTTAGGTTACTAATAGGTCTCTGTAAGAAACCCATTAAAATTTTATTTTTTTCCGAAATTAAGGCGCTTGATGAATTTTTCCAGGAATTTAAAGCAGGATTCGTCGTCAATAGAGGGCTTGAAAATCACCTGCCAGCCGTCTCGGAAGCGATGCGAAAAAATAAGAAACATTTCATATATTTTTAGAATTAATATAATCGTCTTTCTATCATTCAAGGCGCTCAATAAATATACTCAACAACCAACACAGGATTCGCCGACAATGGCGGGCCTGGAAATCATCTGTCAGCCGTCTCGCAAACAGCTCGAATGAATATTTCCGGCAACCCGGACCGGGTCTGAACTACAGAAAACAAAACCTCCCACCTTTCGATTGACACCCCCCGGGCGCCGTGCTAGCAAAGGGCCGTTTTGCGCAGGCATTATCTTTCCGGCGTTGGGAGGGGAAGCCCCCGCGCCCTTCAACGCACCGACACGCCGCATCGGCGGCCGTGCGCTGTTCCGAATGCAAGGAGAAAAAGATGGCCCGAAAGTTCGTCGATCTCAGCATCCCGCTTCAGAACGCTCCCATGGAGAACAATCCCACCGTCATCCAGTACATCTCGCATACCGAGCTTGGCCGCTCGCGGACCAAGGCCTACAAATTTCCGGACACGAGCTATTTCCCCGACCACATGCACTGCGCCACCGAAAACATTTCGGCCATCAGCACCCACAGCGGCACCCACCTCGACTCGCCCTATCACTACGGGCCCGAGTGCGAGGGATCTCCCTCGAAGACGATCGACCTCGTTCCGCTGGAATGGTGCTTCGGGGACGGCGTGGTGCTCGACTTTCACGACGCCGAGCGCGGCCACAACATCACCCTGGACGAGGTGAAGGCGAAGGTCGCCTCCCTCGAGGCAAAGGGCTACAAGCTCAAGCCGATGGATATCGTCCTCATCCGCACGGATCACACAACGAAATACCTCTACACCCCCGATTTCGAGCAGACCCACCCCGGCGTGAGCGTGGACGCCACGGCCTGGCTCTGCGAGGAGTGCGGGATCAAGGTGATGGGAATCGACGCCTGGGGCTTCGACATCCCCACCAGCCAGATGGCCAAGCTGCGCCTCGAGGGTAATACCAAGGACTTCTTCGGGAGCCACTACTACGGCCGCGGCAAGGAATACATCCACGCCGAAAAGCTCACAAACCTCGACCAGCTCCCCGAGTTCGGCTTCACGGTCTCGATGTTCCCGATCAGGCTCGAGCGGGCGAGTGGCGGCTGGATCCGCGCGGTGGGTATCGTCGGGGAATAGACCGGACAATTTCCAAGGAACAACGGCCCCCGCGATACGCGATATCGCGGGGGCCGTTTTGAATTCTCGCCGGTTTCCGGAATCAGTGTTTCATCTTCTTCATCGACCCGTGGCCGGTGTCCTTTTTCACGCCCTTCATGTTGCTGTGTCCCTTCGTCCCTTCCATCTTATGGCCGCCCTTGAGGCCCTTGATGTAGGCGACGAGATCGACGGCCTCCTGAAGCCCAATGACATCGTTGTAGCTGGGCATGATGGATTTGCCGTCCTTGATATAGCCGGGCCCTTTCAGGATGACCCGGTTGGGATTCACGATGGACTCGAAGAAATATGCCTCATCTCCGTGCATCGCGCCCATCCCGGTGAGGTCGGGACCCACTTTCGCGGGGTCGTCATCTCGTTTGGGAAATTTCTCGCCGTCGATGTTGTGGCACGAGTAGCACTCCATCTTGGCGAAAACCTTGCGCCCCTCCTGGGGATCTCCCGCCGGAATCCGGAAACGCCAGCCGGGAGGAGTCCCCCCGTTAGCGTGCAAGGCCTCCATCGTCGTATAGATGGGCGCGTCGGTCTTGTCCGCGGCCCGCGCCTTCTCTTTCTTTCCGTGGTCCATCTTTTTATTGCCGCGATCATCTTTCATTTTCATGCCGTGCGCGTCCTTGACCTTCCCGTGGCTGTGGCCGGCGGCGCCCTTTTCGGCCTCCGCCCGGGTGAAACCCAAAACGAGAATCATGGAACCTACAAAACCGAAGAATAACGCCACGGACAAGACCCTTTTCATCCACACTTCCTCCCTTTCACCAAGCCGGCAAAGGAAAATTTTCCTCTCGGTTCGCCATGAAAATTCTTGAAATGAATACTATAAGTGAAAGAAAACAGGGAATCTACCGGGAGATGCCACCCCGGTCTACACTAAAAGATTGTTTTATCTTAATTTAGGCTTCATCCCTCTCCCCTTGAGGCCTGCTTCTCCGCTCCCCCACCAAAAAGGTTTTGAGCCACGCCCATTTGTGTTAGGTTTGGGGTATCTTATCTTGGAATTTGCCCATGGATCTGCATTACAGGAGCGTTGACATGACGCACGCATTTTCTTCCCTGAAACATCTCGTTTTATCGGACGCCGCCGTCCACCGGGTCGCGCCCGCGCTCGCCGCCGGCCTGCTGGGCCTCGGGCTGCTCTACGGCGTGGCCTTCGCCCAGCCCGAACTGCTCCACAACGCCGCGCACGACGTTCGCCACACCCT
The DNA here is from genome assembly GCA_030922375.1 of bacterium. Classification (GTDB taxonomy): domain Bacteria; phylum UBA8248; class UBA8248; order UBA8248; family UBA8248; genus UBA8248. Next base: position 25,888 of record JAVEPB010000163.1, on the reverse strand, counting down.
CGCATTCCCCTGCCACTAGCCGCAGAGGGAGCCATGTTCCGGCGCATCATCTTCGCGGCGGCGATCTCGGGTCTTCTCGCCGGATTGCTGCTGTCCGCCGTCCAGTCGATGAGGGCCGTTCCGCTCATTCTCCAGGCCGAGACCTACGAGACCGCTCCGGCGCATCCACGCGCACCGGGCGCGGCCGCCGCACACACGCATGGGCCGGGCGGAGGGGCTTCGGCCGATCTCTCGCGCACCGCCCTCACCGCCGTATCGAACATCGTCGCCGCCATCGCGTTCGCCTTGCTGCTCATCGCGGGTTTCGCCCTGCGCGGCGGGGTGACCTGGCGAAAAGGGGTCCTCTGGGGGCTGGGCGGCTTCGCGGCCTTCAGCCTCGCCCCCTCGCTGGGGCTCCCCCCGGAGCTGCCGGGCGCGTTCGCCGCGCCGGTCCCCGATCGGCAGCTCTGGTGGGCGCTCACGGTGGCGCTGACGGCGGCGGGCCTCGCCATGGCCGCCTTTGCTCCGGGCCGCGGCTGGAAGATCCTCGGCGCGGCGCTCATCGCGCTCCCCCATCTCATCGGCGCGCCCCAGCCCGCACAGCACGGAGGGCTGGCCCCCGAGGCGCTGGCCCGCGAATTCGCCGCCGCCGCTCTCCTCGCCTCGGGCCTTTTCTGGATCGCGCTCGGCGGCCTCTCGGGCTACTTCTTCAACCGCTTCGAAAGCGCATAGCGGCCATGCCAGCCGGCGAAACCGACCACCGGCCCTGGGGGCGCTACACCGTCCTCGCCGATGAACCCGATCACAAGGTCAAGCGCATCACCGTCGAGCCCGGCCAGCGCCTCTCCCTCCAGCGCCATGCCCACCGCTCCGAGCACTGGTTCGCCGTCTCGGGCGAGGGCGTCGTCACGTGGGACGATGAGGAAATTCACTTCTCCCCCGGCCAGGCGGTGGACCTGCCCCAGGGCTGCTGGCACCGCGTCAGGAACGATGGCGCAGAGCCTTTTGTCTTCTTCGTGGTCCAGGGGGGCTCCTACTTCGGCGAGGACGACATCGAGCGCAAGGAAGACGACTACGGCAGGGTTTAGAAAAAAAACGCCCCGTGGCGCGGCCCACGAGGCGGTTCAAGCTTCAATTCCATTAAAACTCAATTCCTTCGGGCTACCCCTTTAAATCGGAATAGTCCCGGTGATAATCCGGCGGCGGGGCGTCGGGCTGGCCCTGGATGACGTGGAGCTTGCCCCACTCGCGCCCCGCGTTCCGGAACCCGCGCTGAACCCCCGGCGGCACCCAGCAGGCGTCCCAGGGGTCGAGAATCTCCTGGTGGTAATCGCCCGCCGCGTCGAGCCAGAACACCGCCCACCTCCCCTCGAGCGGGATGAACATCTCCTCGAAGGGGTGATCGTGGAGCGGCGCGCCCGTTCCGTTCCGGTTCTCGTTGATGACGAAGGCCACCTCGCCCCCCTCGAGGGAGGGCGGCGGCCCCGCCCCCTCGTTATCTCCGCCCACCTCCCCGATGTAGCGGCGGATACCCCGCACCCCCTCGGCCAGGTCCGCCTCGCGATAGACCCGAAAATTCATCTCGCACTCCTCGTAGCGGACGACCTGGGTGGCGGGGTCGATGAGGGAGCCGGCGACATGAGGCGGGGCGGCATGGGGCTCGGTCCGCGCCCCCTCGGGCAGGCCTTCCCGGTTGCTTTCGTGGTAGACGGGGTATTCGTAATTCCCCTGCCCGTGAAGGAAATAAAGGTAGCCGTCCTCTTTCCCGACGTTCTTGAACCCCCGCATGATCCCCGGATGGAAGCGAATCGCATCGTAGCGGCCCAGAACAACGCTTTTTCTCGCCTTCGAGTCGGGGTCCTCCCAGTAGATCTCGAACTCGCCGTCCCAGACCATGAAATATTCCTCGTCCCGGTGGTCGTGAAGCGGCGCGCCGTTTCCGGGGGGCGTCATCGCGACGCCGTTTGAAAACTCCCAGCCCGGCAGCGGCGAGCGGCTCGGGGTTCCGGGGACGCTCCCGATATACCGGTAAAGCGCCCGGTGGTTCCCCTCTCTGCCTGACTCGTGGTACTCGCTCCAGCTCGGCACGATCTCGGCGAAGCGGATGATGGTGACTGGCGCGGCGATGGTGCTCGACCGCGGCGCGGCTTTTGTCGGGCTCGAATCGCTCATGAGTCCTCTCCCCTTTATCTCAGCGGACAACCCCCAAGCCATTGTACGGCATTCGCGGGGCGCCCGATAAACAATTAAGCTCCCAACGCAAAAAAACGCCCCGCCGGCGGATGACGGGGCGTTTCGGTATTCGCGTTAATGCTTAAAAATTCATGCGCCGGCTAGATCAGCCGCCAGCCTTCATCCTGGCATCGAGCGCCGAGGCGAGCCGCTCGACCCCGCGCTCGCAGTCTTCTTTCGAGCACGAATAGGCGATCCGGATATAACCCTCGCCCGCCGGGCCGAAGACGCTTCCCGCGATGGTGGCGATGGCGTGCTCCTCGAGCAGGTAGGCGGCCACTTCTTCTGAGGACTCCCCGAAATTCTTCACGTTCGGGAAGGCGTAGAACGCGCCGGTGGGCTTGGCCACCGTCATCCCCTCGATCGAGCGAAGGCCCTCGTAGATGACCTTCGAGCGCTCGGTGAAGGCGTTCAGCATCTCCTCGACCGGGCCCTGATCGTCGGCGAGGCCCGCCGCCGCGCCGTGCTGTATGAAGGTGTTCACGCACACCGTCGTGTACTGGCGCACGCGAAGCATGTGGCGCGTCAGCTCCGGGCTCGCCACCGTCCAGCCCAGCCGCCAGCCGTCCATGCTGAAAACCTTCGAGAAGCCGTTGATGACGATGGTCCGCTCGGGCATGTCGGGCTGGGAGTAAATGCTCGGGGCGCAGTCGCCCTCGTGGTAGATGCGCGAATAAATCTCGTCCGAGAGGACGAGGAGATTGTGCTTCTTCGCCAGATCGGCGAGCTTCGCCAGTTCGCTCTCGGGCACCGTCGTCCCGGTGGGATTGCTCGGCGAGGTGACGCAGATGATCTTCGTCCTGGGCGTGATCGCCTTCTCGACGTCCTCGGCGAGGAGGGCGAAATCGCTGGCCTCCTTCGTGGGCACCTCGACCGACACCCCGCCCGCGAGCGAGACGATGGATTTATAGTGGTGCCAGTTCGGGTCCGGGATGATCACCTCGTCGCCCGGATTCACGAAGGCCAGGATGGCGCACAATATCCCCTCGTTCGCCCCCGACATGACGATCGTCTGGGTGTCCCAGGCGACCTCGACCCCGGTGTCCACCTCGGTGCGCGCGGCGATGGCCTTCCGGAGCGGGGGGACCCCCATCGAGGGCGCGTAGTGAACGTCCCCCCGGTCGAGCGAGGCCGAGGCCGCCGCCTTGATGTTGGCCGGGGTGTCGAAATCGGAGCGCCCGATCTGCCAGTGAATCACGTCCCGCCCCTCGCTCACGAGGGCGTTCACCTTGTCGAAGACCTTGCGGATACCCGAAAAGGGCACCTCGAAAATCCGGCTCGCCGCTACGGCGTCCGTGTCGAAACTCGCCATGAAACTCCTCCGGTATTTAAAAACAATGACTTGGGCCGGGCCGTTCCCTCCCCCCGGCCAACTCTATCTGATTGCAAACAGGGATTTATAGCGGGAGGGGGGTGGCGGTGCAAGGGGGTGGGGCGACGGCAGGGAGGGCTGGGGGAGACAATACCAAGGCACCGGGCGGGGTAGCAGGAAAATGGGCAAGAGGTTCGTTGATGAGGGGGAGAGGAGAATATAATCATTTGCAATATTCACTTTAATTTACATTGTTCAGCATAAATACGTATGTGTATACTAATAATATTCATTGAATTAAATGAAGGTAACTAGCGAATGGAAAATATTTTGTCACCGCTGATCAACTTGCCCCTGTGGGTATATTTGGTATTTGCTGTTGTTTTGGCTGTGGCTTTATATATTGTTTTTAGGACGCAAGGAATAATATTGCCCTCGGCGATGAAATGGTCCCCGCTCCTGGAATATGTGACATTGGCTGTATTGATTAGTGGTGCAGTTTTTGCTTATTTCGATTTAAGAGAGTCCAGGACGCAAAATATCAAACAACTGGTTCTCCAGCGCGATAGTTTAACAGAGTCCAAGTCGCAGAATACCAAACAAGGAAAGCAATTTTCCGACCAACTGGCTCTCCAGCGTGAAATATTTGAAAGTTCTTTTCGTTTCAAACTACTCGAAAATCTTTACGAATCACGCTGCCCCAAAGACTTGTCAAATATACCAAGAAACCGTCTTTGCAAGGATGCATTGCTCGCCTTTATTGCCCTTGAGAGAAAAAATCTGCGTTCAAAATATAAACTCGATAAGGACCCATGCAAGTGGAATCTGCCGATGAAATTCCAACCCAACCTCTACAGAGTGGTTATTAATGACATTGACCTTGAGGACTTTGATCCCAATGACGTAGATGCCAATCTGTGCAGCGTGAATTTTCGGGATGCAAAATTTAAAGATGTATTTTTGGAGAATATAAAATTTGACCATGCTAATCTCGACGGGACTGTGTTCATTAATACAAGAATGGGAAAACCTTCTTTTTCTTTTAAGGGAACAAATATTACCACCACCAACTTCGAGAATGCAGGCAACATGGATAATGTAGGTCAGACCAAAATCGATGAAGCTTGTGATGATGGAAAATTTCGCCCTAAATTTCCGAAGGATGCGCAGGGCAATCCAAAATACAAACCTCCTGAAAATAGGTGCAAATATATTCAGCCTCCACCGAAATAGACCCGGCACAATCCAGACTTTTACAACTAACCATCTACCCGGCTAACCGGAGGAGTGGGCATATAGCTGATTTATAACTTAGGAAAATTGCCCCACCTCACCCCTCATCACGGTAACCGCTTGCCCGGCCAGCACGACCCTTTCCCCCTCAACGCGGCACCGGACCTCTCCCCCCCGCGCGGAAACTTGTCGAGCACTGAGCTCGTTTTTATGAAGCCGCTTGGCCCAAAAGGGGGCGAGGGCGCAGTGGGCGGAGCCGGTGACCGGGTCCTCGTCGACGCCGAGGACGGGGGCGAAAAAGCGGGAGACGAAATCAAGAGTGGTATCTTCGGCCCGGGCGGTGACGATGACGCCCCGGGTCTCGACGGTGGCCAAAAGCGGAAAATCGGGGGCGAGCGCGCGGAGGGCGGCCTCGGAGTCCGCCTCGATGAACCAGTCAAAGGGGGTCCGCCCGGCGAAGCGCGGAGAAAGCCCGAGCGCATCGATGAGCTCGCCGGGCGGGCTCGCGCCGGTAACCGGGGAGGCCGGAAAGTCCATCTCGATCCAGGCGCCCGATTTCGTGCAGGTGAGCAGCCCGCTTTTCGTATGAAACCGCGCGGGCGAGGTTTCGGGGAGGCGATTCGTCTCCCACAGGACATGGGCGGCGGCGAGGGTGGCGTGGCCGCAAAGGTCCACCTCGGCGGCGGGGGTGAACCAGCGTAGATTAAATCCTTCCTCCAGCGGATAGACGTAGGCGGTCTCGGATAGATTCATCTCCTGGGCGAGGTCCTGCATCCACGCCTCGTCGGCCGGGCCGTCAAGCAGGCAGATCGCCGCCGGGTTTCCGGCGAAGGGTTTGGAGGTGAACGCATCGACCTGAATCAGGGGGGGCATGGGGGGGTCTCCTTAAAGCGCGCCGAGCGCCTTCAGAACTTTCCTCACCTCGGCCCTTCCCTCCCTCGGGAGGGGCGCCTGGGGCGCCAGGGGCGGACCGACGTCAAGGCCCTGCATCTCGAGGCCGGCCTTGATGCAGGCGGCGAGGTTGTACTTCGCGAAGGCCTGGTTGAGCCGCCACATCTCGCGCTGGAGGGGCAGGGCCTCCTCCCACTTTTTTTCGGCCGCCAGCTCGTAGAGCCGGACGCTCTGCTCCGGGACGAGGCAGGCCGGGCCCGCCATCCACCCGACGCCGCCGATGAGCATGACGCAGAGTGGGATGTGGGCCGAGGCGCTGAAGATCTTCAGCCGCCCGCCCACCCGGTTCATGACCGAGAGGAGCCGCCCGGTGTCGCTCGAGGCGTCCTTGAGGTAGCGGACGTTGGGCACGCGGGCGAGGCGTTCGATCACGCCGGGGGTGAGGTCGCCGCGCGAGAAGTTCGGGTTCGTGTAGAGGACGACCGGGCAGGAGACGGCGCGGGCTACCCCCCGGAAGTAGCTTTCCACCCCCTCGGGCGGGACGGGGAAGTAGGTCTCCATGATGGCGAGGATGCCGTCCGCGCCCATCCGCTCGTATTCCTTCGCCTGGCGGACGGCGTCCTGGGTCGAGGCCGAGGCCACCCCGGCCACGACGGGGACGCGTCCCGCGCAGGCGTCGACCGTGACCTCCACGATCTTTCTGCGCTGCCCCTCGGTGAGGTAGGCGAACTCGCCCGTGCTCCCCAGGGGGGTGAGGCCGTGAACGCCCGCCTTGACGAGTCGGCCCACGAGGCGCCTGAGGACGCCCGCCCTCACCCGGCCCCCGGCGTCGACCGGGGAGACGAGATAGGGAAACACGCCGCGGAAACCGTGAGGGGGCATCTGGTCAGGAATTCTCCCGCACCATCCGGACGATATCCGCGTTGTCGGGGAACCGGCCCTGCTTGAAGTGGGAGAAGAGCATCTTGCCGTCGAGGGTGACCTCGAAGGCGCCGGTGCGGTACTTGCCGCCCTCGTTTCCGGCGATCTCGATGTCGGGAAACTCCGCTTTCACGGCTTGAGCCAACTGCTCAAACTGGGGGCGGTAGTTTCACCTCTCGCAGTATTCGACGTGCATTTTCATCGCGGTGTCGCTCTCCCGATTCGGGCTCTCCAGTTGCGAGCTCTGACGCGGCCTTCCCCGGCCAGGGGGGAATCATACCCGAGTGTGTCCACCGGGGAAATTCCCCGGTGCCCGGTGGCGTAATGGAAGCCCGGCCGCGGGCGCTCAAAAGCCGGCCGCGGGCGCTCACAGTGGGCCGCAGGCCCCCGATCACCCTTGACTTCGGGGGCGGGCGGGGGAAATGATGCCCCCGTTCGTATCGTTCTTTTCCTCTTCATTTTCAGCTGGAGCAATCATGGCCGGAATCATCAGCGTGGGAGCCTACGTCCCCTTCCAACGCCTGGAGGGCGCCGCCGTCCGGGGGGTCTGGGGGGCCGGAAACCCCAAGGCGTCGCGCCCGCTGGCGGGCTTCGACGAGGACCCGATCACGATGGGTGCGGAGGCGCTCATCAACGCGGGCGGCTGGGGCGGAATCGGGGTGGACGCCCTCTACTTCGCCTCGACGAGCGCCCCCTACGCCGAAAAATCGAGCGCGGCGGTGGTGGCCGCGGCGGCGGACGTTCCCGAGAGCGCCTTCACGGCGGACATGGGGGGCTCCCTCCGCGCGGGGACGGCGGCGCTGCGCGTGGCGCTCGACGCGGTGAAGGCCGGCTCGGCGAAGCGGGCGGCGGTGGTGGCCTCGGAGATGCGCCCCGCGCGCGCCGGGGGGCCGGACGAGCTCGCCCTCTGCGACGGTGCGGCGGCGCTGATCGTCGGCGAGGGCGGCGAGGTGGCCGCCGAGGTCGAGGCGGTTTATTCGTGGACCGAGGATTTCATCGATCGCTGGCGCCTTCCGGGCGAGGACCAGGTCTCGGCCGGGGACGCCAAGTTCATCCAGGATTACGGCTACGTCCGCCAGACGGCGGCGACGGTGGAGGGGCTGCTAGCGGGGGCGGGCGCGACGCGGGAGGACGTGGGCCGGGTGCTCATCTACGCGCCAGACGCGCGGACGCACGCGGCGATCTGCCGGAAGCTGGGCTTTCCCGCCGAGGCCTACCCCAAACTCCCGCTCGTGGCGCGGATGGGGGACGCCGGGGCGGCGGCCCCGCTGCTCGTTCTCTCCGAGGCCCTTCAGAGCGCCGAGCCGGGCGAGCACATCCTCATCGCCGGGCACGGCAGCGGGGGCGACGCCTTCCTCCTCCGGGCGACGGACCGCGTAGCCGAACTCAAGGAGCGGCGCGGGGTGGCCTGGTGCGCCGGGCGGGCGCGGCCGATCTCGAATTACGGAAAGCTCCTCCGCTCGCGCGAGCTCGTCGCGGGCGAGGAGCTGAACATCTTCAGCTCGCCCAGCATCCTATGGAAGGAAAGCCGCCAGACGATGCGGCTCATGGCGGGCAAATGCCGGGGCTGCGGGGAGGTCCAGTTCCCCCGCCAGCGGCTCTGCACGAACTGCAACGCGCGCGACGATTGGGACGAAGTGAAACTCGGGCGACTGGGAAATATCTACACCTTCGTCCACGATCACCTCCCCCCCTCGCCCGATGGCTACGTGACGATGGCCTCGGTGGACATCGAGGGCGGCGGGCGGCTATACGGGCAGATGACCGACTGCGACAAGGAGGCGGTCAGCGTGGGCGCCCCGGTCGAGATGACCTTTCGCCTTCTCCACAAGGGCGAGGGATACTATAATTACTACTGGAAGTTCCGGCCGGCCGAATGACCCCGGAATCAGCGGCCGCGAAATTTAACACGAGGAGATCATCATGAGCCAAAGCATCGCCGGAAAAGTCGCCATCATCGGGGTGGGAACGACGAAGTTCGGAGAGCTCTTCGAGCAGACCTACAACGACCTCGTCGTCGAATCCACCTTCGAGGCCTACGACGACGCGGGCATCACCGGAGACGACATCGAGGCCGCCTGGCTGGGCTGCTACCTCCCGCTCGGCTGGGGCTACGACGGCACCGGCGGCCCGGCGCTCGCCGAGGCGCTGAACCTCTACCCCAAGCCCATGTCCCGGGTCTCGAACTACTGCACGACCGGGATGGAGGCCGTCCGGAACGCCGCGCTGGCGGTGGCGAGCGGGCTCTACGACTGCGTGCTCGCGGTCGGGGCCGAGAAAATGCGCGAGGTGCCCCCGAGGGGGAGCCTCGTCGCCCAGCACGTCGAAAAACTCCACCCCCTCTTCGGGAAGGGCCGGACCGCGCCGGGGAGCTTCGCCATCCTGGCGACCCGGTATTTCGAGGAATACGGCGCGGGCAAGGAAGACCTCGCCGAGGTGGCGGTGAAGAACCACTACCACGGCAGCCTGAACCCCAAGGCCCATTTCAGAAAAGAGATCACCAAGGAGCAGGTCCTGAAGGCCCCGCCGGTGACCGAGCCGCTCGGGCTCTACGACTGTTGCCCGACCACGGACGGCGCCGCGGCGGTCATCCTCTGCCGGGCGGATCTGGCCGAAAAGCGTTTCGGTAAAAAGGATTACGTCCTGATCGACGGAATGGGCCTTTCGTGCGCGAACGGCTACATCAACACCCAGTTCAACCCCCGGTTCGATTTCCTGGGCTTCGATGCCACCACCGAGGCCTCCCGCCAGGCCTATGAGCAGGCGGGGGTGACGAACCCCCTCGAGGAGATCGATGTCGCCGAGGTCCACGACTGCTTCACGATCACCGAGATCCTCAACTACGAGGACCTGGGCTTCGTGAAAAAAGGCGAGGGACCCGAATTCGTCAAGAGCGGCGCGAGCCGTCTGGGCGGCGCGCTTCCGGTGAACACCTCGGGCGGGCTCAAGAGCTGCGGCCACCCGATCGGCGCGACCGGGGCGCGGGTCATCGCCAACCTGACCGAACAGCTCCTCGGCCGCTGCGGCGAGCGGCAGGTCCCCGGCGCCAAGCGCGCCCTCGGCCACACCCTCGGCGGGCCGGGCTCGATCTCGAGCGTGTTTGTGCTCAGCAAGAATTAAAAAATAATCGCGATTCGGTTAGAAGACCAGCCCGGGCGGGGCGTCCCGTTCGGGCTGGTTGGGCCTCGGGGAGGGGCCGGATTCCAAGACGGCGGGGCCGCGACCGTCAACTTCACCTGGGCGCCGGAGCAGCGGCTTCCGCCCTGCTTCCGCGCATGGAGGAACGATATGGAAGGTCCCATCGACGGCCACGCCACGAGCAACGTCCCGGGCGAGCGCACGATCGACAAACCCGAGCTCCCCCCGCAGGGCCTCTACACCGACTCCGAGGTCCACACCGAGGTGGTCGAGGGCTCGGTGCAGCTCAAGCGCGGGCTGACGGACGACTTCGAAGTATTCTGCGACGAGGGCTCCCGCATCGGCGGAGAGGGCAAGTACCCCACCCCGATGACCTACATGGCGATGGGGACCGGTTTCTGACTGCTCACCCAGGTGGCGCGGTACGCGCACATGATGAAAATCGATGTAAAGCGGGCGAGCGTGAAGGTCCGTTTCCGGAAGCTGCTCGGGGGCTCCGTGCTCAAGGGAACGGTGTTCAACAAGTGGGACGGGGTGGACACCCATCTCTCGGTGGAGTCCGACGCCCCGCCCGAAAAACTGGCCCATCTCATCCGCAACGCCAAGAACGGCTGCTTCGCCGAGGGCCTGATCGTCCAGCCCGTACCGCTCAACTCCACCGTCGAAGTGAACGGCGCCCCCTTCCCCATCGAGGGCGTCACGAAGGATTGAGGGTCGTTCCGGCGAGGTGGGGGGCCGGCGAGCGCCCTCCGACAGGAACGAAGGGTTTTGCTGATTGATGGTTTTGCTGGTCGTTCCGCGAGGAACGGGGGGTTTTCCGCACCCCCCTCCCCTTACCCCTCACGATGCCTGTCCCGAGCGCGGCCCATGGGCCCGGAATGACAGAAAAACGGGCAGGATGGATGAGGCGCCGCCAAAAAAGGAAAATAAGGTCGAAATTTGATAAATTATGAGCGTTGCCGCATAATTCCAGGGTATTCGACGCGCTGACGCGAGATCGTTAGAGCAAAAAACCTTCCCGGGACGGGAGAACGCCCATGTCCACCACCTATACCACTTCGATAGAAGCGGCGGCCCGGATCGAGTCCCTGATCAAGGATTTCGTCGAGAACTCGCCCGAGAATTCCATGCGCAACCCCTCGGGCGACAAGGCATGGGAGACCCCCCTGGTGGGTTTTTCCAGCGGGGCCGACTCCCTGTACGAGGAGTACAAGGATCACGTCGGGCCCTTTCACTACACACCCGAGGAGATCTTCAACCTCACCTTCCCGGAAGAGCCGGCCGCCGCCGGGGACCTCACGGTCGTCTCCTGGGTCCTCCCCCATCTGAGGGCGACCAAGCTGGACAACAGGCGGGAGAGAATCTACCCCTCGGAGCGCTGGGCGAGGGCGCGCATCATGGGCGAGGCGTTCATCGTCCTCTTGAGGAAGCACGTGGTGGAGGAGCTGGGCCGGGCGGGAATACAGGCGGTCTCCCCCCCGCTCTCGCCCCATTGGTCGACGGAGGAGTCGCCGAAGTACGGCTTCGCCTCGCGCTGGTCGGAGCGCCACGCCGCCTACGCCTCGGGCCTGGGCACTTTCGGCCTGTGCGACGGCCTGATCACCCCGGTGGGCAAGGCCCACCGCCTCGGATCGGTGGTCGCCAGGGTCGGCGTTCCGCCCACCCCGCGTCCCTACGACCACCACCGCGCCTATTGCCTCCACTTCAACGGCTTCGATTGCATGTCGTGCGCGAAGCGCTGCCCGGTTGCCGCGGTGAACGCGGAGGGACACGATAAGTTGCTTTGCCAGCCACACGTCAGGGATATCTGCGGCCCCCACGTGAAAGAGGCCTACGGCTTCGAGGGCTACGGCTGCGGGCTTTGCCAGACCGGCACGCCCTGCGAGAGCGGAATCCCCAAGAGCCTCAGAGGCTGACAGCGGCTCGGGGTGCGAGAACCGCCATCAAGGCGGCGACGGCGGCTCGCAAAGCCAAAGCGGGTCTAGCTCTCCAAACATTCTTTCACGCAATCCAAAACCTCGTCCCTCCCGAATGGTTTTGCGATCGCTTGATCGGCGCCAATTCTCTGGGCGACTTTCAGAAGATTTGAAACCCCCATTTGCCCTCCGCCCGAAATCGCGATGATCTTGGTGTCCGGGTAATTCTTCCTCAATTCGATGATTGTCTCCATGCCTTCTTTTTCCGGCATAATAAGGTCGGTAATGACCAGTGGGTACGGTTGTGACGTAAACAGCGCAGTCCCTTCGACACCATCTTTTGCAACTGCCACCTCGTGATTGTCCTCTTCCAAAATTGTCTTCAATGTAAAGCGGACCAATTCATCGTCGTCGATGACAAGAATTCGTGCCATGTTTCAATCTCCCCTCGCGGATACTTCATGTTCAACCTCGGTGGCAACGAGCGGAAGGTAAACGTCGAAAGTCGTGCCAACGCCTAACTCGCTCGATACTTTGATGGTCCCACCGTGATTGGTCACGATTCCATAGACAGTCGAAAGGCCCAGCCCCGTTCCGGTTCCCACCTTCTTGGTTGTATAAAAAGGTTCGAATATTCGCTTCATGCAATCCTCGTCCATGCCGGATCCGGTGTCGGCAATCCGGATTTTCGCGTATCGCCCCTCTTCGAGGTCGGCGTCGGAATCGGTGTCGTTCTTGTCCAGCTCGACCTGCGAAAGCAATATTTCCAACCTGCCCGGCTTCCCCTCCATCGCGTCGAACGCGTTGGAAACCAAGTTCATAATCACACTCTCAATCTGGGCTTTGTCCGCGCAAACCTCCCCCATATCCCTTTCAAAGCGCTCGATAATTTTAACGGTCGAGGGTGCGATGGAACGGAGGAGGCCGATGGAACCTTACACCAACGCAGTGGCATCAACATTTTCCAGCTTGCTCTCATCCTGACGGCTGAAAGACATGATCTGTGCCACCAAGTCTTGTGCGCGCTCGGCGCCCTCGGCGATTTTGCCGAGCATTTCGTGGTTGGGATTCTCCTTCGGAATTTTCCGCTGCACTATTCCGCTTAAGGCAATTATGGGAACCAGCGCGTTGTTGAAATTGTGGGCGATGCCCCCGGCCAAGGTCCCCAGCGCCTGCATTTTTTCCGCATTCCTCAGTTTCTCCTCGGCGTTTTGCCGCTCGACGATTTCCCGGCGAAGCTCTTGCGTTCGCTCCTCGACGCGACTCTCCAACTCGCTACGCGCTTCAAGGAGTTTTTCCTCGGTCTCCTTGAGTTTTGTGATCTCGTAGAACCAGACCAACCGCGCCGGCTCGCCCTCGTATTCGAACGGAGCGATCGACAACAACGCCCAAAAAGTGCCCCCGTCAGGGCGCTTCATTTGAACCTCGGCATCCCTTACAAAGCCTTCTTTTCTGAAACGCGCAACAATGGCCTCTTGATTATTCAGATCAACATGGTAATCCCCGGTTTTGGTTCCGAGAAAATCCTCTTTACTGAGGTGAAAGAGTTCTTCCATGCGGGCATTGGCAAAGATGATTATCGAGTCGCTATCTCGCACGATTCGTACGCCAACGGGACTGCCGTCCAGCATGGCAAGAAGACGCTCTTCGCTCTCACGTAATATTTCCTCAGCCTGCTTGCGATCGGTCGTGTCCGTGTAGGTGCGGACGACACCACCGTCATCCAGTTTGGTTTGCCTCATTTCCATAAAGCGCCCGTCTTGAATTTCTTGCTCGTGCACCATCGTGTTTCCGGAACGGACTATGTCCACAGCCCGCTCAATAATTTCCGCCGCGTTTTCCGCGCCGACAATCTCTTCGTAAAAGTAGGTCACTATTTCCCGATAAGTGGAGAAACGATCGCGCCAGTCAGCGTCAATACCCAAAATTTCATCAAAACCGGGGTTTGAAGTAACAATGTTCATATCGCGGTCAACCATCAAAATTCCCTGATTCATATTTTCCATGATGGTTTTGATGATTGCATTCTGACTGGCCACCTCCTGCTGGGCCAGTTTTCGCTCGAAAATCCGTCCGATTTGATCGCCAACCGGCCCCGCAAGACTGAGGAAATGCGGATTGGATTCCATTTCTTCCAAAGCAAAAAATTCACATACCGCGAAGACTTTGCCCTGGACTTTGATCGGAAAGCCGAAAGCACCTTTGACCTCAATGCTGGTGGCTTTTTGGTTACGGGGGAAATTGGGATCGGTCTGAACGTTGACTATCCAGGCAGGTTTTGTAGATTCCAGAATCCGCCCAGGAAGCCCTTCGCCAATCTTGAAAGTGGTTCTTTGAGTCACTTCATGAAACTTGGTATAGGATTCCGGATCATCCAGATGCCAGATATCCGTCGGCTCGAGCAAGGTTTCGTCATCGTCGGAAATGAGGTAGACATGGCCCACCGGCCAGCCAATTATTTCGCAGAAGATTTTCACCACGCCCTGCAAGGTATCATTGAAAGTGCTCGCCTCCTCCGCTATCCGGGTGGACCGGTAAAGGAGGCTTGCCTCCATCGACATGTTGGCCAATTCCTCCTGATCGCGCTTGCGATCAGTAATATCACGGGCAAAGGCGATAACCTGCTTTTCATCACCAAACTCAACATATTGCGCCGTGATCTCCACAGGATAGCGTTGGCCATCCCTGGTTTTGTGTGTCGACTCGAATACCAAGGGTTCGCCGGACCTGAGCCGGTCGGCAAACTCCGGCCACCGTTCTGCCGGAAACTCCGGGTCGATCTGCGAGATCTGCATACCGACCATCTCTTCCTGCGTATAGCCCATTCGTTTGGCACCGGTAGAGTTGACGTAGAATAGCCGGGCATCTTCGAGGGTAAGCCAAAAGGCCATGTCAACCGCATGATCGACGGCATACTGCACGAATTCCAGCGATTGCTGAATGCGCTTGCGATCGGTAATGTCGTAATACTAGGATATGCGGGCCGGCTCACCGCCGTATTGGGTATTAAATACCGTCATGAGCGCCCAGTAAGTGCTTTCGTCTTCCCGCTTCAATTGAAATTCCTGATCAATAATATCTTTTCCCGATTTCATTTGCTCAATTATCTTTTTTTGTTGACCGGAATCAGCAAAATACTTCGAAGACGCAGGTCTACCAACATACTCGTCTCTGGTGACTCCCCTCATTTCGAGCAAACGATCATTGGCATACACAACTTTCAAATCCTGATTCAGGACAATTTGGGTTCCGATAGGACTAAACTCAAGAATAGACAGAAGACGCTGTTCGCTTTCCGCTAATTCTTGTGTCCTTACCCTGACAATATCCTCGAGGTCTTCTTGGTGTTTTTTCAGCTCACTTTCCGCGGCAACTTGTTTATTCTGCATTTCATTGTAAGCGCGGACGACCTCTCCGAGTTCATCGGAACTTTCCCATTCCACGCTTTCGCGGACGTTTTCGGTTCTCATTCGATCGATGGAGGTTTTCAGGCGTTCAATCGGCTTCCCGATTACTTCGCGGGTAACAAACATTGTCACCCCGACCAGCATAGCCGCCAAAACGAAAAGATTCAGCGCGGTGGCTTTGATATGGACTTTGACCTCCTTCCAAATATCGTCGCCGTGAATAACAACGACCAACCTCCCCGTGAATTGCCGGAATTGGGGATTTCTTTTTATCAATAGTTTTCGGTCTTTTCTGAATTCAGGCGATTCCGGCACGGAATCATATTGGCCCACCTTCCCCTGTATCTCTCCCCAATTGTCGTAGGCCGCGGCGCCACGCACATACGGAAGAGACTTCATGTCGTCGAGCAGGCTTTGAACTTTGTCTGTGTCGTACTCCCACATCGCTTCCGCAACAGGGAGGCTTTGGAGGGCCACCAACCGATCGAACCGGATCAAAAGGTCGGCCCGCTGGTTTTGGTAAAACCGGAATTCGAGGATGGAAAAAAGAATTAATATACTCAGGCAGGTGACGGGCACGTAAATCGCCAGAAGTTTTCCGCGAATCGAATTAAATCGAAACATCCCGGGCACCATCCTATTCACTCATAAATAAGTAGCGAGCCGCATCCCTTCTATTTTCCGGCATTTCCGAAACATAAATAATCCTCATCACAAACCCCAAGACCTTTTCCCGCCCGCTTTAAGAGAACCGATATGACATGCGACCTCAACCCGGCCAGCTCTCCCGATTCTTTCATCCTTTAAAATACGTTCGAAATCATGGGGACGATTTTTGCGTTTTTCTTGTGGAGGTAGTGAAATAAATCAAAACGCATAATGTGTGGTTTAATTTCCTTAATCCCGGTTAATTTCAACCGCTTGATGTGGAACCAACCGTTGACCCGCGGAGACGCGGCCACATCTATACGATTTCCATTCAGCATTCTGAACAATCTTTGATAGCCCCCCACCTTCGCCACGTTCATGCCTTTGGTGTTTCGCTCGGCAAACTTAATCCCTCGAATTATTCCAATTCGATAGGACCGAAGACTCTCCCATCCCCGCACTTCGAAACTCTCATACCGGGAAAACACCGAAGCATCGATATAATTAATCGGCGGATAAACCTGAATTAGATCCGGGTACTTTTTTGAAATGCCGTCAATTCGCTGGACTTCTCCATCGACCACGCCGCGGTTGGCGAGGCGAATCGCCCTTTCCGCCGGATATTTTTCGATGGTGACGTCAATACCTATCCGCCGGTAAGCCTTCCGGACGATCACCTCGCTTATCACGGTGTCGATGGTATTTTTAGGTGTCACAAGCGTTAACCGGGCCGCCGGGTAAGAAGGAGGGGAGTAAAGAATTAAAAAGGCCATGAAAAACAAAATAGCCATGATTCGGGTGCCGCATTTGTCCCCAAAATACATGTGCTATTCCTTCTGCTTCGATTTTCATCTTTACAGAGAAAAAGCTCGCATATTATTCAATTCGCTGGACGAATTCACTATAACCCAAAAAATAATAATCCCATAAAATATTTGGGGCGGTGACCAAACGGCCCTACCTTTGCCCGCACTCTTGCATGGAGACGGATGATCAGTACGGAATTACTGGCCCTATCGAGGACTATCCCGAAGATTGGACGGGTAGAGACTTAACAGGCCGTGCGCCTTTAAAATCTTTTTGATGATTCCTCCGCGGTAGAGCGCGTCGTAGGTTCCCTGCCAAAGATCGATGACGGAGTCTGGGGTTTGTTTGTTGAAGGCGATGGACATGAACGTGTTCTCGACGAGGAGGACCAGCTTGATTTTCGCCTGACAATTTTTGACATTCACCCTCCTGCAGTTCCCCGCGATGGTTGCGTTGCTCGAGAACCAAAGGTCGTTGTTGCCTCGGAGCAACTTTCTGAGATTGGCGATAGGTTTCGTCGATGGGTCAAAATTCTTAAAGCCCCTGGCTTTGAGGTATTGCATCCCGTGGCCTGAGCGTTGAACGCCGATCAGGAATTTTCTCGCTTCCTCGATTTTTTCCAGCTTGATTGTTGAGTCCGCCTTCGCGTAAAGGCCGATCTTTTTTTCAGCGAGAGGGCCGACCCATTTGAATTTCCCTTCTCTCACCTTGGAGCGTGTGGTCTAGAACAGGGCCGTGTTTCTACGGTTTTCGAGGATGTGGTAGCCGCGCGCCCAAGGATAGACTTTAATCTTGCTCACATCTTTCAGTCTGTCCTTGATGGCCCTGACAATATCGACCGCTGGCCCCTTGAGCACATTGTTCTCGACAAAGTTGAGGGGTGGGTAGTCCTCCGTAATGATCGTCAGACCATTACCGCCGTGGACGGAGCCAGACGATGCTAAAAAGGCCAGAACGACCACCCAGGCTGCCAGGATATGTTTTTTCATGAAATAGCCACGATTCGTGTGCCGCATGTGTCACCAAATTCCATGTGCTCTCCTTTTTGCCTTGATTCTCATCTTGCCAGAGAAAAAGCTCATTCATTATTTAAGGCGTTGGACAAATCCATTATAACCCAAGATGAAATAACTCCAAAAATATTCAGGGCGGAGACCCGACGGCCCTGCTGACGCTCCTTCTCTTGCCTTGGGAAGGCAACCTTCCACTTGAAACCCTTTTTTTCGGTCTCATCGCCCAGGAGTTATGGATTCTACCCCCGTCTCCAACTCTCGACAGGGACATCATTCCCAAGTGAGTTGGGTGGATCAGAGTTTTTCAGCGTCCGTTTGAAATTCACCGCCGAGGGTGAGTGATTGAAACATCCGGCGGTACTGGCCCGGGGTGAGCCCGGTTTGGCGCTTGAACAGGCGCCGGAAAAAACCAGGATTTTCATAGCCCACCTCAAAACTGATCGCGTCGATGGCAGTCCGGCTCGTCTCTAGCAGGCGCTTCGCCTCCTCCACTCGGAGATTCTGCACATAGTCCATCAGCGACAGTCCGGTCGCCGTCTTGAAGCGGCGCTTCAGCGTCCGCTCTTTCAAGGCGGAGGCGGCAACCGTGCCACCGACCGGGTTCTGCTCCCGAAAGTGCTGGGCCAGCCACTCCTCGCACTTCCGCACGACCGCATCCGCATGCGGATTGCGGCGTACCAAGCTTTCATAGGGAAGCTGTCCCTCGCCATGCATCTTGAGGAGATACACCTTGGCAATACGCACCGCCTCGCCGGGGCTGCAGTGCCGCGAAATAATGTGGATGGCAAGGTCATGCCATGAGGTGGTCCCCCCGGCGGTGACGATGCGCCCCTCCGTATCGGCGAACGTCATAACCGCTTCGGGGCGGAACGCGACCTCCGGGTAGCTTTTGCGGAACAAGTCCGCATAACCCCAATGGGAGGACGCCGGCAAGCCATTGAGCAGTCCCGTCTCCGCCAGCATGATCGAACCGGAGCAGGCAGAGTAGAGCATCGCGCCCGCCTTGTAGCGCCGGCGGATCCAATCCATCAATTCGGGATAGCGTCCCTTCATGTCTTCATCGGGTGCCAGCCAAAGTTCCGGGAGGATGACGATCTCGCCGGCCGGGTCCGCTTCGACCCCGATATGCGGTACCACCGGAATTTCATTTCCGCACAAAAAACTCTCGGTCGATGGCGATACAATGCGGGGCCGAATCAGCCTTCGTCCGAGCTCTTCTCCGACAAGAAGCTGCCAGAGATTTCCCGTCGCCGCGAGCACATCGATCATCCCGTAGAGCGCAGAACCCGCCGTCTCCGGAACGGCGACAATCAGGGCTTCGACCGGGGCAGGGCTGTCATTTTCCATCCGCAATCTCATAATTTGGCACAAAAGGACTCTTTTTAGTAAAAATCCACCTAGATAGGGCGGCTGTCAACTCCCATTATACGAGCGCGTTGCAACACATGGAGAATATACGCTCATTTCATGAAACGAAACTGACTTAAAGGGAGAAAAAACAATGACTAATCAGAAAGCTGTCCAGGAAGCCCCCGTCATGATGAACGGTGTCAACGTCACCGGGGTAATCGACACCATCAAAGCCATTCAGGGAGACACGGGGCTAGCCAAATTCCAGTTCCGGGCCAATAACAAGTGGATTGACGGTGGGCACAACCAGTCCCAGATCAAGGGGTTCTACGGATGCCGCTTGGAGGATGCAACCCGGACCGCCCCCTTCGTCCTCGATGCGGATGAACCCCCGGTCCTCCTCGGCCAGGATGCCGGGCCGAACCCCGTCGAATTCATCCTGCATGGTCTCGCGTCGTGCCTCACCACCTCGATGGTCTATCACGCGGCCGCGCGGGGCATCGCCATCAAAGCCATCGACTCGTCTCTTGAGGGTAATCTGGACCTCCGCGGCTTCCTCGGGATTTCGGACGAGGGCCGGAAGGGATACCAGGGCATCCGGGTTCAGATGCGGGTGAAATCAGACGCCGACACGGAAACACTTCGTGAGCTGGCGATGTTCTCGCCCGTCTATGATGTGGTCTCGGGCTCTGTCCCCGTAGACGTGACGATCGAGACTTATTAAGAATCCCTCAGACACAAAACACCCCCCGGACCGAAACCCGGGGGGTGTTTTGATTTGGTGGGCAGGGCAGGACTCGAAACAACGACTATCGAACCGGAGACCCAACGGCCCTACCGACGTGCCCCTACCCTTGCCTCGGGAAGACAACGGTCCACTTGAAGCCCTTTATTTTCGGCCGACGGCCCTGCCCTGTCCGTGAAATGCCCACCGAATTCGGAATTCTTTGTGGAATGAATAGATACTCAAGTGGGCGCATTTCCGGGCGGTGGATTTTCGGGGAAAAAACGAATCTTGTGCGCATGACACCGAGTGAGGAGCGAGGTGACACCGAGTGAGGAGCGAGAAGCCCGCATTTCGCGGCACTTGCGGTTTGGATCGGGGGGGAACCCGAGAAATTATCGGGTTATCCGGGGTTAGACCCGCTAGACGCTGGACCTCGCCTTTTGGAGGAGCCCCACCCGCTCGAGGTCGGCCTTGAGGGCCTCGCGCTCGGCGTCCGAGATCGGTATCACCGGGGGCCGTACGGGGCCACCCGCCATCCCGATGAGCTCCATCCAGGTCTTCATCGCGCTCTGGGACATGTTCCCCTTGCGCCAGGGCTCCATGATCCATTTGGCGTTGGCCATGCGGATCGGGGTGAGGCCGGCCGAGACCTCGGCTGCGCGGGCGATCTCTCCGGCGATGACGAGATCGGTGTATTCCTTGATCGGGAGCCAGCCGGGCACCTGGTACATGTGCGGGGTGTAGGTGAGCAGCCAGCGGTGGCCGAGCTGGGTCATGTTGTGGAACCAGACGTTTTCGTCAGCGACGCTGATTTGGATGATGTCGCCCACCTCTTCCTGAAGGCGGAGGGTGGTGTAGGGGTTGTGGTCGGCCTGCTTCATCGCGCAGACGTTCGAAATCTTAACCAGCTCGCCGGCAAGCTCGGGGCTGATCGGATAGGTCGCGCCCGGGGAGTTGAACAGGACGAGGCCGATATCGACCCGCTCGGCGATGTAGCGGAAATACGCGAGGACGGATCGGTCGTTGTTCGAGGCGATATAAGGAGTGAGGAGGATGGCGAAGTCGCAGCCGATGTCCTGGGCGTGGCGGGTGAGGGCAAGGGCTTCTTTTGCCGACTGGTGGTGGGTGCCAGCCATAAGGGGGGTGCGGCCCGCCGTGGCCTCGAGCATGACCTCTTGGGCACGTTTTCGCTCCTCGAGGGGCATGGACCAGAACTCGGCGACGTTGCCGTCGCTGTAGTGGCCGTCCACCTGGAGATCGTCGATGACGATATCGACGTTGCGGCGGATGGCCGCCTCGTCGAGGGTATCGTTCTCGGTGAAGTGATAGGGAAGAGATGTCCAGATTCCCCGGAGGGCTTCCTTCGCGTACTCCCTGACCTCGCCCTTGGCGTATTTCATCCGGCTGATCTCCCTTGAAGTGAAACGGCTCCCCTTACCGGCAGGTTACCAGCATGGCCCCTCGGGCTCCACACCCTCAGGCTCCACACTCTCGCTCCGGGTGAGAGGAGCAACCGGGACCGGGGGACCACTGCCTCTGAGATTTTAGGAACAACTCCCCTGGGGCATGGAACCTTAATACCCGGGAGTGAGCCCCTCACCCGGGAGTAAGCCTCTCACCTGGGGGGGTGGCGTCAATTTCCCAGCAAGAGGGATGAAAATTCCGGCTAAACCGAGTCTTTATAGGCGGAAATACCCGGAATTTAGCGGATCGGAGGGAGGAATTCGCGGGCATAAAGATTGCAATATCTATAGGCGGGAACGTCCGACTTCGGGGGAGATTTGGGCCATGTCGGAGCGCTCCACCGCTAGAAACGGGATTTACCCCGGAACAGGTGGTATCCACACCCGCCTCACCGGCCGTCAACGGAGATATTTGCGTAATGTTATCGGATCGCTCCAACCACTGGCTCAAGCTCGTCGACGAGGAGAGCGGCCTCTACAACCGCCTCTACCTGATTCACCACCTCACCGAGTCCTTCGCCCGCGCCCGCCGGTACAACGCGCCACTTTCGTGCCTAGTGATTCAAGCAAAACCATTGCACGTGAACGAGGAGGATTCCAAAAGCGAGGCGCTCTCCCCTTCGGCCGTTAGGGCGCTAGGGGGATTTCTTTCCTCGAATATTCGCACCGGGGATATACTCGGACGCTGGGCGGCGGATGAGCTTCTCCTCGTAGCCTCAAACACGGCGCCCGAGGGCTTGCACACGCTCACCGAAATCATCTCGGACAAGGCAAGGACCGCTCCCAGCGACGAGCCGACGGACCTCGCCGTCTCGGTCCATACCGGAGTCGCAGGTCTTCCCGATGATGAAAAAATAATTCGTCACGCGGAGGCAATGCCGCTCCTTGCCCGGGAGAGGCTAACTCCCGTTTTCCACACCGGGAAATGCAAAAAGTCAGAACCCTCTTACTGAGAACTACAAACCGGCCCCGGGACGCTCTCCCACATAAAGCTGCACAATCCCACCTGTCAGAGGGCGGTTTCGCACGTTGGTAAAGCCCGCCTCCTGAAGCATGCCGCGCATGACGGCAGGAGAGGGAAACGAAGAGACCGTGGAGGGAAGGTAGTTATAGGCGGTGGAATGGCCCGAAACCAGACGCCCCGCAACCGGCAAAATCCATCGGAAATAGAAGTGATATATCCAGCCAAATAACCCCCCCGGCGATCCGAATTCGAGGATAACGAGCCTTCCCCCCGGCCGTAGGACCCGAACCACCTCACGCAAGCCTGCTAGCCGGTCCTCCAGATTTCGAATTCCGAAGGCAATGACCGTCCCATCGAAAGTACCCTCGGAAAATGGAAGCGAAAGGGCGTCGGCTTGCAAAAAATCAACGCCCAAACCGCGCCGGTCCGCCTTCCTCCGGCCAAGGACAAGCATCTGGAACGCGAGGTCGGCCCCTACAATTCGCAGGTCCGTGGAGCCAAGCAAGCGGCGCCGCACAGCGAGAGCGACATCGCCGGTTCCGGTAGCGAGATCTAGAAGCCGCGCGGGCTGACCAAAGGAAAACCTATCCAGAAGGGAACGAATGGCCATTCTCCTCCAGAAGCGGTCAATTCCAAAACTGAGGAGTTGGTTTAACAAGTCGTAGGTGGGTGCGATTTCCGAGAACATCTCCCGCACATCATCGCGTTCGATTTTGACGGGCACAACCATCCCTCACCGGCTTGCGAGGAAAACGTCTGCTATCGCACCCGCCGAAATTATCACTGACACCCAGGCATTGATATTGAAAAAAGAAAGATCGACCCGGCTCAGGTCGTCTGGACGGACCACCCAATGCTCCCACACCAGGAGCGCCGACGCGGTAACCAAGCCCAGCCAATACAATGTCCCGAGGTCCGCCCCTCTTCCGGCAAGGAATAAAAACAAAACGGTTCCGGCATGAGCAACAGCGGATGCAACAAGAGCTCCGCGAACGCCTAAAAGACGGGGGAATGAATAAAGACCTCTGGATTTATCGAAATCCACATCGAGACAAGAGTAAATCACATCAAAGCCCGCCACCCAGAGCATGCCCCCCGCGAAAAGATGAATCGGCACCCACCCCAACTCGCCGCGCACCGCGACCCAGGCGCCCGCCGGGGCAGCGCCTAGAACAAACCCGAGGAAAAGATGGGAAAACGAGGTGAACCGCTTCGAATAGCTGTAAATGATAATTACACCGACAACAACAAACGACAAATAAAAAGCCAGCGGATTCAACATCCACGAGGAAAGGATAAAAACCCCCGCGAAAGCGAACATCAACACCCAGATCTTCATCGAGCCGAGCAGTCCCTGAAATTCAATCCGGTCCCGGGTTCGGGGATTTTCCGGGTCGAAATGGCGGTCGGCGAAACGATTTAGGGACATCGCGAAATTACGCGCTCCGGTCGCCGCGACGATCATCCAGAAAAACGCATGAGCCGACGGCAACCCTTTTGCGGCGAGAACGCCTCCCATGAACACGAACGGCAATCCGAAAATAGTGTGCTCGAATTTCACCATCCGCATAAATTGACGCAAACTCGCCCCGAGGCCGCTTTCCCGGTTCGCCGTCTCAGACGTCAAGGCCATATTCCTTCCAGCGCCGCGTCACCATTTCCCGAATATCGTCACTCATCACAATTTCGTCCGGCCACTCACGTTCATAGCCCTCACTCGACCATTTTTTCGTTCCGTCAATCCCTACCTTGGAGCCGATATGAGGACGCGCCGAGGCATGTTCCAGAGCGTCCACGGGGCCGTCCACGAAAACAAAATCCCGCTGAGGGTCAATGCTGCCTAATACTTTCCAGGCGACCTCGCTGGTATCATGAACGTTCACATCCTCGTCGACGATCACAATGCATTTGGCGAGCGACATCTGGCCCATTCCCCACAACGCGAACATCACCTTCCGGGCATGATACGGATACGCTTTTCGAATCGAGACGATTACCATGTTGTGAAATACGCCTTCGGCGGGCATATGCACGTCCACGATTTCAGGCAGTTGCATCTTCATCAACGGCAGAAAAATCCGCCCCGTCGCCCCGCCCAGCCAATAATCCTCCATGGGCGGCTTTCCAACGATGGTGGTCGGATAGATGGCCTCCCTCCGACGAGTAATCGCCGTCACATGAAAAACCGGATAATCGTCCGCCAGGGAATACCAGCCTGTGTGATCGCCGAAAGGTCCCTCCTCGCGCAGTTCCCCCGGCTCAAGATAACCTTCAATTACGATATCCGAGTCCGCAGGAACCTCTACATCAACCGACTTGCACTTTGTTAAATTGACGCTTTTTTTTCTGAGAAAACCCGCCAGCGTCAACTCGTCAATCCCCGGCGGCAGAGGGGCGCTCGCCGCATAGGCATAAACTGGATCTCCACCGAGGGCTACGGCCATTTCCATTCGCTGCCCCCTTCCCGTGCTTTCCCGAAAATTTTGCGCACCGTCATGGTGGAGGTGCATATGCATCCCCGCCGTCACCGAATCGAAAATTTGCACACGGTACATCCCGACATTACGCCGGCCCGTCCGTGGGTTTCGCGAGTACACATGGGGCAGTGTGATGTAACGGCCTCCGTCCTCGGGCCAACACTTAATCGCAGGGAGAGTAAATAAATCGGGATTATTCGTCTCGACGATTTCCTGACAGGGAGCCGAGGTTACAGATTTGGGAGAAAACGAGGCAAGGCGAGCCAACTTGGGCAGCATCTTCACTTTTTCGACAATACCCTCGGGAGGCTTAATTTCGAGAAGTTCGACAACCTCTCCCGCGACCGCCTCGAGGCTCTCTATGCCAAGGGCCATGGAAATCCGCATATCGGACGCATAGGCGTTAATCAAAACCGGAATATCGTACCGCTCACCTCCGGGGGCGACAGGATTTTCAAAAAGAAGGGCGGGCCCACCCGCCTTTACGCAACGGTCGGCGATTTCGGTAATTTCCAGTTCAATGTTTACTGGAGCCGTTATCCGGCGCAGTTCCCCGGCGCGGTCCAAATCGGAAACAAATTGTTGGAGTGAGTTGTAGGCCATAGCCCGCTCGAAATACGGCGCTATTCAATAACTTTCGGGACGCGGAAATGACCCGCGGAAAAGTCGGGAGCCATCTGCTCCATCCCTTCAATGGGAGAGGCGCTTACAACATCGTCCCTGAATACGTTTGTAATTTCGAGGACATGCGCCGTGGGAGGGACATCCTCTGTATCGAGTTCATTCAGGATCGAGATGTATTCGAGAATACTTCCAAGCTGCGAAGTGAACTTCTCGATTTCGCTCTCGTTGAGCTGCAGCCGGGCAAGCCGTGATACATGGAGCACATCAGCGCGTGAAATCGCCATCCTGTTTACCTCCCAAAGCGGTTATACCTTTGGGGTTTCTCCGCAGTCAACGCCATCTCGCACGGGTCCACTGCTCAATGGGGACAAGTGAGCATGCTTGAGAACAAGTTTCTTTGTTCCCACCTGCTTGAACTCAATGGTTACAATTGCCCGATCCCCGGTGCCGCTCCGTGATTTAATTCGGCCTTCGCCGAATTTTGAATGAACCACCTGGGCCCCAGGCGCAAATGGTCCCAATGCTATCGAGGGCACTTTCGATTCACCTTGTTCTTTTTTAAGGGAACGAGCCAAGCCCCGGCCCTGCCCTCTTCTGCTCCCAAATCTGCGCTCGCCCGACGAATCCGGTGGCCGGGGCGCGTCGAGGGGAATCAGGTCATCATCCAAGGAGGATAAAAATCGGCTGGGCCGGGCTTCCCAGCTTCCAGAGCCGCTATCGGGCCGACGCTCCATTGCCCATGAGAGCATTAAAATCTCTTTCGCCCGGGTCATTCCCACATAGAGA